>JAYVYQ010000113.1:0-19865 GCA_043784125.1 Afipia sp.
GTCGCTGCTTGTTGCTGGGGTGGCGGTCTCCTCCTCGGTGCCATCGGCATCTACACCCATCAGCTCTGGTTGATGTGGCTCGGCTCCGGCGTCATCGGCGGCATCGGCCTCGGCCTTGGCTACATCTCGCCTGTGTCCACACTGGTGAAATGGTTCCCGGATCGTCGCGGCATGGCGACCGGCATGGCCATCATGGGCTTCGGCGGTGGCGCGATGATCGGTTCGCCTCTCGCCAACATCCTCATCAACTACTTCAAAACACCGACCGATGTCGGCGTCTGGCAGACGTTCGTCGTACTGGGCATCGTCTACTTTGTGTTCATGACAATCGGCGCGTTCTCCTATCGTATCCCGCCTGCTGGCTGGGTGCCGGAAGGCTACGTCGCGCCGGCCAAAGCCAACGCGATGATCACCGCCAAGAACGTGCATCTGGACAACGCGCACAAGACGCCGCAGTTCTGGCTGATCTGGTGGGTGCTGACTTTGAACGTGTCGGCAGGTATCGGCGTGATCGGCATGGCATCGCCGATGTTGCAGGAAATCTTTGCCGGCAAGCTGATTGGGTTGCCGGATGTCGGCTTCAACGCTCTCAGCGCCGTGCAGAAAACGCAGATCGCCGGCATCGCCGCCGGTTTCGCCGGACTGCTCTCGCTGTTCAACATCGTTGGCCGCTTCTTCTGGGCGTCGCTGTCGGACAAGATGGGCCGTAAGAATACTTACTTCTGCTTCTTCCTACTCGGCATCGCGCTCTACGCACTTGCGCCGACTTTTGCCGCAATGGGATCGAAGCTGCTGTTCGTGCTCGCTTTCGGCATCATCCTGTCGATGTACGGCGGCGGCTTCGCGACCGTGCCGGCCTATCTCGCCGACATGTTCGGAACGCAGTTCGTGGGCGCCATTCATGGCCGTCTGCTAACGGCGTGGTCGACGGCCGGCATCATCGGTCCGGTGGTTGTGAACTACATCCGCGAATTCCAGCTTGCAGCCGGCGTTCCGCGCGATCAGCTCTACAACACGACGATGTATATCCTGTGCGCCATGTTGGTCGCAGGCTTGATCTGCAACTATCTTATCAAGCCGGTCGATCCGAAGTGGCACATGAGCGATGCGGAGGTTGCCAAAGCTCAGGCATCCACTGCGGCTGCGGGCGCAGCGAAGACTGGCTCGTTCGGCATCGGCTACGGCGGTCTCGACGCCAAGGCCGCGCTGTTCTGGGCCTTCGTTGGCATCCCGCTGGCTTGGGGTGTCTACAAGACGCTCGAAAGCGCCGTGAAGATCCTCTGATCCCGACGACCGAACTGCGGGAAGGTATCCCCTTCCCGCAGCTTTGTTTCCAATAAAGCCAAACAACTAAGACCAGAGGAAATCTCCATGTCTCGCATCAGTGCTTATCTCGTTGCCGTAGCGCTCGTCGCCGGAACGATGTCCACCGCGTCGGCCCAATCCACCGCGCCCGCAACCACAACCGCTCCTGCCAAGCCTTCAAAAATGAAACTGACAGCTGAGAAGCTGAAGGAAATGAAGGCCAAGTGGAGCGCCAACAAGACCAAGCTCAAGGCCTGCCGCGACGAAGTGAAAGCCAAGGGCCTCGCCGGCGACGATCGCTGGTTTTACATCGAAGACTGCATGGGCAAGACCTAAGTCCAGCCATTGATTCAAATGCAAACGGCCCCGGATATCCGGGGCCGTTTCGTTTGGGGTGTTGAACCCCCTCCGATGTCGTAACGACCGAGAAAAAGACTGCCCACGGCCCTTGCGAATGGTACCATGCGGCAAGTCCAGCGCATCGGTTGGGAGTTCAAATGCTAAAATTTTCTGCCGTTGTATCGCTCGCGTTGCTGTGTGCGACGCTGCTTGCCGCTAGTCCGGCCCATGCGGTCTATCTTTGCAACCCTGACAACACCCCCGACACCGATGTCGCCATCGAAGCCTGCAATGTGGAGATCGCAGCGGGGCGCAATCTTGCCATTGCCTATTACGATCGCGGACTGGCATGGGCGCGCAAGACCGAAACCGACAAAGCCCTCGCCGACTACAATGCCTCGCTCAAAATCAATCCCGATTATCAGAATGCCTATATCAGCCGCGGCAATGCGCTGAAGCTGAAGAACAGGCCGGACGACGCAATCGCCGATTACGACAAGGCGATAAAGCTCGATCCGCCGAAAGCAGGTTTGGCCTTTTACAATCGCGGCAACAGCTGGCGCGACAAGAACGAAAACGACAAGGCTATCGCCGACTATAATCAGGCGATCAGCCTGATGCCGCAATACGTCAACGCCTATGTCGCGCGCGGCAATATCTACAAGACCCTGACCGACTACGACAGGGCGATGGCGGATTACGACAAGGCCATCAGCATCAACCCTTCGACTGCGGGACTGGCCTATTACAATCGCGGCGTGACATGGCGAAAAAAATCCGAGCCCGAAAAGGCCATCGCCGACTACAACCAATATATTAGTATGTCGCCGAAGGACCCCGACGGTTATGTCGCGCGCGGCAACATCTATTCGGACAAGAAAGATTACGCGCGCGCGATTGCCGATTACGAGCAGGCGCTTGTGATCGATCCGAAGAATGCGCTGGCTGCGTCCAATAAAGTCAACGCCATCAACCGCCAGCAGGCGCTTGCCTCAACTCCACCCACACCGCAGCCGCAGGTCCAGACGCCGACTGTTGCAAACATGGGGCGCCGCGTCGCGCTCGTGATCGGCAATTCCAACTATCAAAATGTGCCGATGCTTCCCAATCCGCAACGCGACGCCGCACTTGTTGCAAATACCCTCAAGCGCGTCGGTTTCGAGAGCGTCACGCTGCAGACCAATCTCGGACGCGAGGCACTGACCAATGCGCTGCGCGATTTCGCGCAAGCGGCCGATAACGCCGACTGGGCGATGATCTATTACGCCGGTCATGGCATGGAAGTCGGCGGCACTAACTATCTTCTTCCCGTTGATGCGCGCATTGCCTCCGACCGCGACATTAGCTTCGAGGCTGTGTCGCTCGATCAGGTCCGCAACGTCGTCGGCCGCGCCAAGCGACTGCGCCTGATTGTCCTCGACGCCTGCCGCGACAATCCGTTCGCTAACCAGATGAAGCGGTCCTTAACGGTCGCTTCGCGCTCGGTCTCGCGCGGCCTCGCATCTGTCGAACCGGAAGCCGGAACGTTGATCGTCTATGCGGCGAAGGACGGCGAGACCGCAGCCGACGGCACCGGCAACAACAGCCCGTTCGCAACCGCGTTCGTGAAAAATCTGCAAACGCCAGGCTTGGAAGTGCGTCGCCTGTTCGACTATGTGCGCGACGACGTGATGGACGCGACCGCGCAGAAGCAGCAGCCGTTCAGCTACGGTTCGCTGTCGGGACGGCAGGATTTCTATTTCGTCGCGGCGAAGTAACCCTGCTCACGCCGACGTTGATTTCTTCAGCGAACAACCCGTGATCTTCAGATTTCCGTCGGGCTGCTTCTCAAGCGTGTAAAGCGCTTCCCATTCATCGCCGTCGGCGTCGGTAATGTAGACGATCTGCGCGATATTGCCGTCCGACTCCCGGCCCGCTCCGAACTCGAATTTCTTATGGCGATAGACGGGGGCGTAGTTTTTACGGACCATCTGCATGAAAATATCCGGCTGACCGAAGATCGTCTGCATAACGTGCGATGCGTATGAATAGGCATTCGCCGCGTCGTCGCGGGCCATCGCCTGTTCCTGCGCGCGGATAATCGTCTGCCCGGCGGCAACGTCGTCTGCCGCACGAGCGGGCGAAGCGGCACAGATCAGGATTGCGATCAGGAAAATAACGGCGCGCATCGATCGGCTCCCATTCAGATAGTTGGTGGGCCCGGGAGGACTCGAACCTCCAACCAGACCGTTATGAGCGGTCGGCTCTAACCATTGAGCTACAGGCCCGCCGATGCCGTCAGATTGACAGCAAAGAAGCAGCACGACCACCCATTACAATGACGTCCGGTGACGGGCAATCGGGGGCGGCATGGATTGGGGAACTATTCGGCGAAACCCACGTTAGCGGCGGTATTTATTCTGGCAGGAGACACGGATGTTTCGCTGGGCGGTTATTTTTCTGGTTTTGTCGCTGGTCGCGGGCGGCCTCGGGCTGACCAACATTTCGGACGTCGCTAAGCGGATTTCGATGGTGCTGTTCGTGCTGTTCTTTCTCGGCTTCCTGGCGTTTCTCGGCTTCATCTACCTGGTGGGGTCAGCCGTCAGCCACGCTGAGCTGATTCCGGCGCTAGTCTCGGCCTTCGTCTAGAGCGGTTTACGCGAACGCCATGCGTTGCCGCGCCCGCCATAGCAGCGCCACGACGATTGTGATGTTGAGCGCGTTCCACGCAAGGCCGTTCGCGAACGCTGCGGCGTAAGACCCAGTCGCGTCGAAAATGACGCCTGACACCCAGCCGCCGAGCGACATGCCGAACACCGATGCAAGGATCACGATGCCGACGCGCGCGCCCGCCTCGCGGGCCGGCATCGATTCGCGCACGATGATGGCGTAACTCGGCACGATTCCGCCCTGAAACAGTCCGAACATCGCAGAGATAATGTAGAGCGACGAAAGGCTGTCGAAGAACAGATAGAATAGCAGCGCCACGCCCTGCGCGATCGATCCGATCAGCAGCGTGCGCAATCCGCCGATCTTGTCGGCGAGGAAGCCCGAGCCGATCCGGCTGATGATTCCGAATGCCAGCATCAGCGACAGCATTTCAGCGCCGCGCGCGACGCCGTAACCGAGATCGCCGCAATAGGCGACGATATGCACCTGCGGCATTGCCATCGCCACGCAGCAGCCGATGGCGGCAATGCCGAGTAACGTCGTGAGCGCATTGGTGCTGAGACGAAGGTCGATGCGCGGCGGGGCTGCGTTTTCATGGCTTCGCACGGACTCAGTGCCGATCTGCCAGCGCAGGATCATCACCACGATGACCATCGCGACGGAGCAACCGATGCCGATAGCAATATGCGTTGCCCGCCAACCGGCATACGCTGTGCCACGCTCCACAATCGTTGGCCAGAACGTCCCGGCGATGTAATTGCCGCTGGCCGCAATCGTCACCGCTAGGCCGCGATACTTCTCGAACCAGTGCGAGGCTTCAGCCATCAAGGGGCCGAAGGTCGCGGCGGCGCCGAGGCCGATGAAGAAGTGCATGATGTTGAATTGCCACAGCGCCTGGGCATAGCCCGCGCCGATATAGCCGAAAAAAATCCCAACAATGCCGATGGCAATCGCCGGCACAATGCCGAAGCGATCCGACAACCGGCCCATCAACACGCCACCAATACCGAAGCCCATCATGGCGCACGTAAAGGCGAGCGACGCTCCGCCTCGCGTGGCATGAAAGTCGGCCTGAACGACTGGAATCACCACGACAACCGACCACATGCCGACGCTGCCGAGCGAACCGATGACCAAGGCAATGCCCAGCCGCACCCACGATGCGCGCGAGTCGGGCTTGAAAGCCGAATGAGAGGCTGAGTCGATGGAAACCGGCACGGGCGCAACTTGGGCGGCTGGGAGAGTCGGGTCAAGCGGTTCGACGTATGCGGGCCATGCGGGAATGTGTATCTCCCGCTCGCGTGGTTTTGGGGCCAGTTGCGCCCGTTAACCCTTTCCTAACCATAAACTGGGCAAATTTTGCCGGGTGAAGTCGCGTGTCATCAGTCGTTCAAAGCGGGGTGTGCCCTGTGGATGCGAGTGCGGTGAACCGCTTCTCAACCGGCGGCCCGACGGCCGCCGCGAAAACATTTGGCGCCCGCGAACGGCATGGGCGTGGAGAAGCGGCGACGATGGTTGATGTGACGGCAGGCTCGGGCAACGCGGCGCCCACTTCGAATTTTCCGAATTTTTCCGACATCCGAGGCATGCTCAAGCGCGGCGATCTCGCGCTGGCCTTCGGCGTCCTGACCATTCTGGTCGTCCTCATCCTGCCGCTGCCGTCGGTGGTGCTGGATCTGTTTCTGGCGATCTCGATCACGCTGTCGATCCTGATCCTGATGACGGCGCTGTTCATTCAGACGCCGCTGGAATTCTCCGCGTTTCCAACTATCCTGCTGATTTCCACCATGCTGCGGCTGTCGCTCAACCTCGCCTCAACGCGGTTGATCCTGTCGCACGGCCATGAAGGCACCGCCGCTGCCGGTCACGTCATCGAGGCATTCGGCAATTTCGTGATGGGCGGCAATTTCGTCATCGGCATCATCGTCTTTACGATTCTGGTGATCGTGAACTTTGTGGTCATCACCAAGGGTTCGGGCCGTATCGCCGAAGTCGCGGCGCGTTTCGCGTTGGACGCCATGCCCGGCAAGCAGATGGCGATCGACGCCGATTTGTCCGCAGGATTGATCGACGAGAAAACCGCCAAGGAACGCCGCAAGGCGCTGGAAGACGAAAGCGGCTTCTTCGGCGCCATGGATGGTGCGTCCAAATTCGTGCGCGGCGACGCGGTCGCTGGCCTTTTGGTGGTGTTCATCAACGTCATCGGCGGCATCATCATCGGCGTCGCACAGCAGGGCATGGGCTTTGCGGATGCTGCGAAAACCTACACGCTACTCACAGTCGGCGACGGCCTTGTCACGCAGGTGCCGGCGCTGATCGTCTCGACCGCCGCAGGCTTGCTGGTCTCCAAAGCTGGCGTCTCGGGCGCTGCCGACAAAGCGATGATGAAGCAATTGTCCGGCTACCCGCAGGCGCTCGGCATGTCGTCGGGCGTCATGCTGGTGCTGGCGATGCTGCCCGGAATCCCGATGCTGCCGTTTCTGCTTCTCGGCACCGGTGCGGGCTACCTCGCCTGGACCTCGCAGAACCGCAATCGCGCCGCGAAGGTTGAAATTGCGCGCGTTGCCGCAGAACCTGCCGCTGCAGCCGCCGCCGCTGCGGCCGCAGAAGAACCGATCTCCACCGCGCTCAAGATCGACGATCTCAAGATCGAACTCGGTTACGCGCTGTTGCCTCTGGTCAACGGCCCCGACGGCACCGATCGTCTCACCGAGCAGATCAAGGCGCTGCGCCGCTCACTCGCCATCGAGATGGGCTTCGTGATGCCGGCGGTGCGCATCCTCGACAACGTGCAGTTAGAGGCCAACACCTACGTCATCAAGATCAAGGAAGTGGACGCGGGCACCGGCCGGATCTGGGCCAACCAGTTCATGGTCATGGACCCCGCCGGCAATCAAGTGAACGTCCCCGGCACGCACACGACCGAACCGACATTCGGCCTGCCTGCGACCTGGGTCGAAGCCGCGCTCAAGGAAGAAGCATCGCTCAAGGGCTACACGGTGGTGGATTCCGCAACCGTGCTCTCGACGCACCTCACTGAGCTGCTCAAGACCAATATGTCGGACCTGTTGTCCTACGGCGAAGTGCAGAAGCTGCTCAAGGACCTGCCGAAAGAACAGGGCGAACTGGTCAAGGACATCGTGCCGAGCCAAATCACGGTGTCGGGCATCCAGCGCGTGCTGCAATTGCTGCTGGCCGAACGCATCTCGATCCGCGATCTCTCCACCATCCTCGAAGGCATTGCGGACGCGCTGGCGTTCTCGCGCAATCCGGCGACGCTGGTCGAACACGTCCGCGCGCGACTCGCACGGCAAATCTGCGCGCAGAACACCTCGATCAACGGCTACCTGCCGCTGATCGCGCTCAGCGCGAAATGGGAGCAGGCTTTTGCCGAATCCATCATCGGCACCGGCGAAGAACGCAGCCTCGCCATGCAACCCTCGAAGCTGTCGGAATTCATGACCGCAGTGCGCGACAAATTCGAGCAGGCCGCGCGCGAAGGCGAAGGACCGGTGCTGGTCACGTCAGCAGCGATCCGGCCATTTGTGCGGTCATTGGTGGAGCGTTTCCGCGCCCAAACCACCGTGCTGTCGCAGGCCGAGATTCATCCGCGCGCGCGGCTGAAAACCGTCGGCAGCGTCTGATCGGCTGGGCAGAAAACGCCCCTGCGGCTGCGACAAAATGACCACAGACAAGCAGTTTCTGCCCTTTTCATTGGGTCAGCAGCTCTGTCGCTGTGATCGCCTAATTTTGGGAACAGCCTGACTCTGTTCAGAAATTTTGTTGGCATTTTTGATGCCTCTCGCGGTCTCAACAGAAATCACTCGTTTGTGAGACCCCCTAGGAAACAAAATCCCGAGGTCTACGTTACCTAGAACAAGAGACGTTGAACCGGCGGACAGAAGAACAGGACAAATGTTCAGTCCGAGAGTGAGACGGGAGAGTGCGATGAACCATTCGTTTTATAGCGCTGACAAAATGACTCACCTCAAGATCGTGGTGGTGGCGCTTGTGGCTGCGATCGGTGTTGCGGCTGCCGGTATCTCGGCGCGAGTCTCCGTTGACGATGGTTACACGCAGACGGCTCGCATGAGCGGTCCAGCGATCAAGGCCAACAAGACAATTATTGCGGCAAGCTCGGATCAGCAGGTGATCCGCTAACGGAATTCACGAACTCATAAGGCACTCTTCCCCGCCCCCCGAAGTCGCCTTGTGATTGCTCAGAGTCCCCAAGTCTGAGGCAACGAAAAACCCCCGCTCCCCACGGGGGTTTTTTGTTGTCTTAATGACGGATCGAGATGAGGGGATGACGGATCGAGATGAGGGGCCGCGTTTAGCGATTGGATGCCGGCAGCGCAGGCACGCTCTCGACGAGCTTGCCGGTGAACACAGGTGCCGATGTCGGATCGCCGGTCGGTGATCCGCCTTCCTGCTCAACCGTAACGGCGTAGGTCGCCTTGTTGATCGTATCGTTGTCGTAGGCAGCAAGCGCGGGGCGAACCGTGAAATCGCTGTTGCCGATCACGCCAAGCGAACGCGGTTTCTGAAGCTTGTCCGAGATCAGCCACAATTCGTAGCTCTTGCCGGGCTCGGACGCGGCACCGACCTTGCGCACGGTGAAATTCTTCGTGGTCGTGTCAACCGTCAGGATGAAGGCCGGCAACGATTCATCCTGTTGCAGAAGTGCGACGAACTGCGCGCCGGCAGGCGGCGCAGGTGTCCTGACCTCGACCGTCTGAATCTTCGGCTTGATGCGCAACTGTTCAGGCAGGAGTTCCGGCCGATAGGCCTGCAGCGACACGACTGCCGCAAGCGACGCCGCAACTGCGGTCATCAGCAAGCCGAATGCCGCACCACCGCGACGGCGGCTCGACAGTTCGACGACGTTGGATCGTTCAGGCACATGCGAAACCGTTGATGCAGCGCATTCGGTCGATGCAACCGGTGCAACAATGATTTCCGGCGACGCCTGCGCAGGCTCCGATGCGCGCATGGCCGCATCCAGATCCGCACGCGCACGCGAAATGTCAGCATCGGACGGCGCAAGATGGCTGTAGCTCGGAGGCGCCTCCGGAATTTGCTGCGACGGGATATAGGCCGATGGCGTTTCCTCCACCGCTGGCGGCGGCTCAACGAAGACCGGCATCGCCGACATCGGAATCTGCCCGCCGGTCAAACCAGCCGCGATCTTGATATTGTCCCAGACATGCGAGGGCGGCTCGATGGCACCGACCATCTGGTGCAGCGGCGCAAGCTTGCGCTCCCATGAGTCAACGACGTCCTTGAAACCGTGATCCACGATCATCATGGTCTCGACCAAAGCACGCTCGTCGGCATCAAGAGTGCCGAGTGCGTATTCCGCGGCAAGCGCGATATGGTCTTCGCTGTAGCTCATCAAACCTTTTCCAGACCGAGGCATTCACGAATTTCGAGCATGCTTCGTCGTAACCACGTCTTCACCGTGTTCAACGGCGTATCGAATTTCTCCGCGAGCTGTTCGCGGCTCCAGCCATTGTAGTAGGCCAGCAGAACAAGTTTCTGCCGCTCCGGGTCCAGTTGGCCGACGCACTCCAGAATACGCTTCAGCTCTTCCGTCATCTCACGCCGCGCCAACGGGTCAGGCGTATCCGACGCCACTTCCATGGCTGCGGGTTCTTCTTCGATCGATGTTTCGCCTCGCTTGCGAACGACATCGATGGCCCGGTTCCTTGCGATCGAGACCATCCAGGTGATCGGGGACGCCATGCCGGGGTTGAACTGTCCGGCGTTGTTCCAGATCTTGACGTAGGCTTCCTGAATGACCTCCTCGGCGAGGTCCTGACGTCTCAATATACGAAGCACGACGCCAAAGAGTTTCGCGCGCGTAGCCGCATACAGCCGCTCGAAAGCAGCTTCATCGCCCTTCGCAACCGACGCGAGCAGCCAGACAAGTTCAGCTGGCGTCAGCATTCAATATCCTTAAATCCATGATCTCAATTCGCGCGTGGAAATACGGTGTCGGCGCCCCTCGATGCCGGGGGCTTCGCCAGTTCGTATCACATCTTGCACGGGGTCGGTCCACCCTCCGTGCGGTCGCGGACGGAATCCGGAATAGAAAAAACCCGAGCCTCACGGCCCGGGTTCTCCAAATAGTGAATATAGCCTCGGAGGGCGGTGCGTCCTGAAATCAGGCCATCGCGCCGATCTGGGAGCGCATCAAACCGATGCTGTCCATATCGGCCTGCTCGCGGGCATTTTCCTCGGCGCGTTCACGTGCCTGATCGCGTTCGTCGAGCAATTCGACCTTCTTGAGTTCCTCGAAAGCCTCGCCCAAAACGGCCTTGGCGTCTTCGAGCTGAACCCGCAATTCGTCTGCCGAACGGGTCAGATTTTCGCGGCGCTGAATGGCCGCCTTGGCGTAGGTCGGATAGGCGAAATGCGACGGATCCTGGATACCGGCGCGATCCTGCTCGGTCTGGATTTCACGCTCGAGATCGACCGACATGCGCTGGAAGTCAGCGATCATGCCCTCAATCTGGGCGACCCTACGGCGCTTCTCATCAACCTGAAATTTCTTAAGTCGGATCAGCGTTTCTCGTGACTTCATCGACTCGTACTCCCCAGAAGTCCCGAATATTCAGCGGGACAATAACCGGCATCCCGCAAGGGCCGCTCCGGTTGGACACAGATGGCGGGATCATGGCGTGACAAAGTTAGCGTTCCGTTTCCAAAACTTAAGATTCAAGCGGTTGAGGAACCTGAAGGATTTCCTCGAGCCGGCGGTACCCCTCCCCCAGCCCGGTCGCCTCGTCCTTGGCCTGCCTTAAGAAGTCCTCCAGCGGCTCATGGAGCCGGATCGCCTCGTCCACTTCGGGGCTGGAGCCCGCCCGGTAGGCACCCAACCGGATGAGTTCTTCCATATCCGCGTAAGTGGCCATGACCTGACGGCCACGGGTGATAGTCGGCAGGAAAGCCGGATCGGCCGATTTCGGCATGGTGCGTGAAACCGACTTCAAAACATTGATCGCTGGGTAGCGGCCACGCTCCGCAATGGCGCGCTCCATAACGATATGACCATCGAGGATGCCGCGCACGGCGTCGGCCACCGGCTCGTTATGGTCGTCGCCATCGACCAGCACCGTAAAGATGCCGGTGATTGTCCCCTTGCCCAAACCTGGGCCGGCCCGCTCCAGCAGCTTCGGCAATTCGGTGAACACCGTCGGCGTATAACCTTTGGCGGTCGGGGGTTCGCCGGCTGAGAGACCAATTTCGCGCTGGGCCATCGCAAAGCGCGTCACCGAATCCATCAGGCACAGCACGTCTTTATCTTCGTCGCGGAAATATTCGGCGATGGCGAGAGTCAAGTAAGCCGCCTGCCGCCGCATCAAAGCGGGCTCGTCGGATGTGGCCACCACCACCACCGAGCGCGCAAGACCTTCTTCGCCCAGATCGTCTTGCAGAAATTCCTGCACTTCGCGGCCACGTTCGCCGACCAGACCGATCACAGAGATGTCCGCATCGACGTTGCGCGCCAGCATCGACAACAGCACGGATTTGCCGACGCCGGAGCCTGCGAAGATGCCGAGGCGCTGACCGCGGCAACAGGTTAAGAATGTGTTGAGCGCGCGCACACCGAGATCGAGCGGCGGCCCGACCCGCTTTCGCGAATGCGCTGGCGGCGGCGAATTCCGGAATGGCATCGGGTTTGGGCCTTGCGTCAGCGGCCCCTTGCCGTCAATCGGCTCGCCCATCGCGTTGAGCACACGCCCCAGCCACGACGCAGACGGGCGCACCTGGCTCGCCGCATTGGCAATCACCGCGCGGCAACCGCGGCGCACGCCCTCAAGACCGGCAAACGGCATCACCACCGCATTGTTGCCGGTGAAGCCGATGACCTCGCAGGGAATGAATCGATTTGTACCGGTCTCGATAACGATGCGCGCGCCGACCGACATCGCATGGATGGGTCCGGCGATTTCCACCATCAGACCGCGCACGCCGACCACGCGACCGTAAATATTGGCGCCGTCCAGGTCCGTAATCTGCTCGGCGAGCGCTTTCATTGCGAAAACCTTAAGTTTCGGCGATTCGGACGGCTTCTCTTAACTCCGTGTTTACCCGCATCGTTAATCATTACGTCACTGTCTTTGGTGACTGAGAGCGCTCGACCTTCAGAACAAAGGTGTGAGTCGCAGGAGTCGGTTAGACCCGTCTCTTAATGTGGATTACGAAGGCATACGGTTAGAAAAGCTGACTAGACGCAATATCTTAGCGCGATTCGACAAAAATTGCACGAAAGAGCTTGCAGGCACGAATCAGCATTTGTTAACCATATGTCGTCAGGATCCGAATCAGTTGTTCAAAGGCGTTTTTCCAGTGCCGCAGATATGCGGCCGGCCTGACGCCCGGAGCGGCGACCTATAGGGGACTGGCATGCGCGTATTGCTGATAGAAGATGACAGCGCCACTGCGCAGTCTATCGAGCTGATGCTCAAATCCGAGAGTTTCAACGTCTATACGACGGACCTCGGAGAAGAGGGCGTCGATCTCGGAAAGCTTTATGATTACGACATCATCCTGCTCGACCTGAACCTCCCGGACATGTCCGGATACGATGTTCTTAAGCAGCTGCGTGTCTCCAAGATCAAGACACCCATTCTGATCCTCTCCGGCCTCGCCGGCATCGAGGACAAGGTTAAGGGTCTCGGCGTCGGCGCCGACGACTACATGACCAAGCCTTTCCACAAGGACGAACTGGTCGCCCGTATCCACGCGATCGTGCGCCGTTCCAAGGGTCACGCCCAGTCGGTCATCCAGACCGGCGACCTCGTCGTCAACCTCGACACCAAGACGGTCGAAGTCGGCGGACAGCGCGTTCACCTCACCGGAAAAGAATACCAGATGCTGGAGCTGCTCTCGCTCCGCAAAGGCACCACGCTAACCAAGGAGATGTTCCTCAATCATCTCTACGGCGGCATGGACGAACCAGAACTCAAGATCATCGACGTCTTCATCTGCAAGCTGCGCAAGAAGCTCGCGAACGCTTCGGACGGACGCAACTTCATCGAGACGGTGTGGGGCCGCGGCTACGTGCTGCGCGAACCGCACGAAGAAGAAGTCCGCATTCCAGCCTGATCCGGGTTTACGAGAGCAAATCGCTCTCTCCTCCCGACTATAACCCCGCCGTAAATGGCGGGGTTTTTGTTTGGGATTAAACCAGCCCCGCAAAATGCAGCGCCAGCCCCGCGCAACACGATCCGGCCAGCACGATCAGCATCCCGGCATTGAAACGGAAGATCGCCAGTGCGGCTGCGACGGCGAGGATGAGCGCATACGGATCGACGCTGGAGAGAACCGGCGCCTCGAACGACAGGCCGAACGAACGCACCGGCGTGACCTCACGAAACACCGTATGGATCGCGAACCAGATCGACAGATTGAGGATCACGCCGACCACCGCCGCCGTGATGGCTGACAGCGCGCCCGCGAGTGCCTTGTTGCCGCGCATCGTCTCGATGAAAGGCGCGCCGAGAAAGATCCAGAGAAAGCATGGCGTGAACGTCACCCACGTCGCGAGCAGCCCGCCGAGCGTGCCTGCCAGCATCGGCGAAAGGCTTCCGGGCTCACGGAACGCCGCCATGAAGCCTACGAACTGCAAGACCATGATGAGTGGCCCTGGCGTGGTTTCCGCCATGCCAAGACCGTCAAGCATTTCGCGTGGACCGACCCAGTGATAGTGATCGACGGCCTGCTGCGCGACATAGGCCAGCACCGCATAGGCGCCGCCGAACGTCACCATCGCCATCTTGCTGAAGAACAGCGCGATCTGGCTGAACACGTTGGCCTGCCCCAGTGTGACAATGAGCGCAGCGACCGGGACCAGCCATAGCAACAGCCATAGGGTGCTCACTTTCAACGCGCGCGCCACGGTCGGCCGCGCATGATCGGGCAATTCGTCGCTCAACAGATTATCGACCAGCGCGGTTTGCTTGCCGCCGCCATGCGCGAGTGCCTCGAACTCCGGCCGCCCCAGCCGCGCGCCGATAAAACCGATCAGTCCCGCCGCGATGATAATGATCGGGAACGGCACATTGAAAAAGAAAATCCCGATAAATGCGATGGCTGCCAGCCCGATCATGATCCGATTGCGCAGCGCGCGTTTGCCCACGCGTACGACCGCCTGGATAACGATGGCGAGCACCGCCGCTTTCAGCCCGAAGAACAGCGCTTCGATAAACCCGACATTGCCGTAAGCGGCGTAAATATAGCTGAGACCCATAATGGCGATGACGCCGGGTAGGATGAACAATCCGCCCGCCATGATGCCGCCTGCGGTGCGATGCATCAGCCAACCGATATAGGTCGCAAGTTGTTGCGCTTCCGGTCCCGGCAACAGCATGCAGTAGTTCAGCGCATGCAAAAACCGGCTTTCGGAAATCCAGTTTTTTTTCTTCGACAAGAATACGATGCATCACTGCGATCTGTCAGGCGGGGCCGCCGAAACTCAACGACGCGATCTTGAGCCACACCCAGAATGCCTCGCGAAACGAGACACCGTGGCTTGCGTCATTGTTCGCGATGGACTGGTTTGAGGTTGTCTCAGTCATTGTCACTCTTTGGCCCATCGTCAGTTATTTTTTGCAGGACTTGATGCACATGGAGTATTCCATCTTGCAGGTCGGGCCGGGGTAATTCTTCATGCAGGCCCGCTGCTGATCGCCGCACACTTTGCAGTTGTTGGATTGTTGGGCAAACGCTGCCCCGCTTGCGATTAGACAAAATAGTGCAAGCATTGTTATAAAAAAGGCTCGCATAGAAATCTCCTTTGTTAATGACAGTCACGTCGCTGCTTCGGATGGTTTCGCGTTTCGCAGGCGATTTTTGACCGTCCGTGCGATCGCTGCCGGGGCCTCGTCGGGAATTGCGAAACACGAGCTCACGTTGATTTCGCAGAGCACGTAGGTGTCATGGCCCAAGACATCTTTAGGGCCCAAAAGAAAATCGGCATCCCAAATAACCGGAAGCTTTATTTCGTCGATATCAAGTGTTGCCATGAGTTGATGCACCCACTCATCTTCCATCCGGCGTCGCAACCTCTGAAATTGCGGAGCGTCCGGACCGTGCATCATGCGTTGGCCAGGTTGAGCTTCTGGCGCGTCAGGGCCTTCCGGCGGCGGCGGAAGTAAGGCTTTAATCAGTTGTTGGCCGAATCCTGCAACGTGAGCGCCGCTCATGTAGCAGCGAATCATCCCTTCAGACAGCCTTGGCTGAAAGGCTTGGTCAATGATGCAGCCGCCCCAGCCGAAATAGGGCTGGCACGAGTCGAGGAATGTTTCGAGTGGAACGCTTTCAAGACGGCTGCCGCGCTGGGCATGCAGCACGCTGACCATCTCCTGTGAATTTGGCAGAGCTTCGACTTTCCACACACCTTGGCCGCCGTTGCCCCGGTTTTGTTTGAGGACGCGCGGGCCGAAATTGCGTAAGCGCTCTGGAAATAGAGAGCGAAATTCGTCGGCATTGTCGTAGCGATGGGTGTCGGCGCCCCAACTCATCTCGCGCGTTCGAAAGAGAACCTCCTTAACACCCATTTTCAAGATGACATCTGGATCAGCACTGACCCATGGCCCACGCGCGGACACCTCGCGCAATAGTGTATCGAGCGCTGCACGCGTCTTGCCTTGATGAATAGGATCGACCCAAACGAGAACGCCGCTCACGGAGAGAAGTTGGTCGCAAACGTTATCGGCAAATGCTTCGTCATAGACGACGGGAATGGCTTCGATGCCAACGGCAGACAACGCTTCGAAGACACGAACAAAGCGGCTGTTCGATGGTGTCGCGTCTTGGCGCACGACAGCGTCTCCGCGCGAGAGGATTGCAATCTTTGTAGTCAGACGCAAAAGCTTATCGGATGGGATGGACGTGTATGACGACATAGCTGCGCCCTCGTAAAAACGGGACGCGATACTTGGGCATGTCGCCTCGTAGGGAGATCGCAAACCCTCATGCCGGATTTATTCCAAAGGGTTCAGCACTTGTCAACGGCGCCGCAATCCAACGCGGCGCCTATACGACGCAAGTGTCGCGGTCAGTGGACCCTGCGCGCCACTGTTCCGCCAACAGCCTTCGCAGGCAACAGAGGAGGCGCGACCGCAAGGTTCGGCACATAGACGCCACGGCGCTGCTGGCAGGGCCGGTAGACATTGGTGAGGCCAACCACCGTCTCGGCCGCACCGAGAAAGAGGCAACCGTCGCTCTCATTGGCCTTGAGCAGGCGGTTGAACACGTCGATCTTTGTCGCCTGATCGAAATAGATCAGAACGTTGCGGCAGAAGATGACGTCGAATTTGCCGAGATGGGAAAAATCCTTCAGCAAATTGAGCTGACGATACTGCACCATCGATCGCACGTCCGGCTTCAGCTGCCAGAATTCGCCAACCTGATCGAAGTATTTGACCAGCAGATGAATCGGCAGACCGCGCTGCACTTCAAACTGGCTGTACATTCCCGACTTGGATTTCTCCAGCACCTCCTGCGACAGGTCGGTGGCGACGATCTCGACTCGCCAGCCGGTCAGCGCGGAACCCATTTCCTTCAGGAGCATTGCGAGCGAATACGGCTCCTGCCCGGTCGAGGCCGCCGCGCACCAGATTCGCAGGCTTTTGCGGCCGGCGCGCGCCTTGATGAGGTCGGGGATCACGGTGTCTTTGAAATTGTCGAACGGAATCTTGTCGCGGAAGAAAAACGTCTCGTTCGTGGTCATGGCTTCGACCACATCGACGATCAGTGCGTCAGCGCCGCTCTTCATTTTCTGAACGAGTTCGCCGATGCCGGGCAAACCCGCGCGGCGCGCAAGCGGCAGCAACCGGCTCTCGATCAGATACTGCTTGTCCGCAGCCAGCAGCAACCCCGAACGCTCCTTCAGGATATTGCAGAGATATTCGTAATCCTGGGGTGTCACGGCCGAACTCCTGAAAAAAACCGAACAAGTTGCGGTCCGATCTGATCGATCGGCAGCACAGCCGCACAAATTCCTGCATTCGCGGCAGATCCAGGCATGCCCCAGACCACGCTTGTCGCTTCATCCTGCGCGATAATGCTGCCGCCGGCAGCGACAAGCTCCTTGCCGCCGCGCATACCGTCCGAACCCATGCCGGTCAGCACCACGGCCATGATGCCGCCTTGCCAGACATCGATTGCGGAGGTGAACATTGGATCGACCGCGGGCCTGCAGAAATTGACCTGCGGATCGTCGCCAAGCGCAATCGCAGCGCCTGCGCCGCTCCGCACGACGCGCATGTGATGCCCACCGGGTGCGAGATAGATCTGCCCGGCCTTGACCGCTTCGCCGTCGATGGCTTCGCGCGCGAGATGTCCGCTGCTACGCGCAAGGTGTTCGGCGAGAATTGTCGTGAATGTCGGTGGCATGTGCTGCGTAATCAGCACCGGATACCGGTCAATGACCGGACCGATGCTCGCGACCAGCGTCATTAAAGCCTGCGGGCCGCCTGTCGATGAGCCGATCAGCAGAGCCTTTGGCGCGACTTCGCCAAACGGACGAAGCATCAGTTTCGGCTGCGCGACGCGCGGCATGGTGCCAAGCGAGGTGCGCGGCAGCGACGCAAGGGCGGCCGCCTTGGCCGGTGTGTTCGGCGCAATCGGAGGGCTGGCCACTGTCAACGGTTGGCGCAACCGCGCACCGAGATGACGGATTTTTTCGATCAGGTCGCGTTTGAACACATCCGCTGCGCCCGCCTCGCGGGTGCTTTCCGGTTTTGGAATATAATCGGATGCGCCGAGCGACAGCGCCTTGAAACTGATCTCCGCGTTGCGGCGGGTCAGCGTGGACGCCATGATGACGACGAGCTTCGGTTTTTTCTTCAGCAGCAGCGGCAATGCCGAAATGCCGTCCATGTCCGGCATTTCAATGTCGAGCACGACAACATCGGGATTGACGCGGTCGATCTGATTGACGGCATCGAGCCCGGTGCGGATCGATGCGGCAACAACCATGCCGGGTTCGGCTTCGATCCAACGGGAGATCAATCCCCGTATCACGGCTGAATCATCGACCACCATGACGCGGAGCGCATCGCTCCGCACATTGGCCGAACCGGCAGACGCCGTGATGACATTACTCATTATAAACTCAACTCAACGCAGACGAACAAAGGAATGATCGCTCCGCTTGCAGCGGAGCGCCGAAAGAAAAATCAGATCAGGCCGACCTCATGGAATTTCGCGGTGACGATTTCCTTGTCGAACGGCTTCATGATGTATTCGTTGGCACCGGCATGAAGCGCGCGCGCAATGTGCGCGACGTCATTCTCGGTCGTGCAGAACACCACCTTGGGTTTGTCGCCGCCCGGCATCAGACGCAGGTTGCGCAGAAATTCATAACCGTCCATCACCGGCATATTCCAGTCGAGCAAAACAGCGTCCGGCATGCCACGCTTGCAAACCTCAACCGCCTTCTCGCCATCCTCGGCTTCCAGAATCTGAAAATCGAGACCTTCCAGAATTCGCCGCGCGACTTTGCGGATCACGCTCGAATCGTCCACGATCAAACATGTTTTCATTTTACTGCCTCTGCGTTTCGATTCCCCGGCGGGGCGTTTCCAATTTCAATTCTCGTTTTCGTTTCGGTGCTGGCTCACGCGGCCAGTTTGTCGGGATTGATTTCCAGAACGCGATCGACATCCAGCACCACCATTAACTGACCGTCGAGGCGATGCACGCCGCCGGCCATCTTGGCCATGCGCGGATCGAGGTTGACCGGGTTCACTTCGCAGCCGTCATCCGCGAGTTTGAGAACTTCGCCGATATTGTCGATCAGAAGCCCGTAGGATTCACCGCGCAGATCGACACCGATCGCCATCGGCGGACCCTCGTCCTCGTTCTTCGGCAGGCCGAGACGCGCGCGCATATCGATGGCGGTCACGATGCGCCCGCGAAGATTGAGCACGCCCGCGACATCGTCCGACGACAGCGGCACGCGAGTCATGCGTTCGGGCATGAACACGTCCTGCACGCGCGAGATCGGCAGGCCGAACAATTGGCCGCCAATCATCGCGGTGACGTATTCGGTGATGCCCTTGTCGGATTCGTCGAGATGCTCGTCCATGCTCATCCTCATGCCGCCTGATTCATTTCGGCGGTCTGTTCTTTCAGCGCCGCAATGAGGCCCGGCCGGTCGAATTTCGCGACATAGTCGTAGAAGCCCGCCTGACGACCGCGCTCGATGGCAGCAGGCGAAATCAGCGAGGAGAGCGCGATGATCGGCATCTCGCCCATGCGCTGGTCGGCGCGAATGGCTTCTGCGAATTCGAACCCGTTCATCTCTGGCATTTCGATATCGGTCAGCACCACGTCGAAGTCTCTGCCCGAACGAAGCAGACCGAGACCTTCATGCGCGCTCTGCGCGACCGAGACGCGGTATCCGGCAGCCTTGAGAACCGGCACCAGCATGTTGCGGAAGAACGCCGAGTCGTCGACCAGCAGGATGCTCTGCGCCGTCACTGACGGACGGATTTCCTTGCGGCTGAACCAGTCGGCGAACGCCATGGGCAGGAAATGACCGACGTCGATCACTT
>JAYVYQ010000114.1:0-11770 GCA_043784125.1 Afipia sp.
GTTCCCGGCATGATCGCCAACGCAGGACCGCAATTTCTTATCGTCGCAGGCGCCATCGTGGCATCGGCCTCACCCGCTGCTGTCTCATGGCTGTATTTCGCCAATCGGCTGATCGAACTGCCGCTCGGCATCGTCGGCGTCGCGATGGGAACCGTGCTGACACCTGAACTGACGCGCGCGGTTCAAAGCGGCGATCGTCAGGCCTTGATGACCGCCGAATCCCGCGCGCTAGAGCTGGCCATCGCGCTCGTGATGCCCGCTATGCTGGCGCTGATCGTGTTGAGCGCGCCGATCATCCGCGTGCTGTTCGAGCACGGCGCATTTACGGCAAGCGACACCGCCGCGACCGCACAGGCGCTGTCGATCCTCGCCGTCGGACTGCCGGCGCACGTTCTGACAAAAGTGTTATCGCCCGCATTCTTTTCACGCGACGACACGCGCACGCCGTTATTTGCGACGCTGTCAGGAATTGCCGTCGCGATTCTGTTCGGGTTGCTGATCGGTCGAAATTTCGGCGCAAACGGCGTTGCAGCCAGCATCTCGCTTGGCGCATGGTTCTGTGCCGGCGTACTCGGCTGGCGCGGCGTCACCACGATTGGTTTTTCTATCGACGAGACTGCGCTGCAAAGATTACCGCGAATTGCGATCTGTGCCGCAACGATGGGTGTCATGCTGCTGACATCGCAGTATTTCGTCGCCCCCGTGGTGGCCAATGCGGGCTTCATGGCGCAGCTCACCATTCTGGGCGGCCTTGTCGCCGCCGGTATCTCGTTCTACGGCCTGCTGCTCGATCTGCTCGGCGTGGTGAATTGGGGCGAAGCGCTGATCGCATTGCGCGTCGGCGACTTGCGCGATCCGGACACGCGTGGCAAGTGACGGCACGGTAATTCCAGCCTCTCCACCGGGCTAAGGGACAGCGATCATGGCGAAAGAACTTGTGTTTTCAGGCGTGCAGCCCACAGGCAATCTGCATCTGGGCAATTATCTCGGCGCCATCGTCAACTTCGTCAAACTGCAAGACACTCACAACTGCATCTATTGCGTGGTCGATCTGCACGCCATCACGGTCTGGCAAGACCCCGCAGAACTGACGCGTAACATTCGCGAAGTGACTGCGGCCTTCATCGCCAGCGGCATCGACCCAAAAAAACATATCGTGTTCAATCAGAGCCAGGTCGCCGAACACGCGGAGCTGGCCTGGGTGTTCAATTGCGTGGCGCGGCTGGGCTGGCTGAACCGCATGACGCAGTTCAAGGAAAAGGCCGGCAAGGATCGCGAGAGCGCGTCGGTCGGCCTCTACGCCTATCCGAACCTGATGGCGGCTGACATTCTGGTTTACCGCGCAACGCATGTGCCTGTCGGTGAGGACCAGAAGCAGCATCTGGAGCTGTCGCGCGACATCGCGCAGAAATTCAACAATGACTTCTCCGAATCCATCAAGGCTCACAATCTCGACGAGAAATTCTTTCCTCAGCCGGAACCGCTGATTACCGGCCCGGCGACGCGCGTGATGTCGCTGCGCGACGGCTCGAAGAAGATGTCGAAGTCGGACCGCTCGGACTATTCGCGCATCAATCTGTCCGACGATGCCGAAGCAATTGCGCAGAAAGTCCGCAAGGCAAAGACCGATCCCGAACCGTTGCCGAGCGAAGAAGAAGGCTTGAAGACACGTCCCGAGGCCGACAACCTCGTCGGCATCTACGCGGCATTATCCGGCAAAGCCAAATCCGACGTGCTCAAGGAATTCGGCGGCGGACAGTTTTCGGGATTCAAAAACAATCTTGTCGATCTTGCGGTCGAAAAACTCGGCCCCATCGGCGCGGAAATGAAAAAGCTGACGCAGGATTCGGCTTACGTGGATTCGGTTCTGGTCGATGGCGCCAATCGCGCGCGCGTGATCGCCGCCGAGACCATGAACCACGTCAAGGACATCGTCGGGTTCATTCGCAAGCCGTAACCGGTTGCACTATTGGCCACGCATGTTCCGCCGCCATAATTTGCAAACTTGCATATGAAGTTGCGGCGCGGGTGCCTTGTCGGCATAGCCCCGCGCGTGGCAGCATGACCGCAATGTCGGTTCGTCATCGGGGACATTCATGAGCAGTCAGCGCCGAAGTTACGAACAGGGCCACAAGCCGAAGTGCCTGGTCGTCGTTGACGACACCGCCGAGGGCGACCGCGCGGTGTATTACGCCAGCCGCTGGGCGGTGCGCGTTGGCGGCGGCGTGGTGATGCTGCGCGTCATCGACACCGAAGACCGCAACCAGCAATGGCTTGGTGTTGCGGAAGTGATGCGCGCTGAGGCGATGGAAAACGCCAATGCGGCGCTCGACCGCGCCTCCGGCCGCGCCAACGGGATTGCGGCGATCACGCCTGAGCGCGTCATCAGGGAAGGCGATCCGTCGGAGCAGATTCTCGATGTCATCGACAAGGACGTCGATATCGCCCTGCTGGTGCTGGCGGCCAGCGTTGGCGCCGAAGGGCCTGGGCCGATCATCGCAATGCTCGCCCATACTGCAGGCACATTCCCGATACCACTGGCAATCGTGCCCGGAAACCTCAGCGACACCAATATCGACGCATTGTCCTAAAGTGGTGCGGCTCACGGCCCCTTGATCGTGCTTTTTCCAGCGCCATCTGTTATGGACCACCCACATTCACCCGTTCGCGTCGGCCTTGAACCGGCGATGTGCCGGAGGCACGCCATGTTTATCCAGACCGAAGCCACCCCCAATCCCGCGACCCTGAAATTCATTCCCGGACGCACCGTGCTCGACACCGGCACGATGGAGTTCGTCAATAAAGACGCCGCTGCGCGTTCGCCGCTGGCCGGACGGCTGTTTGAAGTCCCCGGCGTCACGGGGGTCTTTTACGGCTCCGACTTCGTCACCGTGACCAAGGACGACAGCGACTGGCAGCATCTCAAGCCGGCGATCCTCGGCGTCATCATGGAACACTATATGTCCGGCGCGCCGCTGCTCGCCGACGGCGACAAGCCGGAAGACGCCCATGCGGAGGAATTCTTCAGCGAAGCCGACACCGAGACAGTGGCGACCATCAAGGATCTGCTCGAAACGCGTATTCGCCCGGCAGTCGCGAGCGACGGCGGCGACATTACATTCCGTGGCTTCAAGGACGGCATTGTCTATCTCGACATGAAGGGCTCGTGCGCAGGCTGCCCGTCATCGACGGCGACGCTGAAGCACGGCATCCAGAACCTGCTCAAGCACTTCCTGCCGGACGTGGTTGAAGTCCGGCCGATGTAAATTATCTAATTTACCGGAAAGTCTTTACCGGAAAGTCTTGGGGGCGAGCGCTGAAGCGCTTGCCCCTTTGCTTTTTCAGCGGCACGGTGAGTGCGCCATTTCGTTTGACCGGTTTTTCAATGCTCGTTCTCGCCATCGATACCGCACTGGATAACTGCGCCGCCGCCGTCCTCGACACGCAGGCCAAGACCATGCTGGCGCAGGAATCGCTGCCGATGAAACGCGGCCATGCCGAAGCGCTGATGCCGCTGATCGCGCGCGTTGTGACAAAAGCCCGCGTCGCCTATCTGGATCTTGATCGTATTGCCGTCACCACCGGGCCCGGCAGCTTTACCGGATTGCGCGTGGGAATCTCGGCCGCGCGCGGCATTGCGCTCGCGGCAAGCAAGGAGATCGTGGGGCTGACGACGCTGTCCGCCTATATGGCGCCTCTCGTTGCGGAAGAGAGTGCGCTGCCAATTGTCGTTGCGATCGATGCGCGGCACGACAATGTTTACTTCCAGGCCATCGCGGGAAATGGCGCTACCCTGATCCGTCCCGGCGTGGTCCCGATTGAAGAGACTTTTCGCGCGGCACGCTTCGGTGCCGTTCGCATTGTCGGCAATGCGGCGAGAATGCTTGCCGACCGCTGGCCGCCGCAAATGCCGACGCCGTCGCTTGTCGATGCGCAACCCGGCCCCGACATTGCCTGGGTTGCGTGGGTGGGTGCCGCGACCGATCCTGCAAAATCGCCGGCCAAGCCTTTCTATCTTCGCGCACCCGATGCCAAACCGAAGATCGATCCGCTTCAGGCCGGTTCACCGCGATGATCGCCACATGATGTCGGTGCTGTCGTCTTTGGGAGTCTGGTTCGCCGATCTTCCATCGCGGCTGTTTCCAAAACTGTTCGGCAGTATCGCGGCCGTCGTTGAGCCCGCCAGTTTGCGCGATGCGCCGCGGCTGGCGCAGCTGCATCGGGCGTCGTTTCATCGCGGATGGGGCACCGACGAATTCGAGCAAATCCTGATCGAGCGAAATGCGCTGGCGCATCGCCTCCGCAGTGGGAACAGCACCATTGGATTCATCGTGTCGCGCATCGCGGCGGATGAAGCGGAAATTCTCTCGGTTGCGATTGCGTCGAAGTATCGCGGCCGGGGTTATTCACGCGATCTGTTGCGCACGCATCTCGGCCACTTGGCCGGATATGGGCTCAAAACCGTGTTTCTTGAAGTCGAGGAAAATAACCGGCCCGCCCGCTCATTGTACCAACGGGCCGGATTTCGCGTCGTGGGACGGCGTGAACGGTATTACAAAGACGCGGGCGGCGAACAATTGAACGCCGTCGTGATGCAGCGAGACTTGTCGTAGCGGCTCCCCGGTGGCAAAACAGGCCCGTTCACGGGACTTGAAACCATGACTGTTCTCAAATCCGTTCCGGCAGGGAGTCTCACCGACATCGAAAAGCGATGCGCTGCGACCGGCATGCGCATGACCGAGCAACGCCGCGTGATCGCGCGCGTGCTGGCGGAAGCGCACGATCATCCGGACGTCGAGGAACTGTATCGCCGCTGTATCGCGGTCGATGACAAGATTTCGATTTCGACGGTCTATCGCACAGTGAAGCTGTTTGAAGACGCTGGCATCATTGAGCGTCATGACTTTCGCGAAGGCCGCGCGCGCTACGAGCAGATGCGCGACAATCACCACGACCATCTCATCAATCTGCGCGACGGCAAGGTGATCGAATTCACCTCTGAGCAGATCGAGAAATTGCAGGCGGAAATCGCCCGCAAACTCGGATTCAAACTGGTCGATCACCGGCTGGAACTGTATTGCGTCCCGCTCGACGACACCAAAGACGATAAATCCTGAATCATTTCAGGACATTCGGCAGTTCGCGGCTGGATTCCAGAGTATTTGCGCTATATCTGAGCGCCATGCCGATCCAACGCGCCCACATAAAGCGATGAACACGCCGCGCAAGCTGCACATCAAGTCATACGGCTGTCAGATGAACGTCTACGATGCACAGCGCATGGTGGACACGCTGGCACCGGAGGGATTCGTTGAGACCGCGAGCGCGGATGACGCAGACCTCGTCATTCTCAACACCTGTCACATTCGCGAGAAGGCTTCCGAAAAAGTCTATTCGGAATTGGGCCGGCTGCGCGCCACCAAGGAAGACGCCGCGCGCAACGGACGCGAGATGCGCATCGTCGTTGCGGGATGCGTGGCGCAGGCGGAAGGCAGCGAGATCATACGTCGCGAACGCGCGGTCGATATCGTGGTCGGCCCGCAGAGTTATCATCATCTGCCCCAGTTGCTCGCGCGGGCCAAATCCGAAGGCCGCGCCATCGAGACCGAATTTCCAACTGAAGACAAATTTGCATCGCTGCCGCACCCGAAGCCTACCGCTATTCGCGCGCGCGGCGTCTCATCGTTCGTCACCGTGCAGGAAGGCTGCGACAAATTCTGTACGTTCTGTGTCGTGCCTTACACGCGGGGCATGGAAATTTCCCGTCCGGTCGCGCGCATTGTCGATGACGTGCAGCGTCTCGCCGACAATGGCGTGCGTGAAATCACGCTGATCGGCCAGAACGTCAATGCGTTTCACGGCGAAGGCGAGAACGGCAAGCCGTCGTCGCTCGGCGCGCTACTGCATCGCCTCGCAAAAATTCCCGGCATCGTGCGCTTGCGCTATTCGACGAGCCACCCGCGCGATGTCGATGACGCGCTGATCGAGGCGCACCGTGATATTGCAGCCGTGATGCCGCTGGTGCATCTGCCGGTACAATCGGGCTCCGACCGCATTCTTGAGGCGATGAACCGCAAACATACCGCTGCGGATTATCGCCGGACCATCGACAGGTTCCGAAAAGCGCGCGAAGATATTGCGTTTACATCGGATTTCATCGTCGGCTTTCCCACCGAAACAGAGGAAGACTTTTCGGCAACACTCGCGCTGGTCGGGCAAATCGGTTACGCTGGTGGGTATTCGTTCAAGTATTCACCCCGGCTGGGAACACCAGCCGCGGACATGCAGGAGACGGTTACGACCGCAGTGATGGACGAGCGATTGGCGCGGCTTCAGGAATTGATCGACAGCCAGCAAGCCGCCTTCAATGCGGCGGCCATCGGCAAGACGGTCGATGTGCTGTTCGAGCGCGGCGCGCGAAATCCGGGGCAGATCGTCGGGCGCACAGCGCACCTTCAGCCCGCGCATGTTTTTGCCTCGGACGATATTATCGGCAGAGTTCTCCCCGTCACTATTGAGAGTCTCGATCGCTACAGCCTGATCGGCGCGCTCGCCGTGCCGCCTGACGCCACGCGTGCGCAGATAAATACGTCCCTCACATCCATGACCGCCGGAGCCTGAGCCCTTGCCAAAAAGCGCATCGGATTCGCCAAGCCTCGCCCCCGGACGCAAGCACGACCGCGATCTTCCGAAACAGCACGAGACCCAGATCGTTGTCGCCTTTGATGACAACGGTGCGGCTTCGTCACTGGTCGGCCCCTACGGACAAAATCTCGCGCTGATTGAGCGGCGCCTGAGCGTCGTCGCCGACTCGCGCGGCAATCACATCACGATCGCCGGATCGCGCGACACCTGCGACGCCGCGCGGCGCGTCCTCGAAATGCTTTATGAGCAGGCCGTGCGCGGGCAGGACATTGCGCAAGGCGATGTGGAAGGCGCGATCCGCGCCGTTATCGCGCAGGGCTCGCTGTTCGAGTTCGACCCGAAGGCCGCAAAATCGCAATTCGAGGAAATCAATCTGCGCAAGCGTCCGGTGCGCGCACGCACGGCAGCGCAGGATTCCTACATCCGTGCATTGAAGCGCAGCGAATTGGTATTTGGCATCGGCCCTGCCGGCACTGGCAAGACATGGCTTGCCGTCGCGCAGGCATGTCAATTGTTCGAGCGCAAGGAAGTCGATCGCATTATTCTATCGCGCCCCGCAGTTGAAGCCGGCGAGCGGCTCGGATTTCTTCCCGGCGACATGCGCGAAAAGGTCGATCCTTATTTGAGGCCGATCTACGACGCACTTTATGACTTGATGGATTCGCGCATCGTCGAACGCGCGTTGCAAAGCGGTGAAATTGAAATCGCCCCGCTGGCCTTCATGCGTGGGCGCACGTTGACCAATGCGGCGATCATTTTGGATGAGGCGCAGAACACGACATCAATGCAGATGAAAATGTTTTTGACTCGTTTGGGCGAAAACAGCCGCATGATTATTACCGGCGATCCGAGTCAGGTCGATCTACCGAACGGCCAGCCTTCGGGTCTGGCCGAAGCCGCAAAACTGCTCGACGGCGTCGAGGGCATTGCGCAGGTAAAATTCACCGCCGAGGACGTTATCCGTCACGAATTGGTGGCGCGCATCGTCGCTGCTTACGAGGGCGTGCCGAAGCCAAACGGCTCGTCCAAGTCGTGATCGTGTCCTGACGCGTGGAAAATTCCGAGAGCCGAGAACCACAACAGCCGCGACCGATGCCGATATCGAATTCACCTGAGACGGAAATCCTCGTGACCGCCGATTGCTGGCAAAGCGAGAGCGGCGCAGAAGCCGCGATTCATCGCGCCATCGAGATGGCGGCCACAATGGTCGATGCCGAAACATTCGACGCAGAACTGGCGATCATCCTCACCGACGATGACGGCATTCGCACCCTCAACAAGAACTGGCGCGGCATCGACAAGCCGACCAATGTGCTGTCATTCCCGGCATTGCAGCCGACCGGTCCGCGCGACGACGACGCGCCGCGCACGCTCGGCGACATCGCCATCGCTTATCAGACGACCCGCGCCGAGGCAGATGCAGAACATAAGCCGTTTGAAAATCATCTCAGTCATCTCGCCGTGCACGGCTTTCTCCATCTCATCGGCTACGATCATGAAAAAGACGGCGACGCCGACATCATGGAAGAGCTGGAGCGGAAGATACTCGCGCAGCTGGGTATTCCCGATCCCTATGCGATCGAAGGTCAGGTGAACTAAGTGCCCGATCAGGATAGCGACAAAGCCGAAGCAACGCGCGCCCACCGACAACTTGTCCCTGTGACGCAGGCCGAAGTGCTGCGCCCGTCATCCGAACTGTGGCTGATGCGGGCGCTGCGCACTCTGTTCGGTTGGAAACCCGGATCGGCGCGCGCCGATCTGCAGGTGGTGCTCGATGCATCTGCGCCCGACGAGACCAGCTTCTCGACCACCGAGCGCACAATGCTGCGCAACATTCTCGGGCTGCACGACCGTCGCATTGCCGATGTCATGGTGCCGCGCGGAGATATCGTCGCGGTCAAGCGCGACATTTCACTGGGCGAGTTGATGAGCCTGTTCGAGAGCGCGGCGCATTCGCGTCTCGTCGTCTACAACGATACGCTCGACGATCCTGAAGGCTTTGTGCATATCCGCGATTTGCTCGGTCTCATGACGGCGAAAGCGAAAGTGTCCGCCGCCGTCAATGAAAAGCGCAAGAAGCCTTTTCCCGCAGGCCTCGATCTGCGCTCGGTCAATCTCGGCATGTCGCTGGCGGACGCCAATATCATGCGCAAACCGCTTTACGTGCCGCCGTCGATGCCGGCGATCGATCTTCTTGCGCAGATGCAAGCGACGCGCGTTCATATCGCGCTGGTGATCGACGAGTATGGCGGCACCGACGGACTCGTTTCGATCGAAGACATCGTCGAACAGATCGTCGGCGAGATCGACGACGAGCACGACAATGACGAAGCACCTTCGGTCGTGCAGCAGAGCGACGGTTCTTTCATCGCGGATGCGCGCGCCAGTCTCGAGGACGTAAAATCCGTCGTCGGCGAAGAGTTCGACACCGGTGAGGCCGGCGAGGAGGTCGATACGCTCGGCGGTTATCTGGTGACGCAGGTGGGCCGACTGCCGGTGCGCGGCGAAGTCATTTCCGGGCCTGGCGATTTCGAGATCGAAGTGCTCGACGCCGATCCACGCCGCGTCAAGCGCGTCCGCATCGGAACGCGCAAGGAGCGCTCCAATCTGCGCCATCGTGAAACCCGCCGCCGGGAGGCCGCGGCCGACACCGCGAACCCTCAATCAAATCCGTCATCGAACGCCAACGACGACCGCGCAGGCAATAAATGACGTCGTTGCGCGCGATCACATCCGAGATCGTTCTCGCCTGGGGCTGGAAGCGCGCAGTCTTTGCATGTCTTGCCGGTGCGCTGTCGGCGCTGGCGATGGCGCCGTTCAACGCGTGGCCGGTGCTTTTTCTGACAATGCCGGTGGTGGTCTGGCTGATCGACGGCGCAGGCGCCGGACGCGCCGGCGGCATTCTCGCCGCCGCACTTAGCGGCTGGTGGTTCGGGTTCGGTTATTTTATCGCGGGACTTTATTGGGTTGGCTACGCGTTTCTGGTGGACGCGCAGACATTCGCATGGCTGCTGCCGTTCGCCGTCATGGGCCTGCCGGCAGGCCTTGCGATTTTCATGGCGATCGGATTCGGATTAGCGCGCGCGATATGGACCAATGACGCCTCGCGCATTCTCGCGCTGGCCTGTGCGCTGACCGTCAGCGAATGGTTGCGCGGCCACATCCTGACGGGATTTCCATGGAACGCGCTTGGCTATGCGCTGACCGAGCCGCTTGCGCTCGCACAAAGCGCGTCGCTGATCGGGCTTTGGGGTCTGACGTTCATTGCGGTCGTTGTATTCGCGAGTCCGGCCGCCTTGATCGATGAGCGTTCCAATTCGCGCCACAGGTGGATGCCGCTGATGTTGTCGGCGCTCCTTCTCGTCACGATGGGGATTTACGGCGCATTGCGCCTGCAATCGAACCCAACGCAGTTTGTCGAGAACGTCAAATTGCGGCTGATGCAGCCGAATTTGCAGCAGGACGTGAAGTTCAATTATGCCGCCAAGCAGGAGGTGATGAACAAGTATATTTCACTTTCCGACCGGGCGACGGGGCCACAATCCACCGGCGTGCGCGACGCCACCATTCTCATCTGGCCGGAATCCGCGTTTCCATTTTTTCTGGCGCGCGAAGCCGACGTGATGGCGCAGATCGCCAGCCTGTTGCCGGATGGCACGACGCTCATCACCGGGGCGATCCAGCCACCGGATCAACCGCCGGGAATCGCGATCACGCGCGCTTACAATTCGGTTTATGCCATCGGTCATGACGGCACGATCCTGTCGGTCTACGACAAGCTCCATCTGGTGCCGTTCGGAGAATATCTGCCGTTTCAGACCACGATGGAAAAGCTCGGCTTCGTACAGCTCACGAAGGTCGTTGGCGGTTTTATTCCGGGGACAATCCGCCGTACCATGTCGCTACCGAACGCACCCCGGGTGCTTCCGTTGATCTGTTACGAGGCAATTTTTCCCGGTGACATCGTGCCGGCCAACGATCGCCCCAGCTGGATCGTAAACCTTACCAATGATGGATGGTTTGGGATCAGCACCGGTCCCTATCAGCATTTGCAGCAGACGCGGGTGCGCGCGATCGAGGAAGGCCTGCCGATCGTCCGCGTCGCAAATACGGGGATTTCGGCGGTGATCGATTCCGTGGGCCGTATCGTCGGGCGGCTCGACCTAGGCATCGAAGGTGTGCTCGATTCAGGGCTGCCGGCCGAAGGAGAGCCGACGCCTTATGTGCGTTTTCGGGACATTCCCGCCGCTGTTTTCGTCGTCCTGACGTTGCTCTTTGTCATTCGGCGGCGCATGTCGAAACCTATTCTTTAATCCGCCGTAGTTGCTCTGATAGTTCAGTTATGAAACCTTGAGTCAGACGGACGCAGGCCGGTATATTGATGCAGAATACGGACTCGGACTTGACTCAAAATCTTCATTCAACGCGCGGCCTCTATTTGACCCTCAAGAAGCAGTTGGCGTATTCCGGCTTGGTCGCTTGCGATAACGAAATCTCGTTTCCGATTGCGGCTGAAGGAGATGGACGATGACACCCAAGGCGCCCAACCCTGTTGACAAATATGTCGGCAGCCGCGTGCGGATGCGCCGGATCATGCTCGGCATGAGCCAGGAGAAATTAGGGGATTCACTGGGCCTCACATTCCAGCAAGTCCAGAAATACGAAAAAGGTACTAACCGCATCGGCGCCAGCCGCCTGCAGCAGATTTCGGAAATTCTGCAGGTGCCGGTGTCCTTTTTGTTTGAAGGCGGACCGTCCGGCCACCTCGCAGAAGGCGGCATGAGCGAAGCGCCGTCGCCGGCCTATGCGTCGGATTTTCTCGCAACGTCCGAGGGTCTTGCGCTGGCGCGGGCGTTCACGAGCATTACGGATCCCAAGCTACGCCGCAGCATCGTCGATCTCGTCGAGCAGATGGCGTCACGCGAGCCGCCGGATCGGCGCTAAAGATTCCGCGTGCGCCGGTCGCCGAAGTGCGGCAGACGGATCATCGATGGCACACAACGAAACATCGCATGATGACCGCCGCCACGGCTCCTTTTTCGGCCGCCGCAAGGGGCACAAGCTCCGAAATCATCAGACGGAGCTTGTCGAGACTCTGTTGCCGCGTCTGGCGCTGCAAATCACC
>JAYVYQ010000115.1:0-4083 GCA_043784125.1 Afipia sp.
TTATGTCGATGCGGCTGTCGCCGCAGCGTCAGACATCCGGCGTGTAGGCTTTACGACCTGATTTTAACGCATCAGCGAGCAATTCGATCCGGTCCTGTCCCCAGAACACCTCGCCGTCGAGCACCCACGCAGGCGATCCGAACACGCCGGCCGCAATCGCATCGTCGCGGTTCTTGTTGTAGATCGCGCCGATCTCGTCCGATGGCGCGCGCGCCACGAGTTTTGCGCCGTGCAATCCCGACTCGTCGGCGAGTTTCGTGATTGTCGCCGCATCGCCGAGATCGAGCTGGCCCTCCCACACACTTTTGTAAGCGCGACGCAGAAACGGTTCCGGATCTTGCCCCGCCTCAACCGCCGCGATCACCGCGCCGTCGGCCAGCCGCCCATTGAAAGGCCAATGTTTCGGTTTGAAATGAAATTGCAGCCCGCGCTTGTCGCGCCAGCGTTGCAATTCGACAAGGCGATAGCGTTGACGCGCTGGATGACGCTTCGCCAATGGCAGACCGCCGGTTTCCGAAAACAGTTCGCCCAAGAATACCGGCTTGTAGTTGATCTTGAGATTGTTCGCTTTCGCGACATCCTCGAACAGCGCGTGGCCGATATAGGCCCACGGCGATTGGATGGAGAAATAATAGTCGATCTGGCGCGCCATTCGGACTCCATTTGCTGGCTGTCGAGGGCGGCATCCGACCAGACAGGGACGGCCTTATCAAGCAACTTGGCCGTCACGGAAGCACCACAACGACGATCGATTTCGCAGTGCGATGTCGGCTTGTTGAGGGCGAAAAAATTCGCCAATAAATGCTTCAATCTCAATTAGTTAGCTATGGTTCACGAGCCCTTGACTTGGATTTGTGCGCTAAGTATGGTCCGCGCGACTTTTGAGGGCGATGGACGTCATTTCCATCTGATTTCAGCGTTTGTTCGGGTCTCCACATCATGGCGGGCGGCACGAACGACCAGAAGAATGGAAATCGCGACAAGTCGTCGTCCGATGAAGCTGCGCTTTCCGCAAGACTCGGCGATCTGGATCACCGGTTGTCCCAAATCAGGGGCAGCCGAAAGGCCCAGGCAGGCCAGACCGGAGCAGGAAGTGGAGACAGAGCAGCCAATGCCTCGGGTATGGCGCGCGGTCTCCGGCTTTCCTCGGAACTGGTCGTTGGTGTTCTTGTCGGGGCTTTGATTGGGTGGGGCATCGACAAGTTACTGTCGATTTCACCTTGGGGGATGATCGTGTTCTTGCTGCTCGGCTTTGCCGCCGGGGTCCGGAACGTGATACGTGCCGCAAGTATGCCTCCAGGCAATTCCGGCCAATAGATCGCGCGAACTGGACGATTTAATCTAGAGCTGGCGTTCGCCGGCCGACTTGAGAGATGCGACGCGGATGGATCCGATCCACCAGTTCAATATCCAGAAGATCTTCACGATCGGCCATATCGGCGGTCAGGAGATCGCCTTTACCAATTCGTCGGCCTACATGTTCGCCTCCGTCGCGGTGATCTCGCTGCTGATGCTCGGCGCCGGCCGCAAGCTCGTGCCGAACCGTTTCCAATCGGTCGCCGAGATCTCCTACGAATTCGTCGCCAACACGATCCGCTCCACGGCGGGATCGGAAGGCATGAAGTTCTTTCCGCTGATCTTCTCGCTGTTCATGTTTCTGGCGGTGTCGAACATCGTCGGCATCATCCCCTACACCTTCACGGTCGCCAGCCACATCATTGTCGCCGCGGCGCTGTCGTTTACGGTGTTCTTCACGGTGCTGATTTATGGCTTCTACAAGAACGGGTTGAAGTTTTTCAAACTGTTCTGGCCATCGGGCGTGCCGATCTTCATCATGCCGATTGTCGTACCGATCGAAGTGTTCTCGTTCTTCCTGCGGCCGATTTCGCATTCGGTGCGTCTGTTCGCCAACATGCTCGCTGGCCACATCGCGCTCAAAGTTTTCGCGAGCTTCATTCCGGTGCTCGCCGGCATCGGCATTGTCGGTTACTTCGGCGCCGTGCTGCCGCTCGGCATGGTGATCGCGCTGACCGCACTCGAACTGCTGGTCGCGTTCCTTCAGGCCTACGTATTCACCATTCTCACCTGCATCTACCTCAACGATGCAATTCATCCGGGCCACTGATCGGCCTCTCACGCCAATTTCTGAAACCCCAAAGGAGTTCGTTATGGATCCAGTAGCAGCAAAATACATCGGTGCCGGCATCGCATGCATCGGCATGGGCGGCGCAGGCGCAGGCGTGGGCATCATCTTCGGCAACTATCTTGCCGCAGCGGTGCGCAATCCTTCGGCAGCACAGGGCCAGTTCGGCAACCTGATTTTCGGTTTCGCCGTGACCGAAGCACTCGGCATCTTCTCGCTGCTGATCGCGCTTCTGCTGCTGTTCGCGCTCTAAGTCTGACCGATCTGGCCGGCGCGGTTCTGTTGAGAACCGCGATCGACCGTAGAGGAGAATCCCGTGGCTGAAAGTCATGGCAAAGACACAGCGGCTCACACGACGGCGGATGGCGGCCATGCCCGTACCTTTCCGCCGTTCGAAAAGAGCACGTTCGCGTCGCAGCTGGTTTCGCTGCTGATCGCTTTTGTCGCGCTGTATCTGATCGTGTCCCGCCTCGCGCTGCCGAAGGTCGGCGGCACGATGGACGCGCGCCAGAATGCAATCGACGGCGATCTGGCCGACGCCCAAAAGCTGAAGGACCAGTCCGACGCCGCCCTCAAATCTTACGAGAGCGAGCTTGCGAGCACCCGTGCCAAGGCCCAAGCGATCAGCACGGAGGCGCGCGACAAGTTCAACGCCGCAGCCGAAGCCGAGCGCAAGACTCTGGAAGAGCGCCTGTCGGCGAAGCTTGCCGATGCCGAAAAGACCATTGCGGCAACCCGGCAAGCGGCCATGAGCAATGTCAGCGGCATCGCAGCCGATGCAGCCGCCGCGATCGTGCAGCAGCTGACAGGTGTGGCACCCGACGCCAAGGCAGTCGCCAGCGCTGTCGGCGCGTCACTGAAGGGATAATGCGATGATGCATATGCTGCAGGAAGCCGAATTCTGGGTTGCCGTCGGATTCGTCATTCTGATGGGCGTGTTCGGTTATGTGGGCGTCCACAAAACCGTGCTGACCGCGCTCGATCATCGCCGCGACCGCATCAAGGCCGAACTCGACGATGCGCGCCGCCTGAAAGATGAAGCCGCAAAGCTGCTCGCGGAATATAAAACGCGTCACGCCGCAGCCGAGCGCGAAGCTCAGGACATCATTGCCAGCGCCAAGGCCGACGCCGAGCGCATTGCCGCTGAAGCAAAAACCAAGATGGAAGACTTCGTCGCGCGCCGCACCAAGACCGCGGAAGCCAAGATCGCGCAGGCCGAAACGCAGGCCATTGCGGATGTTCGCGCGGCCGCCGCAGAAGCCGCAGTGACCGCCGCAACATCGATCATGTCGCAGTCGGTTAAGGGTCAGGTCGCCGACGATCTGATTTCAAAGGGTATCAAGGACGTCCGCGACAAGCTCAATTGAGCGCAGATACCTCAAACGAATAAAGCCGGTGCGGTTTTTCGACGCCGGCTTTTTTTGTATCCGCAAATGGCTACTTTTTCTTCTTGCCCTTGGCGGGGGCTTCGGGCTTCACGCCCGCCGGATCGAACCCGACATAGAAAATATACTGATCGTTCGCCGCCGCTGTCGGCACCGGGTAAATCAGGCCTTCGGCAACCATGCTGAATTCGGAATTGAGATCGCCCGATGACAATTCGACGGTTGTCTTGAAAGCCTTGGTGAAAATGATTTTCTCCGGGGCGCCGTCCTGCACCACTGCGACGCGGATCGGCACGTCCACCGTGGGTGGGGCGCCAGCCGGCCCAACGATCACGCGGCCCTGAATGCCAATGCGCGCGGTGATCTGCCCATTGGAGAGAGTGCAGTCGCGCGCAGTGCGGGTGATCGTGCCCTGATAGCGAAGATCATTTCCGCTGGCTGGCTTGCCGGGCAATCCCACCGCCAGCGTCGATGCGCCGAAACGGATCTGCACGCTGGGACATGTCAGATCGCTGTTGTCGGTCGCTTGAGTTGAAGGCGTGGCATGAGTGTCGG
>JAYVYQ010000116.1:0-2176 GCA_043784125.1 Afipia sp.
TCACCGGCTGAAATCATCGCGCACCTAACAGACGCGCAGCGCCTGCAAGTTTTGCACGACGCTGCGGCTGACACCTTCGCGCGCAAGCCTCTTCGTGAATATCGCGGACGGTTCTCGACGAGCGAGGTCGTGGCGCTGTTCGCCAGCGACCGCACGGAAGACGAAAAGATCAGCCTGACGTTTGGCCATTTGCACGTCGCAACGCGGGGCGAATTGTCTTCGATGATCTTGCACAGGCAATCCGCGATGGCAGCGCACAAGCCCGACCTCGGTATCGATCACGCTCTCGCCGACGCGCTTGCAGCAGACGATTCCTGACAACCTTTCCCGGCAGCACGGCACCGACCGTGCGGCCCTCACTGAACTGGTACCCAGCTATGACGACAAAAATACAGTCGGGGATATTTTCTCCCGATATCGCAAGCCGCGTGTTTAATCGCAAGGTCGAACAAATCCGGCTCGCATGCGTCGAGAACGACCTTCCATTTTCGCGCGCTCAGATCAGGAACGCGGCGCGGAAAACTATGTGCGACGAACTGCATCTTGAAGCAGCCCTGCGCTACGGCAGAACGTTGCTTGAGACCTACCCGGATTTCATGCAGGTCGAACGGTGGCTTGACGCCGCGCGTGTGGCCTTCATGAACAATGTCACCGTGGTCGAGGAAACTCCATTGCTGCGTGGCGGTCATCCTCGGTATCGGTTGTTGGTGCAACTGTGATGTTGGGGCAAATCACCCAAAGAGACGCGGCACAGATTGGTAAAGGCCGCATGTGTCGCCTTGCAGAAGCTGGCCTCGCACGACCCGATGTCGTTCGATGGCTCGCCGATCAGCCAGCCGCGCAGCGGGACGTTAAGTTACAAAAGTTGCTCACGATGCCAGTCGATATTTCGATCCTCAAAAGAAAGGCCAAGGTCGAAGAAGTTCGCATCCGCGCAATCGATCAGTCTAACAGGCTGCGTCAACGGGAGCGCGACACGGACCACCTCACAAGGTTGATCGATGAAGCCGCCACCGACGAGCGCAAGCTGATGGCGGCGTGCAACAGGCTGGCCGGGCGTCCATCGGCACAGGGGGCTTACGTTCAAGGCGTCCGCATGTTCGCCGACATGGTGCGCCACATTGAGGAAGCGGACCTCGACGCGAACGCTCGCGCCATTGTCGAGCGCAATCGCGTCCAGATGTTGGCGCAGGGCATCAACCCGGAAGCCGACGCGGAAGCCGACGATCAAGACCTCTCACCGTGGCAGGCGCTCGCATCATGCGACAAGCCTTCATTCTCCGACGTTGATGGCAATGCTTTCGGCCTACAGCGCAAACTCATCAAAAAGGACTGACCACCATGAACACCGTTACCCTAATGAGCGGAGCCAGCCTTGTCGCTGTCCTTCACGCACGCGACTCTGGCTTCTCGATTTCGGAGCACGACCGGGCGGAGCCGAAAGGGTTCACCTTCGTACCGAAGTACAATGAGCCTAACAACATCGTCAGGCTTCTGCTTGAAGCTATGGGCGATTTGGCCGACCGGCTTCGACATATTACAGTTGTCGAGGGCGGCGTCGCTGACGATTTTACCCAAGCGGCGAAGGTTGCGCTCGTCGCCATCGCCGGAGCCACGGGAGCCTCGCTGTCCAGCGTAGACTTCCTGCAGGCCCGTGTCATCGCAGACTGTGCCGACTGCACCAGCGCCACGCAAGTTGCAGTCGCGCTCGAAATCCAGCGGCGCGAGCGGAAGGACGCTGGCGAGCATCTCGGCTCCGTCGTGCTTGCGGTCGATCACGTGCGCCAGATTCGCAACGAGGTCAGAGATATCCGGCAGCACGTCGGGGCCGCACAATGAGCACGACCATCGGGCGACGTGGAAGCGTTACGCTGCACGCCAAAACGGAACATGCTTTCACGTTGCGAGCGCGAGACCTTCCCAAGTCTTGTTTCACCATCCGATTCGACGGCCACAAAATTGCGAACAATCGTGATTCATTCGAGCTGATGAAAATGGCACCGGAAGTCTACCGCTGGGCCGAAGCAATCCTGCAATCACGTCTCACCGCCAAGGGCCGCCATGACCAATCCCCAAGCTAAGGTTACTTCCGATCTCGGCAACATCCTTTCGAACACCAACGAAGCCGGGCTCGATAAGTATCAGTTGCTGAAGCACAACCGCAATGTTGCGCTGA
>JAYVYQ010000117.1:0-3785 GCA_043784125.1 Afipia sp.
GTCGCCAGGGCCGGAAAATCCTTGCGCGATCTTCGCGTCGCCGAGGTCGTCACGCTCGATCTGCAACTGGACGCCAAGGGTAAGGTCGAAGCCTACCGCACCAAGCTGAAAGTCTCGTTCAAGTTCGAATGCTGACGTTGCCGCAGCCTATATTCGGCTTTTCCGGCCTCTCTCCGTTTGCCGAGAGAGGCCGGCGTTCTTGTGTTGGCGGCGTCTATGCGAAGGTTGCTGCCGTCGGCAACGGAACCGGAGATCAGGGCTCCCTCAGCATGGTTTCGGCGCCCTTGCTGAAGGAGTCTGCGACCCGTGCGTGGGCTTCCGCGGTCGGATGGAAAGCCCCATACACCGCGGATTGAGCAAATCCGAGCAGGGTGACGACATCGGTGTCCCGGGTTTCGGCGCTTTGCTGATTAATCAGGAGATAGACGTCGTTCATGGTTCGCATCCAGCGCCGGCGTGGATGGTAGGGTGAAAAATCCAGCACCGGATTGAACGGCTGCCAGGTCCCGAGGTTCCGGGGAACGTGCAGTGTCTCATTCTCGTTATGCGCATCGAAGACAGGTATTTTCCCTGCTCTGTGCAAAGTGAGAATTTCGCGCCGCGAATAGCACTTGTTTTGCGGCTCGGGCTGCGCTCCGGCCTGATCCACGTCCGTTGCGCAGAAGCTGCGTTCCTTGAAGCCGGAGATGTAGTCGTCGGCGTCGTTGACGACGAGCCATGGTTTGGCGGCGCCTTCCGGCCTCGCGAAGTTGGCGATCCGCGGATTGAGTTTCGTATTCACGAACGCTTCGATGAAGGGAAGCTTCGTGATCCCCTTGTCCTCGACACGCAGGCAGACGCTCGGAAGATCCAGAACCGTCATTCCGGAACTTCCGGATGCGCAATATCCATTCTTGTCGGTGGCCGAGCCGGGATATGTGTACACCAGTACCGGCTGTCGTTCCGGCTTGCGGAACGAGACCCGCTCGCTCAGGAATTCCCGCAACAGCGCATACCGTGCTTCGAGCCGTCGCCAGCGGCCGGTCATTTCGTTGCAGCTTCCCGCGTTGGCGGTGCATTCGGCGTCTCCCTTCAAAATCGGCAGGAAGGCATCGGTCGATCCGCCGGAATATGACGTGATCGCCGCCCTGATCCACTTCGAGAACCCCGCGTCATTGCCGCCGATACTCAACATCAACACGTCGATCGGCCGCTTGAACCCGGCTGCGTTGGTCCCGCCGCAACGATAGGCGGGATCGAAGGCCGCCGTCGCTCCCCGCGATTTGCCGAACTTGTAGAGGCCGGATTTGATCAGGCGATCCTCCTCGCTCGCGGAAATCGGTTCGTCACGCACGCCGCTGCCGGCGTATTGCTCGCACAGTTCCGACAACATCAGCGGAATTTGAGCCTGCTTGTAGGGCTGCATGTCGTCCTTGTTCGACGCGTATTCCGGCCCCATGAAAGGAGCAAACAGTCCTTCGTTGACCTCTGCGCCGCTGCAGGCATATCCAAGAAAGGTCACGGACCTGTGCTTGTCTTTCAGCGCCATCTGAATCGCCGCGCGCACGGGATAACTGTAGACGGAACGATGACAGGCGCGGTCGATCCATTGCGCGGCGAAATAATCGCCGCTCCGCTTTCGCATTGGAATAAATCCCGGGACGGCAAATTCATCCGCGTTGGGAATCGTTATGGGGTCGCGGTCCGTCGCTGAGGTCCATCTCATTTTTGCCGGCACGTCCGGGTTGCCTTCGCCGGAAGAAAAGGAATCTCCGAGACTGACGGCAAGCGCGTCCCGTACCTTGACGGTCTGCCGATAGGTCGAGCCGGAGACGCTCAACTTGATGCTGGCCTCGCGCTCGAACGGAACACGAAGGCGAACGGCGCGATTGCATGGCGCCGACAAGGTCGTGCCCTCGGGCGGGCCGATAAATTTGGCGCCTGAACCATCATCGACGCTCCATGTGCATTGAGTGTCGCCGGGAAGGTCTGTCCTGGTTGGCCGAAGGCTTACGGTGTGAAATGGCGGCTTAATGTAATCCGCGCAGTTGTTGTGACGCTGGCCCGCCCGATTCCAGCAGACGCCGACGTTTGCCGCGTCGATCAGTTCGCCTTTTCCGATTTCATTCTCGGACTGATGAAACGGGAAAAGCAGGCTTGCCCAGCCCATCCTGCGAAAATCGTATTCTCGCGAAACTTCACCGGAATGTTGGCTCGCCAGTTCCGGTGCCCCCTTGGGGCGTTGTTGCTTTTCGATTTCGAGCTTTCGCAACGCAACGAGAATTTTGCGAGGCGAATTCAGGGAAGGGTTGTCATATCTGGCAATAATCTCGGGCTTTAGTTCCTGGTCCCACCATCCAGGGCGATTCAAAAGGCCGTCCATTTCGAGGATGGTCGGGGTTCCAGGTGAAGGCCGGCTTTTCAGATCCTCATAGGCAAGACGGTGAATTTCAAAATCGGAATCGTATTTGAAGAAACGAAAAGGATGAACGACTTCCCAACCGATGTCGTCGTCCGCTCTGGCTGAACTGTCGATCCCGCCGAAAATGCAGGAAAAAGCGAGGCAGCCCATCAGGAAAAGACGCTTCATTTATCGCCCCTCAATTATGAAAATTACTCTCTTCTTCAAAAAAACCGATGCCGGCGCCTGCGTTGGCCGGCGTCCAGCGGAAAACGGTTATCCGAGTTTGTGCAATCGAAGATAGTATTGTCGCAATGCCGCCCGCTGTCGAGGGCGCCGGCAAAAAAAGAAACGCGCCCGGGTTTTGCCGGGCGCGTTTTTTTGGTCTTCGTAGGCTGCGGTTCTAAACCTCGCCCCGCTTGCGGGGAGAGCATAGACCGCCTTTAGGCGGCCGTTGTCTAAAAGGACGCCGAAGCCGAAGGCTTCGGGTGAGGGGGTTCTCTGCGAACTCTTATCGTTCGAATTTGCCGAGGCAGCCCCTCACCCTGAAGAACGGGGAGAGGGAAGAGGAGCGCGACTGTCAGTGCGCGACCAGCGGGCAGCCCCCCTTGTCGAGCGGACGGAAGGCTTCGTCGCCTGGCACGGTGGCGAGCAGCTTGTAGAGGTCCCATTCGTTCTTGGACTCGGACGGCTTCTTCACCTCGAACAAATACATGTCGTGGACCATGCGGCTGTCGATTCGGATCTTGCCGTTCTTGGCGAAGAAGTCGTTGATCGGGGTCGCGCGCATCTGTGCCATCACCTTCGGCGCTTCGTCTGACCCGATGGCCTCGATCGCCTTCAGGTAATGCATGGTCGCCGAATACAGTCCGGCCTGGATCATGGTCGGCATGTGGCCGACGATCTTGTTGAAGCGGTTCGAGAACGCGCGGGTCTCGTCGTTCATGTCCCAGTAGAAGGCGTCGGTGACGATCAGGCCCTGGGTTGCCTTGGCGCCGAGTGCGTGGGTGTCGGTGATCTCCATCAGCAGCGCGATCATCTTCTGGCCACCGTCGGTGATGCCGAATTCGGCGGCCTGCTTCAGCGCGTTGGTGGTGTCGCCGCCGGCATTGGCGAGCGCAATCACTTTGGCCTTCGAAGCCTGGGCCTGTAGCAGGAAGGACGAGAAGTCGGACGAGTTGAGCGGCGCGCGCACGTCGCCGACGACCTTGCCGCCGCTTTCCTTGACGACGTTGGCCGCGTCGCGCTGCAACGCCATGCCGAAGGCGTAGTCGGCGGTGACGAAGAACCAGGTGTCCTCGCCGCGCTTGACCATCGCCTTGCCGGCGACGTTCGACAGCGAATAGGTGTCGTAGGTCCAGTGCACGGTGTTGGGCGAGCAGGCGACGCCGGTGATGTCGGAACT
>JAYVYQ010000118.1:0-4131 GCA_043784125.1 Afipia sp.
GGCCTCGAGTACGGTGGCATCCGGCGTGACGGTGATGACCGAGCGGGTCATGATCTGATGGGCGCGAATGGAACGATCTCCTGTTTCTTGGTCTCGATAAATGGCGGAGCGCTGCAAGCTGGCCAAGGCTCCATCCGCAGGCAGAATGCTATGTAAGACGAGGTGGGGGCGGTGGTATTTGACGAAGATCAAGCCGGCGGTCATCGTTTCGGCTAAGCTGTACACGCTCGCGTGAGGATGAAGGACGAGATGCGCCCCAAGGTTTTGAAAAGATGGTACGCGGCGCAAATCGTCGACGCCGCGGTGCCGCCGCCATGAAGGCATCATCGTCAACCGCTCCCGCGAACGGCTCCGATGTCGATCCGCAGGTGCGCGTGCTCGGTTTCCTCGATGGCTGCGGTTTCAAGCGGATCGATACCCACGCCTCCATTGTATTTCTGAGCGGCGATCGCGTGCTGAAGATCAAGCGCGCCGTGAAGCTGCCCTTCCTGGATTATTCGACGCTGGAAAAACGCCGGCTTGCCTGCGAGGAGGAACTGAAGGTCAACGCCGGCAACGCTCCGGAAATCTATCGTCGCGTCGTTGCGATCACACACAAGGGCGACGGCGGCCTTGAAATCGGCGGCGCCGGGGCCGCGGTCGAGTGGGCGGTCGAAATGGCCCGCTTCGACGAGACGCAGACACTCGACCATATCGCCGCGGCGAACGCCATCGGTGAGCCGCTCGCGCTCGCGATGGCGGATATGATCCTGCAATCGCACGACAAGGCTGAGCGCGCCGGCGGCGAAACATGGCTCGATTCCATTCCCGATATCATCGATCGCAACACCGACAAATTCCATGCGGTGCGCGGTCTCGATGTGGCCGCCATCGACGGGCTCGACGCCGCCAGCCACGATCATCTCACTCGTCTGCAATCCCTGCTCGGCCGCCGCGCCGAACGAGGTTTCGTACGGCGTTGCCATGGCGATCTCCATCTCGCCAATATCGCGCTGGTGAACGGCCGGCCGCTATTGTTCGACGCCATCGAATTCGATCCTTCGATCGCCACCACAGATATTTTCTACGATCTCGCCTTTACGCTGATTGATCTGGTTCATTTCGGCCAGCGGCGCGCCGCCAACTTGCTGTTCAGCCGCTACCTATCCGGCGCGGCGGAGGATCATCTCGACGGCCTCGGCCTGTTGCCGTTGATTCTGTCGATGCGGGCGGCGATCCGCGCGCATGTGCTGTTCACCCGGAGCGAGCAGGCAGCGCATGGCGAAACGGCCTTGCAAGAAGTGACCTTGCAGGCAGCGAAGCGCTATTTCGACCTCGCCGGGCGGCTGATCAAGCCCGATCCGCCGCGCCTGATCGCGATCGGCGGCCTGTCGGGAAACGGCAAGTCGGTGCTCGCGCGTGGGCTTGCCGGCCTGATCGGGCCGTCACCGGGGGCCGTTGTCATCCGCTCGGACGTGGTTCGGAAGCGCCTGTTTGGCGTCGGCGAAACCACCAAGTTGCCCGAAGCCGCCTATCAGGCCGATACCACGAAGCGGGTCTATGATCTGCTGTCGTCGACCGCGGCGCGAGTTCTCGCCCAGGGCCATTCGGTCGTGCTCGATGCGGCCTTCATCCAGGAGACCGAGCGGGTCGCCGTCGCAGATATCGCACGCCAGCAGAATGCGGCATTCTCCGGACTGTTTCTGACCGCCGACCTTGCGACCCGGCTGGCGCGGATCGAACGGCGTCAAGGCGACGCGTCGGACGCCACGCGTGAGGTCGCCGTGATGCAGGAGACTTTTGCGACCGGTCATGTCGATTGGCAAATGGTCGATGCATCCGGCGCGCCGGACGACACGCTGCGCCGCGCCTGTGCCGGCGTCCCCGGGCTCGCACCGGGCGTGAACCGATGATAAAGGCCGGCCGAGCCAAAACCTCCGGCCGGCGCAAGGCCGTTCCGGCGGTCGGTCTCGATTGTGCGACTGCCTTTCAGAAAATCGTGCAGGATTGCGGCGACGGCATCGAGGCGCATCGTGGTAGCGCTTGTGCCGGCGATGCCGAGGCCGTGCACCGGATCCGCATCGCGATCACCCGGTTGCGCGCGGCGGTGTCGTTCTTCGCGCCGATGGCGGTCGACGCAGAATGGCTTCGCCTGAAGCAAGAGATCAATTGGCTCAATGCCGCGCTCGGTGCTGCGCGCGACAGCGATGTGATGGGGGCCTATGCAAGCCGCCGGCCTTATCAGGCCTTGACCGGTCGCGCGGTCCGCGCGGATCTCGATCGGCGACGCGCGCAGGATCACTGGCGGCTGGTGCGCTGCCTGCGCTCGGCCCGCACCCGGCGCCTGATCGAGGCGCTATCGGCCTGGACCGAGCATGGGTCGTGGCTGGCGCGCTGGGAAAACTCCGTCCGCCGCGGGGACGCCAAGCCATTGCAAGCCTATTGCGAGCGTGAACTCTATCGCTGGCGCGAGCGGTTGATCCGCAAGGGGCGGCATCTTTCGAGCCAGAACGCCGCGTGCCGTCACCGCCTCCGGATCAGGGCCAAGCGCTTTCGTTATATGCTGGAAGCGTTGACGGATATCGTCGCGATTCCGAGCCGTGCCGAGGCGCGTCGCGTTCACAGTGCGACAAAACGGTTGCAGCGCGCGTTAGGCGATTGGCGCGATCTGAAGCGTTTTGCCGGGCTGTCGGGCGAGAAACAGGACAAGCGCCTGCCGGGTTATCGCCGCCAGCAGCGAAAGCTCAGAAGCGCCGCGCTCAAGGCCTGGCGCGACCTGAAGCAAGCAAAGATGCGCTGACGCCGGCTGACGGGTTGTTTGATGTGCGTCAACGTCCGCCGTGGATGCTCCGGCTAGTCTCCTCGTCATCGTCCGGAGCGCGCGCCCTGCGCGATCCTATCAATGTCGGGAGAACGGCAATGTTCAGAAACATGTTGGTCCACGTTCCGACAGAGCGACCGGTCAGGCCGGTTATCGACGTTGCCATCGGATTGGCTTTGGCACGCCGGTCGCATCTCGAGCGCTGCATGCTCGTCCAACTCTAAAGCCGTAATCGTCGCGATAAGGACTGATATCCATGACCGAGATCGAAGATCGCAATAGACCGGGCGGATGGTTGGTGCGTGCATCAATTCTCGGTGGGTTGGTTCCGACATTTTACGTCTACGAGCTGGACGACAGCAAAGCAGCAACTTTGGCAACAACGGCAATCTCGGCAACAAGCGGTGAGATTGCTGAGGCGTGAAGCTGCTCACCATTCGCCAGCTCGAAGAACATGGCCTGAAGCCTGGTGACGTGAAGCAATATCTCTGAGTGACATTCCACGACATTGTGCGCATGAGCACCATGTTCGGCAAAAAGGCCGATAACAGACTAAGCGTCACCCAGTGTCTGGGCGTCATGACTGGTGTCTTCGGCAAAAAGTTGGGGTTGGCCAGACGCAATGCTTGTGGCCTTTGCGCAATAATACGGGAAAATCGTCGGTCGATATCAATTCTCAAACGGCAGGCAAGACAGATGGCGCATGCATGACGCCGTGCCGGCTCTGAGTAGTTTCCGAGTCTGTCGCTTCCGGTCGCCCAAGGGCTAATTTCTAGCAGTAACTGAACTTGCAGATAGCGGTCGGCGATTCTGCGAGTTTCTCATGGGTTAATCACTATCGCCTTTCCTCTCCAGCGGGCAATTGAAGGCGTCGATTCTCATCAAGTAATCGAACATCGGAAAAAGGCCTTAGAATCATGGGAAAAATTATTGGCATCGATCTCGGAACGACGAATTCGTGCGTGGCCGTCATGGATGGCAAGACATCCCATATTATCGAAAATGCCGAGGGAGCACGCACGACACCATCTATTGTCGCGTTCACAAAAGACGGCGAACGATTGGTAGGTCAGCCGGCTAAACGTCAGTCCGTAACCAACCCGGAGAATACGATTTTCGCCGTGAAGCGTCTCGTTGGCCGGCGGTATGACGATCCAATGGTCGAAAAGGACAAGGGTCTGGTTCCCTACAAGATCGTGAAGGCCTCCAGTGGTGACGCCTGGGTCGAGGCAGACGGCAAGACCTACTCCCCGTCGCAGGTCTCTGCGTTTATCTTGCAGAAGATGAAGGAGACCGCCGAAGCCCATCTCGGCCAAAAGGTGGATCAGGCG
>JAYVYQ010000119.1:0-2029 GCA_043784125.1 Afipia sp.
GGTTTGTCGTGCTCGTCGAACATCATGTCGATGATGCAAAAGCCTTCGTCCATTGAATTGAACAGATTGCGATAACGCTCTTCGCTCTCGCGCAAGGCCTGTTCGGCCTTTTTGCGCTCGGTGATGTTGCTGAAAAGGAGCGCGACTTTTCGGTTTTCCGGCCCGCCGACCGGCGTGGCATAGACATCGAACCAGCGGTCGTCCATCGCTTTGGCTTCGTCTACAAAGCGGATCGCCTCACCCGTCAAGGCGACTTTGCCGTAAATTTCAAACCAATGCGCGTCAAGATCCGGGACAAGTTCGCGCATCCGTTTCCCGGCCGCGTTGAGCATCCCGGTTTGCCGCTCGAAAGCCGGATTCACTTCCAGAAAGCGGTAATCGACTGGTTTTTCGTGTTCGTCAAAAACCATTTGAATAATGCAAAAACCTTCGTCAATTAAATTGAACAGATTGTGATAACGCTCGTCGCTCTCGCGCAAGGCTTGCGCCGCCCGCTTGGCGCTGGTCACATCGCTCGCGGTGCCGAACCATTCGACGATTTCACCCTCCGGATCGAGCAGCGGAACCGCACGCGAAAAAGTCCAGCCGATGCCGCCGTCCCCGCGCCGGACTCGATGTTCCATCTCGAAAAGGCTCTTGGTCCGGATGGCTTCATTGACGACCGCCGTCACCAGCGACTGATCCTGCGGGTGAATGTATTTCTGAAGCCAGTCGCCGCTTGGCACTTTCGCATTGTCGAATAAATTCAGGTCATGGAGTTGGCGCATCTCGCTCCAACCCGGGCTCATGCGATACACCACATCCGAAGTGGCCGTCACCAGCGCACGGAAGCGCTGCTCGCTCGCGCGCAGCGCCTCCTCGGCCTCCTTGCGCTCGGTGATGTTGTTGAAAACGACGGCGATTTTTCGGCTTTCCGGCCCGCCGAGCCGGATGGCATAGACATCGAAATAACGGCCCAACTCTTTCGACGCGTTTACAAAGCGAACCGACTCACCCGTCTGGAGGACTTTGGCGTAAATTTCGACGCCCTCCGGAAGATGACCCGTAGTCACTTCGCGCACCCGTTTTCCTGTCGCGTCGGGGACGCCGGTCTGTTTTTCAAAAGCCGGATTGACTTCCAGAAATCGGAAATCGACCGCTTGGCCTTCCTCGTCGAAAATTATTTCGATGATGGCGAAACCTTCGTCAATCGAATTGAACAATCCGCGATAACGTTCCTCGCTGTCGCGAATTTTTTGCTGCGCCAGGACGCCCTCCGAGATGTCGCGGAAATAGCAAACCACACCGGGGCGGCCGTCGGGCAGCGGGATGCGGTTGATCTGCCACTCGTAATACTCTGTGGTCTCGCGGTCAGCGCGCTGCTCAATCAGTTCAGGGACAAAGCAAGCCTCGCCCGTGGCCAGCGTGTGGCGAAATTGCTGGATCACTTCATCGGCCTTTGTCTGTGGCCACAAAATGTGCATCACCCCGGCAAAGTCACGGCCGATCAGGTCATGAATATCTCCAAACGTCGGCAGCCCGGCGGCGTTGACCTGGCGAATGCGGAAGTCGGCATCAATCAAATAAATGCCAAGCGGCGCATCATTGAGCAACGACTCGAACTGGGCGGTGCGTTGGCGCAGGACTTCCTCTGCCTGTTGGCGCTGCGTCACGTCGCGCGACACCGCGAGCAGACGCGCAGGCTTGCCATTGGCATCGAGAATCGGCGAAATCGCCACGTCCCACCACTTGGGCTCGCCACGCAACGTGTGGAAAAAACCGACGAAGCTTCCCGCCCCGCCCGCCGCCGCAGACTTGACCGCCGCTTGCGCCGCCCGCCTGTTCTCGCCGGTCCAAAAATCGAACCACGACTTATTTAAAAAAGGTTGAATGTCTTCGATGCCCAGCAGTTCCTGCCCGCTCTGCATGGAGAGCAAATTGCCTTCCAGGTCGAGCACCTTGATGCAGTCAGGGCTGCTTTTGATGATGCTGCGGCTGAACGCTTCGCACTAGCTCAAGGCCGCTTGCGCCTGCTTGCGCTCGGTGATGT
>JAYVYQ010000120.1:0-4303 GCA_043784125.1 Afipia sp.
TTTTGGTGGTTATGGGTCCCGGCCTTCGCCGGGACGACGTAAGTTGATAACCCCTGCGCACTTGCAATTTGTCCTCGCCTGAACACACAGTCGCGCCGCAGGAGAACGTCATGCTCGACAAGACAAGTCCCACCAATCACGTCGACGTGCTGATCGTGGGCGCGGGACTGTCTGGCATCGGTGCTGCGGTTCACCTGCAGACAAAATGTCCGCAAAAATCTTTCACCATTGTGGAAGCGCGCGAAAAACTCGGTGGCACCTGGGATCTGTTTCGCTATCCGGGCATCCGCTCGGACTCGGACATGTATACGCTGGGCTATTCGTTCCGGCCGTGGGTGGAGCCGAAATCCATCGCGGAGGGTCCGCGCATTTTGAATTATTTGCGCGAGACCGCGGCCGAACACGGCATCGACAAACACATTCGCTTCAACACGCGCGTGACGCGCGCATCGTGGTCGTCGCAGGATTCAAAATGGACAGTGGAAGCCGAGCAGGGCGGTGCGCGCGTGACCACCACCTGCAATTTCCTGTTCGTGTGCAGCGGCTATTACAAATACGAGGAAGGTTATTCGCCGGCGTTTCCGGGTTCGGAAAAATTTGCGGGGCAAATCGTACATCCGCAGAAATGGACACCGGACATCGATTACAAGAACAAGCGCGTTGTCGTGATCGGCTCCGGTGCGACCGCCGTGACGCTGGTGCCCGAAATGGCGAAGGACGCAGCGCATGTGACGATGCTGCAGCGCTCGCCGACCTACGTGGTGTCGCGGCCCGGCGACGATCCGTTCGCGCGTTTTCTGCGCAAGGCTTCGCCGAAGCTCGCTTGGCATCTCACGCGCTGGCGCAACGTGCTTTTGCAGCTTTATTTTTATCGGCTCTGCCGTCGCAGTCCCGATCGCGCCAAGAAGTTGATTCTCGGCGCCGCCAAACATGTGCTGCCGAAAGAGTATGTCGAGGCGCATTTCACGCCGCGCTACAATCCGTGGGAGCAGCGGCTGTGTCTGATCCTCGACGGCGATTTGTTTGCCGCGATCAAGGACGGCAAGGCGTCGGTCGTCACCAAGACCATCGACACGTTTACGAAAGACGGGATTCGCCTGTCGGACGGCAGCGAATTGCCGGCGGACATCATCGTTACTGCGACGGGCCTGAACCTGCAGGTGCTCGGCGGCATGGAGATGACCGTGGATGGCGCGCGCGTCGATTTCTCCAAGGCGATGAATTACAAAGGCATGATGTATTCGGACATCCCGAACATGGCGTCGATCTTCGGTTACATCAACGCGTCATGGACGCTGCGCAGCGATCTCACCAGCGAATATGTGTGCCGGTTGCTGAATTACATGGGCGCGCAGGGTTTCACGCAATGCACGCCACATGCCGACGACAGCGTCACCGCGCAGCCATGGGTGGATTTTTCATCGGGCTATATCGCGCGCTCGGAAGGCATGATGCCGAAGCAAGGCTCGAAAGATCCGTGGAAGCTGACGCAGAATTACGCGCGCGACATTGTGTCCTTGCGTTACGGCAAGGTCGACGACGGCGTGATGGTGTATCGCTGAGTCAGTGATGCTTGAACGTGACGGGGATTTTCAGGTATTGCACCCCGTTATTTTCGGCGGACGGAAATACGCCCGCGCGGATGTTTACCTGAATCGACGGCAGCAACAGCGTCGGCGCCGATAGCGTCGCGTCCCGCGCTTTTCTCATCGCAACGAAATCGTCCTCGCTACGGCCATTGGCCAGATGCACATTGTGGTCGCGCTGCTCCTGCACCGTGGTTTCCCACGCATAGACATCGCGGCCCGGCGCCTTGTAGTCGTGACACATGAACAGCCGCGTGCTCGGTGGCAGCGACAGCACTTTCTTGATGGAGCGATAAAGTTGATGCGCGTCGCCGCCGGGAAAATCCGCCCGCGCCGTGCCATAGTCCGGCATGAACAGCGTGTCGCCGACGAACATGGCGTTGGCGATCTTGTAGGAAATATCCGCAGGCGTGTGGCCGGGTGTATAAAGCACTTCAACATCGAGATTGCCGATCTTGAACACTTCACCGTCCTTGAACAAATGATCGAAATCGCTGCCGTCGGTTTTCAGGTCGTTGATGTTGAACAGCGGCCGGAAGATGCGTTGCACATCCTTGATGTGCTCGCCGATCCCGATTTTTGCGCCGGTCTTGGCTTTGATGTAAGGCGCGCCGGACAGATGATCGGCATGGGCATGTGTTTCCAGCGCCCAGACGATGGTGAGGCCAAGCGTCTTAGCCTCGTCGATGATCTTGGCGACCGAACGGGTGTCGATCTCGCCGGAATGATGATCGTAGTCGAGCACGGGATCGATCACCGCCGCCTGTTTGGTCGCGGGGTCCGACACCAGATAGCTGATGGTGTTGGTGGGCTCGTCGAAAAAAGCCCGGATCGTCGGTGCGCCGCTCATTCCTGGTCTCCGCAGCCGGCATCGCTGCGCCGCCGCATTCATCATAGCCGATTTAGCGGAGTATAACCCCAACAGATGGATTGCCGCCAATTTCTGTTATGAGTGACATGACAGCCGAAGCCCTCGGCATGCGAGACTTTCAAGAATGACGCCAATGCTACAAGGCGCACTGGGCGTGGCCTCCGGGTCGCTGGTCGGATTTTCGCTGGGCCTGATCGGCGGCGGCGGATCGATTCTGGCCGTGCCGTTGATTCTCTATGTCGTCGGCGTCGAAAATCCCCATGTGGCGATCGGCACCGCAGCCGTGGCGGTCGCGGCAAGTGCGGCGGTGAATCTGGCCAATCACGCCCGACAGGGGCTGGTGCGCTGGCATTGCGCGCTGGTGTTCGCCGCAGCCGGGGTTATCGGCGCTTTCGGCGGATCGAGCCTCGGGAAGATCGTCGATGGCGAGAGGCTCATTTTTCTGTTCGCGCTGCTGATGATGGCCGTCGGTGTGCTGATGCTTCGTCCGCGATCTGAAATCGGAAATCCGATGGTCACGCTCACGCGCAGCAATACTCCGGCGCTGATTGCGCTCGGGTTTGCATCCGGCGCGTTGGCGGGATTTTTCGGAATTGGCGGCGGATTCCTGATCGTGCCGGGGCTAATGTTGGCAACCGGCATGCCGATCTCGAATTCGATCTGCTCGTCGCTTGTGGCGGTGACGGCGTTCGGCCTCACAACTGCGGCGAACTACTCGATATCTAATCTTGTGGACTGGCGCATCGCAATGCTGTTTCTAGCGGGCGCGATATTCGGTGGGTTGGCGGGTGCGCAACTATCGAGGCATCTGTCGGTCAAACGCGGTGCGCTCAACAAGGTGTTCGCAGCCTTGGTCCTTGCGGTCGCGATCTATATGATCTATCGCACGAGCTTCTCGATTTGATCGCGCGCCGTTTATGTGATCGACACCTTAAGTGTGCCGATGCCGTCGATGCCGCATTCGATCTTGTCGCCGGGTTTCATCGCAGCCACGCCTGCTGGTGTGCCGGTGAGAATAATATCGCCGGCGCCAAGCGTCACTTGCAGCGATAGCTTGGCGATGATCTCCGACACGTTCCAGATCAATTCTGACAAATCGCCCTTCTGCTTCTCGATGCCGTTGACGTTGAGCCAGATCTTGCCCTTCGCCCGATGGCCGATTTCGGATGCGGGACGCAGCGCGCCGCAGGGCGCGGAGAAATCGAACGACTTGCCGATCTCCCAGGGCTGTTCCTTCTTGCGCGACGCCATCTGCAGATCGCGACGCGTGAGGTCGATGCCGACGCCGTAACCGTAGACGTGATCGAGCGCGTTCTTTGGGTCGATGTTTGCGCCGCCGGATTTCAACGCGACGACCATTTCGACTTCGTGCTGGAAATCTTTGGTCAGCGACGGGTAGGGGATCGACGCGCCTTCACCGACAATCATGTCGGCATGCTTGGCGAAAAAGAACGGCGGCTGCCGCTCGTCATTACCCATCTCGCGGATGTGTTCGAGATAGTTTCGTCCCACGCACCAGATGCGACGCACCGGAAAGGATTTCGACTCACCGGCGACGGGAAGCGAAGGCATCGTGTGGGCAGGAATGACGTAGCTGGTCATGGGCTATCCGGACGTTGGATGGAAAATTACGCGCCGATGGCAATCGGCGGCGCCGTGGATTCGCGATGTTGCAGGCGGAAGAAAGACGCGTAGCGGCCGCCTTTGCGCAGCAGCTCGTCGTGGCGGCCCTGTTCGACGATTTGTCCGCCTTCAACCACCAGAATGTTATCGGAGTGCATGATCGTATGGAGGCGGTGTGCGATCACGATGGTGGTACGGCCCTGACAGAGATGTTCGATGGCTT
>JAYVYQ010000121.1:0-3328 GCA_043784125.1 Afipia sp.
CGCCGATCAGTACGAGGAACGCAAGGGCCAGCATCTTCGTGGTCGGATGCTCTGCCACAGGCCGCTACCGGACCGGCCGAAATATACATCACGCCGACCGCGATCACGACAGCAGCAATCATGATCTCGAGTTCCTGTGCCATGCCGATGGCGGTGATGATCGAGTCGAGCGAGAACACCAGATCGATAATGATGATCTGCACGATGACCCAGAAAAATGCGGTCGCCTTCGATTGGTGGCCGGTCTCCTCGTCGCGCGCTTCGACCTCACTGTGAATTTCATGCGTCGCCTTGGCGATCAGGAACAGGCCGCCACCGATCAGGATCAGATCGCGCCACGACAAAGCGAACCTTCCAAGCTCGATCACCGGCTTGGTGAACCCGATCAGCCACACCAATGCGCTCAACAGCGCGATACGGAATATAAGCGCCAGCGCCAGAAGGATCTTGCGTGCGCGCTCGGCCTGCGCGGCCGGTATCCGCGACACGATGACCGACAGGAAGATCACGTTGTCGATGCCGAGCACGATCTCGAGCGCCGTCAATGTGACGAGTGCGGCCCATGCTTCGGGGCTGGTCAACAATTCCATCATGAGCGAGCCAGACCTGTCATTCGGATAATTGTATCACTGAACATGATGAAGCCGCCGACGATGCAGAACATAATCGTGACGGGCGGCGGGACTTCAAAATTCATCGTCACAATAATAATTGCAAGCGTGGCCCACAATAAAATGGCGGCGAGATTGAAATTGCGAAACCTGACCGTCCGCAGCGGATGCATCACCTTGAAAGGCACGAAGGTCAGCAAGACGAGACATGCAAGCAGCAGGCTTCCCACGGCTGCAGGCGGCTTGAGCAGAAACAGATAGAACGCCGCAGCATTCCATAGCGCGGGAAATCCGCGAAAATGACTGTCGTCGCCCTTCATGCGCCGGTCGGCGAAATACAACGCGCCCGACACCACGATAGCGGCGCCAAGCAAGGGCGTCGCGACCGGAATGAGCAACCCGCTTGCGGTGATCGCATAGGCCGGCACGAAAACGTAAGTGACGAAATCGACGACGAGATCGAGCGTGTCACCAGACCAGTTTGGCAAGGCGCGCTGGACGTCGAACCTGCGTGCCAGTGGTCCGTCGATGCCGTCGATCAGCAAAGCCACGCCCAGCCAACCGAACATCAGCGCCCAATGTTCGCGGACGGCTTCAAGGAGTGCCAGCAATGCAATGGCGCCGCCGAGCGCGGTGAAAATATGGATTCCGAATGCGAGTGATCGCGTTGTCGCAGAGACCGGTTGCGTGTCGCGCGGATTTTCAGGAATCATGATGGATCGTCACTATCAGGATTTTTGGAACTTGCACATACAGGCATTGCGGCGTTGTGCCGCGCGACGCCGGGGAACAGCAATTACCTCAAATGACCGATGATTCAGCGTCTGCAAAAGCAATTGTGACGGAAGCGTTTTGGGACCATATGTAAGGCCATGAACAAGTCTTCGGCGAAAAAGCCCCCGGTCGCATCGCAAACCTGTCAAGTCGCCGTGATCGGCGGTGGCCCTGCGGGTTTGGCTTGCGCAATCGCGCTAGCGCAATCGGGGACTGCAACGATTCTGGTTGCGCGCCGCTCTCCTTACGCCGACAATCGCACCACGGCCCTGCTGGGACATTCGATCGGATTTCTGGACTCCCTTGATGTATGGCCGCGTTGCCGCGACCGCTCGGCGGCATTGCGTGTGATGCGCCTCGTCGATGACACCGGCCGCCTCGTTCGCGCGCCGGAAGTCAAATTCTCGTCGGACGAAATCGGGATGGAAGCGTTCGGCTACAATATCGCGAACCGCGATCTGATGGTGGCGTTGGGCGAACGCGCGGCGCAATTGCCGAACCTCACATGGATTGACGATGACGCGCGCGCGGTTACGCCAGATGAAGCGGTCGTCGTCGTCGAGACATCTCAAGGCGATGTGATTTCGGCGCATCTCGTGGTCGGTGCCGACGGGCGGCATTCGCTTTGCCGTGAAGCTGCCGGCATTGCGGTCAAGCGCCGCGAACTGGGACAGTCCGCACTGACACTGAACGTCTCGCACAGCCGGCCGCACAATAATTGCTCGGTCGAATTCCACACCGCTTCGGGTCCGTGCGTGTTCGTCCCCCTGCCCGGTAACAATTCCAGTGTGGTCTGGGTCGTGAAGCCCGATGAGGCCGAGCGGCTGAAATCGCTCAATGACGATCAGCTCGGCGACGCGGTGGAGCGGCAATCGCATTCCATTTTTTGCCGCATGAGCGTCGCGCCGGGGCGTCATATCTTTCCGCTGTCAATTGAAACCCCCGCGCACCTTGCAGCCAAGCGCATCGCGCTCATCGGAGAAGCCGCGCATGTGCTTCCGCCAATCGGCGCGCAAGGTCTCAATATGGGTTTGCGCGACGCAGCCGATATCGCGCAAATTGTAAGCGCCGCAATCGCGAACGGCGAGGATGTCGGGTCCGATGCGGTGCTGCAACGCTACGAGCGCGATCGCAGCGCCGACATTTTTAGCCGCACCTTTGCGGTCAATATGGCCAACCGCACGCTGCTGAGCGATTTCCTGCCCGTGCAATCATTGCGCGCGGCGGGACTTCATGCGCTCAACGCATTTGGACCGATCCGCAGGATGGCGATGCGTGAGGGATTATCACCGTCTTGGCGTCCAAATTAATCGGCGCACCAACTAAAACTTACGGAAACACAATCGCGCCGGTGCTGATGAGCCACATCACGCTGGTCAGCGTCACAACCGACACGAACGTACCGATCAGGACTGCGGCGGATGCCGGTTCGATCCAGGTGTCGTACTGCCGCGCGATCACGAACACATTCAGCGCTGGGGGCAATGAGGCCAGTAGGAGCGCGGCCGCAGCCCATTGCGGCGGGAATGGTCCGAGCGCCATCAACAATCCGAACACAATCAGCGGGTGTGCGATCAGTTTGATGCTGATGATGCCGGGCAATTCCCACGGCATCCGCGTAAATGGCCGCAACGCGACCGTGACGCCCAGCACAAACAGCGCAACCGGAGCCGCAGCGCTTTGTAAAAATTGCAACATGCTGTCGATGCCGACGGGAATCGGAACGTGAAAGAAGGCGACCAGCGCGCCGAGATAGGACGCGACGATCAAAGGGTGCAAGAAAATCTGTTTGGCGATGAGTGCTGCGGTCGGCAAAAGCGGACGCCGCTCGCCATCTGTCAACACCATCAGCAAAGGCGTGACCGAAAACAGAAAGATAGTGTCGAAACAAAAAACCAGCGCGACAGGCACGGCTGCCTTTGCGCCGAGTGTCGCAAGCGCCA
>JAYVYQ010000122.1:0-17246 GCA_043784125.1 Afipia sp.
CCATCGACCACAGTGCGCCGCCGGCACCGACAAGACCGAGCGAGAAGGTCCAGATGGTATCCACCCACCCCGAATTGCCGGTGCGCTGCTGTACGACCCACGCACCCGCCATCAGCACGGAAAGTGCGACCGCTTGAGCGACAAGTGCCGCAATGAAGAACCACGTCATTTTGACTTCACCCTAATTGCGTCTTGCGAAAGACTTATGAAATACGCCTCAAACCAAGCCCGGTTTCAGCGCGAAGTTCCGACAGATTGCGTCAAATCCGACGCCACGTCTTTTATCCCGCCGCTGCTGTGCCATATTGATGCCCGAGACATTCCTCGTACAAGGACTCGCGATCCCGATATGGCGAAAAAAACCGCACCCGTTTCGGCCGCAGACATCGACGTCACCAAATTGTCGTCGCCGCGCATCTTCCTCGTCCGCATGCTAGTGTTTCTGATCCTGTGCAGCCTCGTCTTTGTGGTGCTCTACAAGCAGGTCTGGGCGGCATTTCTGGCAAATCCCGGCCTCAACGCCTTGATCGGTGCGGTGCTCGCCATCGGCATCGTGCTTTCATTCCGGCAGGTGATCCGGCTTTACCCGGAAGTCGCGTGGGTTAATAACTTCCGGATTTCCGATCCCGGACTTGCGGTCGATCGCAGACCGACATTGCTGGCGCCGATGGCTGCCATTTTGAGCGGCCGCTCCGGGCGCATGAGCATCTCGCAACAGACGATGCGGCATCTGCTCGACTCCATCGCCACGCGGCTCGATGAGGCGCGCGACATCTCGCGTTACATGACGGGACTGCTGGTTTTCCTCGGCCTGCTCGGCACGTTCTGGGGATTGATCGAAACGGTCGGCTCGGTCGGCAAGGTGATCGAGGGACTGAAAGTCGGCGGCGAGGCCGGCGCGGTATTTGACACGCTGAAAGAAGGTCTCGCGGCACCGCTCAGCGGCATGGGCATTTCGTTCTCGTCGTCGCTGTTTGGTCTGGCCGGATCGCTTATTCTCGGCTTTCTCGATCTGCAATCGAGCCAGGCACAGAATCGCTTCTATACGGATCTGGAGGACTGGCTCGCCGAGACCGTGCGTGAATATTCCGGCGACGTTCCGGTGTCCGGCGCAGGCTCGACCGAGTTGCATCCAGTGATCGAACGGCTGCGCAGCGCGGTCGAAGACATGGGCTCGACGCGCGCTACCACTACTGCGATGGCCAATCTGGCTGAGGCGATTCAGGGCCTCGTCAGTCACATGCGCAGCGAACAGCAGCTGATCCGCGAATGGGCCGACGGACAGGGCGAACAGAACCGCGAGATCAAGAAGCTTCTGGAACGCATCGCGCGCGAATCGGAAAGCCGTTGAGACCGACACAAGGATAATCGCGCATGGCGCTTTCGCGTTCACGCCGCAACGACAGCGGGTTCAACTACTGGCCGGGATTTGTCGATGCGCTGTCGACGCTGGTGCTGGCCATCGTGTTCCTGCTCTCAGTGTTTCTTGTGGTGCAGTTTTATCTCTCGCAGGAAGTCACCGGCAAGGACAAGGCACTTGAGCGGCTGAACGCTCAGATCGCGCAGTTGACCGATCTTCTCTCGCTGGAAAAACTCGGCAAGCTCAACCTCGACGATCAGCTGTCGCAGATGCGGGCCGGCCTCTCCTCCGCCGAGGCGGAGCGCGACCGCGTAAAAGGTCTGTATGACGGTCTCGCCGGCGCAGGTGCGACCGCAACCGGCCGCGCCAACGAACTCGGCAAGGCGCTCGATTTCGAAAAGCAGATTTCCGCCCGCGCGCTGGCACAGGTCGAAGTGCTGAATCAGCAGATCAGCGCCCTGCGGCGTCAACTCGCCGCTCTCGAAGCAGCGCTTGACGCCAGCGAGAAGCAAGGCAAGGAATCGCAAAGTAAAATTGCCGATCTTGGACAACGCCTCAACGTCGCGCTGGCGCAGCGCGTCCAGGAATTATCGAAATTCCGTTCGGAGTTCTTTGGGCGATTGCGCACCATTCTCGGCGACCGGCCGGACATTCGTGTTGTGGGTGATCGTTTCGTCTTTCAATCCGAGGTATTCTTCGATTCCGGGCAGGCGCTGCTGTTGGACGAAGGCCGCGCCGAACTCGACAAACTCGCGAGCGCCGTCGTGGATCTCGACAAGCAAATCCCCGCAGAGATCGCGTGGGTCTTGCGCGTGGATGGACATACGGATGTGCGGCCGATTTCCAGTCCGCAGTTCAAGTCGAACTGGGAATTGTCATCGGCCCGCGCGATTTCGGTCGTTCAGTATCTGATCTCACGCGGCGTTCCGGCACAGCGGCTTGTTGCTGCGGGCTTCGCGGAATTCCAGCCTCTTGACACCGACAAGACCGAAGACGCCTATAAACGTAACCGCCGCATCGAGTTGAAACTCACCGAACGATAGGCGCTCCTCAATGGCTGAATTCGTTCTCCGGCCGTATCTCTCAAGCGATGAAGACACTGCCATCGCGCTTTGGCATCGGACGTGGCAGCAGGCCTATCCTTCAATCGATTTTCAGGAACGGCTGAATGCGTGGCGCACGCGCTGGCATGACGAACTTGCGCCATCGGCGCGGATCGTGGTGGCTGAGCAAAGCCGAGTCATGGTTGGCTTCGTGACCGTCGATACGACCGGGTATCTCGATCAGCTTGTGGTCGATCCGGAGTTGTGGGGATCGACGCTCGCCGACGCGTTGATCCGGCATGCGAAGCTCATGTCGCCCGACGGCATCACGCTGCTGGTCAATGTCGATAACGACCGCGCCATTCGGTTCTATGAACGCAACGGCTTCGTCCACACGCACGATACCGTGAATCCAGTATCGGGCCGCCCGGTCTATGGCATGGGCTGGACGCGATGACTTGTTGCTGCGAGAGGATTCATGAAAATCCCTGACGCGACGCTTAACGACGCGGCGGCTGCCTGCGAGGTTTTGCGGCGTTCCATCATCGAACTCTGCGACGCCGACCATCATGGCGATCACGCGATTTTGGAAAGATGGCTCTCGAACAAAACTCCCGCAATCGTAGGCTCAGGGATGGAGATGCCTGGCAACTCTGTGTTGCTTGCTGTTGAGAAAGACAACGTCCTCGCGGTCGGTTCGGTGACAGATGCCGGCGAAATCCAGTGCAACTATGTCTCGCCCGACGCGCGGTTCACTGGGGTAAGTCGTGCCTTACTGCAAGCCTTGGAGCAGCGCTCACGCGACCGCGGTAGTCGGCGCGTTTATCTCGTTAGCACTGAAACCGCGCGCCGTTTCTATCTTGCGGCAGGATACATCGAGCACGGGTCGCCGGAGGGTCTTTTTGGAATGACTTCAAGCTATCCAATGTCGAAGCAACTTGGATAAGCGTTCAGCAATTCTCGAACTGAAGCCGCGCAAGCCGCGCATAAAGCCCGTTGGCGGCGACCAGCGAGGCATGCGTGCCCTGCTCGACAATGCGTCCCTGCTCCATCACCAGAATACGATCGCACGACAGCACCGTTGCGAGGCGATGCGCGATCACGATGGTCGTGCGATCTCGCATCAGGTCTTCGAGCGCCGTCTGCACCAGCGTTTCACTCTCGGCGTCGAGCGACGACGTGGCCTCGTCGAGCAACAGCAACGGCGCATCGCGCAAAATCGCGCGTGCGATGGCGACGCGCTGACGCTGGCCGCCGGACAGCGTCACGCCGCGCTCGCCCAGTTGCGTCTCGAATTTGAGCGGCAGCCGCACGATGAATTCGGTCGCGTGAGCCAAATCTGCGGCACGGGAGACATCGGCGTCGCCGGCCTCAGGACGGCCGAAGCGGATATTTTCCAGCGCGGTGGTGGCGAACACGGCGGAATCCTGCGGCACCAGCGCGATGCGCGAACGCACGGCAGATGGATCGGCGTCGCGGATCGGTACGCCGTCGAAGGAAATCGAGCCGCTCGCCGGATCGTAAAATCGCAACAGGAGATGAAACAGCGTGCTCTTGCCGGCACCTGACGGGCCGACCACCGCGATCTTCTCACCGGCCTTGACGGAAAATGAAACGCCATCGACCACAAATGTCTCCGGCCGCGTCGGATAGGCAAAGCGGACATTGTCGAACACAACATCGCCGCGCGCCGGTGTCGGCAACGCGCGAGGGTTTGCGGGCGGCGCGATGTCGGGCTTGATGCGAAGAATCTCGAACAGGCGTTCTGACGCGCCTGCCGCTTGCGAAATCTCGCCCCACACCTGGCTGAGTTCACCAAGCGCGCCCGCCGCGAAAGCTGCGTACAGCACGAACTGGCCCAGACGTCCGGCCGAAATCTGATGCGTCAGAACATCGTGCGAACCGATCCACAGGATCGCCACGACGCTGGCGAAAATCAGGAAGATCACAATCGCGGTCAGAAACGCCCGCGCACGCGTCGAACTGCGGGCCGCTTCATAGGCACGCTCGACTTCCTTGCCGAACCGCATCTCGGCAAGCCGCTCATTGGTGAACGCTTGCAGCGTGCGGATGGCTCCGATCAATTCCGACGCGTAGGACGATGCGTCTGCCAGCGTGTCCTGCGCGCCGCGCGACAATTTCTGCACGCGGCGGCCGAAGGCGACAAGCGGCAGCACGATCAGCGGAATCACCGCCAGCACAAATCCCGATAATTTCGGGCTGGTGATAACCATCATTGCGGATGCGCCGACAAACAGCACCAAATTCCGAAGCGCAATCGATACCGACGCGCCGACGGCGGATTTGATCTGCGTGGTATCGGCGGTCAGGCGTGAGACCAGTTCGCCGCTATGAGCAGTATCGAAGAAGGAGGGCGACAGCGATGTGAGATGATCGAATACATCGCGCCGCAGGTCGGCCACGATGCGCTCACCAAGTGTGATGACAAGATAATAACGCGCGGCACTTGCACCCGCGAGCACCGCGACCACCGCGATCATCACCGAGAAGTAGCTGTTGATGAGGGCCACGCCTTCGGGGCTGAAGCCGAAATCGATCATACGGCGCACCGCGAGCGGCACAGCCAACGTCGCGGCCGATGCCACGATCAGGGCAACGAGCGCGGCGAACGCCTGTCCCCGATAGCGTGCGACGTAGGGCACGAGCGCCAGCAATGGACGCAATTTCGGCCGGCGCGATTTCGGTGCGGCATCGCTCGCCTGCGAAGGGCCTGAAGCCGGCAGCGCGGCGAGATCACCCAATGCCGCCACCGATGCGGTGGCGCGGTCTTCAACTCTCTCAATTGCGTTCATTCGGACCCGCTGCCGCCATTCTGCTGCCCTCAGATAGGCCCAGCGAGGGGTGCTGGCAAATGACGTTCGATGCTTGTTTCTGGGCCGGTCCTGCGATATAGACCGCCCAAATTCGTCCCGAATATCCCTGACCTTGAGCGCGGCGCGCCGAAGGATTTGCCATGAAACCCGAAATTCACCCGGATTATCATAACATTAAGGTCGTCATGACCGACGGCACCGAATACATGACGCGCTCGACCTACGGCAAGGAAGGCGACACCCTGAACCTGGACATCGACTCCAAGTCGCATCCGGCGTGGACGGGCGGCGCGCAGCAGATGCTGGATCGCGGCGGACGTGTTTCACGCTTCCAGAAGAAGTTCGCAGGCTTCATCAAGGAGAAGTAAGTCTTCTCAATCGGCCCCAGATACGACAACGCCCCTGCTCGCGCCGGGGCGTTTTTGTTTTGCGGTGTTGAGGTCGGGGAAACTCAGCGCTCGAACGCAGCCTTGAGCATGTTCATCTGCGGCACCAGCGGATTGCCGATCGACACATGATCGCTCGGCGGCGCATGGATCGTAGCATCGAGACGGCGCACTTTGTTCTGCAGCGCCATCGAACGCGCGATCAATTCCTGCAGGCTCGCCGGCAATTTCGTAATCATGTCTTCTGCGCCGGGATCGGCCGCCGTCAATTTAACCTTGGTCTTTTCGCGGTTGGCTTGGGTGAGCGTCATCTCGCCTTCCTTCACCGCGCGATGCAGCAGCAGCCATGAGGCCAACTGCATAAGCCGCGTGGTGAGACGCATGCTCTCTGTTGCGTAGACGAGACTGATGGATCGCTCCAGCGCCTTGGCTTCGGCGCGGCCCGCGCCATCCAGATAGGCCGCGGTTTCTTCCACGAGGTCCATGCCTTCGCGAAACAGCGTTCCGAACGCCGCCGAATTGGTGATGCGCTCGCTCAACACGACAAGAGGCGTTTCGCCCTGCGACTGGTCCGACATGGTTAACGCCTCACGCACTGTTACGCTGGTTTTTTATGATGAACAAATCATTGCGCGCCCGAGGGCCGCTGTCCAGCGCCAAGCCGAGATATGGTTTCCAGCAGCATGCCTGGAACGAAGAAACACCGGCACACAAGGCGCAAAAAAAAGAGCCGCCATTTCTGGCGGCTTTGAAAGTTTATAACAGGGAGGCGTCAAACAGAGTGGACAGGAGCCACTCGGTGTCCAAAGAAGGACAATCCCAGTCATAAACCCGAAAGCTTAATAGCTCGTAAATGAGGGATTTCTTTTACCTTCTCTTCGGGTCTGTGGCGTGTGTGTCTATCGCGTCACGATTTGAAGAAGGAATTGGCCGCGTCGCGGCTGGCGTGCTTCTTGGCCATGTCGGTTTTCAGCCGTTCGATTTCGGACGTGAGCAACGCAATTCGCTCCGCAAGATCGTCGGCAGACAAGAGATGCAGATCCTGACCGATCTCGTGGGTGATTTTCTTTCTAGGCTTGTCGTCATCTTCAGCCGCCATGCTTCCCTCCGGGCACTTGCAAGATTATAGCTTCGCCTCGCACTATCTTTCATCGCCGAACCAACCGCCGCAAGGATTCATCATGGACAAGCTGCCCACGGAAATGACCGCCGTCGCAATCAGCAAGCCCGGCGGACCGGAAGTTCTTGTGCCTGAGCAGCGGCCGGTGCCGAAACCCGGCCCGAACCAGATCCTCATCAAGGTCGCAGCCGCCGGCGTGAACCGTCCCGACGTGCTGCAGCGCATGGGATTGTATCCCGTTCCTCCCGGCGCCAGCGATCTGCCGGGTCTGGAAGTTGCCGGCGACGTCGTCGCCCTCGGTGAGGGCGTGACGAAATTCAAGCTCGGCGACAAGGTGATGTCGCTGGTGGCAGGCGGCGGCTACGCAGAATATTGCCTGACGCACGAGACGCACGGCATGCGCGTGCCAGAGGGATTTTCGATCACCGAGGCCGGTGCGACGGCTGAAACATTGATGACCGTCTGGCACAATGTCTTTGAGCGCGGCGGATTGAAGCCGAATGAGACCTTGCTCATTCACGGCGGCTCGTCGGGCATCGGCACGATGGCGATTCAGATGGCCAAAGCACACGGCGCAAAAGTCATCGTCACTGTCGGATCGCAGGACAAGATCGACGCGTGTCTGAAACTCGGCGCCGACGTAGCGATCAATTACAAGACCGAGGACTTCGTCGCCAAGTCCAAAGCCGCCACGAACGATGCCGGCGTCAACGTCATTCTCGACATGGTCGGCGGCGAATATATCGACCGCAACTACGACGCCGCAGCCGTCGAAGGCCGCATTGTTCAGATCGCTTTTCTCGGCGGACCCAAGGCCACCGCGAATTTCAGCAAGCTGATGATGAAGCGGCTGCACCACACCGGATCGACGCTGCGGCCGCGCTCGGTCGCAGATAAAGCCGCGATGGTTAACGCCATCGAGGCCAAGGTTCTGCCTTGGCTTGCGGATGGCCGCGTCAAACCGCTGATCGACAGCACCTTTGCGCTGAAAGATGCCGCCAAGGCACATCAGCGCATGGACTCGGGCCAACATATTGGCAAAATTGTGCTCACGGTTTAGGTCCGCAAAACAACTCGAAAGTCTTTGATTCACTTCATATTCGTGTCATTTATCGCGTTCCATCGGCGGCTCTTGCGCCCCGATGCCAACGCGGAGAGCCGACCTTGCACCCGATCAGATGCTTTGCGCTTTTTGCGCTGAGCTTCATGATGTTTGCCTTCGCGCAACCGGCGCGCGCGCTTGACGCCATCAGCGTCCGCAGCGACGCGCCTGCCATCGATCTCACCGGCGTTCTCGAATTTCAGCGCAGCGATACCGACCGCATTCAGGTCTCCACCGCACCCGGCACCGACGGCATCGTGCGCCGCATCGAAGTGCGCGCGCGCGAGGGCGGACAGAACTGGGTCGTGTTCGCGCTCACCAACAACACCGACGACCAGCTCGACCGCCTGATCGTGGTTCCGCATTACCGCGTCGTGTCGTCGGGATTGATCTGGCCCGATCTCGGCCTGTCGCGCATTGCGTCAATCACGCCATCGACCGGCGACCGTCCGGAACGGCAGGACAGTTCTACCGCCGACATCTTCCGCATCACGCTCGATCCGGGCGCGGTCATCACATTGGTCGCTGAACTACGCACCGATAAAATTCCGCAGCTCTATCTGTGGGAGCCGGAAGCCTACAAGGACAAGGTCAATTCCTTCACGATGTATCAGGGCATCGTCATCGGCATCTCAGGTTTGCTCGCGCTGGTGCTGACGATCCTGTTCGTGGTCAAGGGCAGCATCATGTTCCCGGCTGCGGCCGCCCTTGCATGGGCCGTACTGCTTTACGTCGGCATCGATTTCGGTTTCTGGGGCAAGGTGTTCGACATGTCGTCCGGTGCGGAGCGCATCTGGCGCGCGTCAGGCGAAGCGATGCTTGCGGCGACGCTGCTCGTGTTTCTCTTTGCTTACCTGAATTTGTCGCGCTGGCATGTGCGCTACTCCCACATCACCATCGGTTGGGTCGCATTCCTTGGCGCATTGGTCGCGCTCGCACTGTTCGATCCGGCCGTCGCCTCCGGCATCGCGCGCATCTCGCTGGCGCTAATCGCGGTGTTCGGTTTTGCCCTCATCGTTTATCTCTCCACGCATGGTTTCGACCGCGCCGTCCTGCTGATCCCGACATGGTTCCTGCTGCTGGTCTGGGTGATCGCGGCCGGCATGACTGTCGCGGGCGGCGTCACCAATGACATCGTCGGTCCGGCATTGCTCGGCGGGCTTGTGCTGATCGTCATGCTGATCGGATTCACGGTGATGCAGCATGCCTTCGCTGGCGGCGGCGCAACGATGGGCGTCGTGTCCGATGTCGAACGGCGCGCGCTCGCATTGACCGGCTCCGGCGATCTGATCTGGGATTGGGACGTGTCCGCCGACAAGGTGTTCACCAGCCCCGAAACTGAAACGCTGCTTGGCCTCAAGCGCGGCACGCTCGAAGGCCCGGCGGCGAAATGGCTCGAGGTGCTGCACCCGCTCGATCAGGATCGCTTTCGCGCCGCGCTCGACAGCGTGCTCGACCAGCGGCGCGGACGCCTTGTGCAGGATTTCAGATTGCGGACGCCCGACGGTCACTTCATGTGGTTCGCGCTCAAAGCGCGTCCCGTGGTGGGCTCCGATGGTGAAGTCGCGCGCGTGGTCGGCACGCTGAGCGATGTGACCGACCTGAAGAATTCCGAAGAGCGGATGCTGCACGATTCGGTGCATGACAATCTCACTGGCCTGCCCAATCGCCAGCTCTTCATCGACCGCCTCACCGCCGTCTCGGCTTTCGCCAAGACAACGCCGAACCTGCGCCCCACAATCATGGTGATCGATCTGGATCGCTTCAAGCAGGTCAACGATTCCGTCGGCATCGCGGTTGGCGATTCGATCCTGCTAACATTGGCGCGGCGGCTTGCGCGCATTCTGAAGCCGCAGGATACGCTGGCGCGGCTCTCGGGCGACCAGTTCGGCCTGATCCTGACCTCCGAATACGAGCCGGGACGCATCACGGCGTTCGCCGAAACCATCCGCAAAACCATTCGCGCGCCGATTGCCTTCAACGGCCGCGAGATTTTTCTTACCGCCTCGATTGGCTTGGCACTCAGCGATCCGCAGGTTCCGCTGACGGACGAGATCATCAAGGACGCGGAACTCGCGATGTATCACTCCAAGCGCATCGGCGGCGACCGCATCGACGTCTACAAGCCCGCAATGCGCGCACGCCGCACCGACCGGCTGGCGCTGGAATCCGAATTGCGCCGCGCCATCGAGCGCGAGGAAATCACCATTCTGTATCAGCCCATCGTGCGGCTGGAAGATCGGACCATTGCGGGGTTCGAGGCACTGGCGCGCTGGGATCACCCGAAACTCGGCCGCATGTCGCCGACAGAATTCATTTCGATTGCCGAAGAAATCGGCCTGATCGTCGAACTCGGCCTGTTCGTGCTGGACACCACCGCGAAGCAGCTGGCGCTGTGGCAACGTGCGGTACGCTCGCGCGAACCATTATTCGCCAGCGTCAATGTCTCGTCACGGCAATTGCTGCGTCACGACCTCATTCACGACGTCCGCAGCGTGCTGTCGCGCCACGCGGTTGCGCGCGGCTCGCTCAAACTCGAACTCACCGAGTCGCTGGTGATGGAAAATCCCGAACACGCAGCCCAGATGCTGCACCGGATCAAGGAACTCGGAACGGGATTGTCGCTGGACGATTTCGGCACGGGACATTCGTCGCTGGCCTATCTGCAGCGCTTTCCGTTCGACACCATCAAGATCGACCAGTCCTTCGTCCGCACCACCAGCCGCGGTTCGCGGCCCGTGCTGCTCAAATCCATCGTCGCGATGGCGCATGATTTGAACATGCAGGTTGTTGCCGAAGGTGCAGAGACCGACTCGGACGCGGTCGAGTTGTTTCAACTGGGTTGCGAATATGCGCAGGGATTTGCCTTCGGCGAGCCGATGGACGCCGATGCGACGATGCGGCTATTGACCGGCGAACAGGTGCCGCAGCCACGCAACCGCCGCCAGAATGCGCGCAGCGCAACCATCGCGGCAACGCAGAGCTAATTTCTCAAATCAGGCGTGGCCCGCTTCATTGGACAGCATCGCGATGTCGATGCCGATCTTGTCCAGCGCGAGCTTGTATTTGTCCTCGACGTTGCGCCCGAAAATCAAATCCGGATCGGCGGCGCAATGCAGCCAGCCATTATGCTGAATTTCGTTTTCAAGCTGCCCCGGCGCCCACCCCGCATAGCCTAGCGCTAGGATCGCCTGCTTCGGGCCCGTTCCGGTCGCGATGGCTTTGAGGATATCCAGCGTTGCCGTGAGACAGATGCCGTCGTCGATCGGCAGCGTCGCGTCCTGAATAAAAAAGTCGCTGGAGTGAAGCACGAAGCCGCGCCCGGTCTCCACCGGGCCGCCTTTCAGAACCTTCAGGCTCTCGGCTGCATCCGGCAGCGTGATCTGATGATCCTTGTCGATGATGTTGAGCTGAACCAGCAGCCCCGGAAAGTCGATGCTGCCGGCGGCACGATTGACCACAATGCCCATCGCGCCTTCCGATGAATGCGCGCAAAGGTAAATCACTGAGCGCGAAAATCGCTCGTCATCCATGATCGGCATTGCGATCAAAATCTGCCCGTCAAGATAGCCGTCGCCCGACGCTTCGTCATTCTCGCCGACGTTCTTGGCGGCGCGCTTGGTCTTCTTGGGCTTGACGTTCATCGGCGGCCGACTCTCTTTCATCATGATCCTGATATCGGTGGTTTTTCCTGTCAATCAAGCTTCGGGCTAACCGCCACAAAAGAAGCGGGATCACGCGCAATTCAGTGGTTTCCAATCGGCTCGCTCTGCTAAGGACGCCTCATGAATAAAGTTCCCGCTACTATTGCGATCAGCCTTGCCGGTGCCCTGTGCCTTGCCTCATCGGCGACGCGCGCTGAGGATGCATCGCCCTGGATCCGGGACTCGCATTCTGCCGTGAGGTTGATCGCCGGTTCGCGCGGCGGCAACGTCTTCCTCGGCGGCATCGGTTTCGAGATTGCGCCGGGCTGGAAAACCTATTGGCGCACGCCCGGAGATTCCGGCGTGCCGCCGCGCATCGATTTCTCCAAATCGGACAATGTCGAGAACGTCACCATTCTCTGGCCCGCGCCGATGAAATTCCCCGACGGCAATGGCGGCATTTCCTTGGGCTACCAGAAGCAGGTGACGCTGCCGCTTCGCATTCTCGCAAAGAATGCTGACAAGCCCGTGACGCTGCGGGCAGCGATCAGCTACGCGGTTTGCGAAAAGCTCTGCGTGCCGGTCGAGGCCAACGCGGAATTGAATTTTACCAGCGAGTCGAGCACCGAGGATAACAATATTTCCGCAGCCCTCGACACCGTCCCGAAACCCGCGAAGATCGGCGATCCGGGCGCGCTCACCATTCGCGATGTCCGGCGCGACGGCAAGATCGGCGTGCTTGTCGATGTCGTGGCGACGGACGGAAAAGACGCCAATCTGTTTGCCGAAGGTCCGAAGCTGGATTGGGCGCTTCCGGTGCCGAAACTCATCAAGCGTGAGCCGGGCGGCGTTCAGCGCTTTGCCTTCGATCTCGACGGATTGCCATCCGGTGCCTCCGTCGACAACGCCATGCTGAAACTCACTCTGGCCGGCGACTCCGGCGCCACCGAATACAATGTCAATTTGAAATAACGCGATTGCGGCTCACCCGGCGATAGCGCGTGCCCTCGTCCTAGTCTATGACACATCCATCATCAGGGAGAATACGATGACCATTAAAGTTGGCGACAAGCTGCCGGAAGCGAAGTTTCGCGTGATGGGAGCGGACGGATTGCAGGTCAAAACCACCGACGAAGTTTTCAAGGGCAAGAAGGTCGCGCTGTTCGCCGTTCCGGGCGCTTACACCGGCACCTGCCACAAGATGCACATGCCAAGCATCTTTCTCAACGCCTACGCCATCAAGGAAAAGGGCGTCGACACCATCGCGGTCGTCTCCGTGAACGACGCATTCGTGATGAACGCGTGGAAGCGCGATACCGATCAGCGTGACGAAGCCACGTTCCTCGCCGACGGCAATGCCGAATTCACCAAGGCCATCGGCATGGAGCTTGATGCATCCGGCAACGGTCTCGGCATCCGCTCCAAGCGTTATTCGATGCTGGTCGAGGATGGCGTCATCAAGAAGATGAATCTTGAAGCCAATCCCGGCAAGGTCGAAGTGTCCGGCGGCGACACGCTGCTCGGGCAGCTTTAACAATCGCATCATGAGATGTCGTCCCGGCGAAAGCCGGGACCCATACTCCCTGAGTCTGGTCATTTCGTTCGATGGTTATGGATCCCGGCATGCGCCGGGATGACGACCTAACTAATAGATCGACTGACCCTCACCTATTCTCCGCCAGTCCATCGCGCGCGAGCTGATCGGCACGCTCGTTCTCGGCATGACCGGCGTGACCCTTGATCCAGTGCCAATGCACTTCGTGTGGCTTTAATGCTTCATCGAGGCGCAGCCATAGATCGGCATTCTTCACCGGCTCTTTGCTGGCCGTGCGCCAGCCATTTCGTTTCCAATTGTTGATCCACGTTGTAATGCCCTGACGCACATATTGGCTATCGGTCGTCAGATCCACCAGTGCAGGCTTTTTCAGAGCCTCCAACGCGGAAATCGCCGCCATCAATTCCATGCGGTTGTTGGTGGATGGATTCTCACCGCCCTTGAGTTCTTTCTCGACATCGCCAAAGCGCAAGATCGCGCCCCAGCCGCCCGGACCCGGATTTCCCGAGCACGCGCCGTCGGTGAAGATCGTGACCTTGGGCAAATCGCTCACGCCGCGAACCCCGACTGATCGAGGCCATAATCCTTGATGCTGTTCACGCCCTGATGGAATCGCAGTTTGCGGACATATTCCAGCGGATCCTTCGGCCGCACCAGCGCGCCCGGCGGCACGTTCAGCCAGTCCACCAGCCGCGTCAGCAGAAAACGAATAGCCGCGCCGCGCGCCAGAAGCGGAAGCGCTTGTTGTTCGGCCGCGGATAATTTCCGTTCGCGCGTATAGGCATTGAGAAACGCGCGCGCTTTGGTGACGTTGAAGGAATGATCGATCTCGAAACACCACGCGTTGAGACAGATCGCAACGTCGTAGGCCAGCGCATCGTTGCAGGCGAAATAGAAATCGATCAGCCCGGACAGTTTGTCGCCGAGGAACAGAACATTGTCCGGAAATGCGTCGGCGTGGATCACGCCTTGCGGCAGCGACTTCGGCCACGCCTTTTCAAGATGATCGAGTTCGGCGCTGAGGAGATCGCGCAAACCGTGCTGCACGCTGTCGGCGCGCGACGCCGCCTGATCGAACAGCGGACGCCAGCCAGATACCGACAATGCATTCGGACGCTGCATCGAAAAATCCGCACCAGCCAGATGCATTTTCGCCAACGCCTCACCGATGGCGGCGCAATGCGCAGCGTTCGGTTTGCGCGGCCATACGCCTTCGAGAAAATCGATGATGGCGGCGGGGCGGCCTGCGAGCGTTCCGAGCGCGATGCCGTTCTTGTTGACGACAGGCTGGGGGCAGGAAATTCCGTGCTTGGCCAGAAGCGCCATCAAACCCAAAAAGAACGGCAGATCTTTGACCGCGACGCGCTTTTCATAAAGCGTCAGGAAATAATATCCGGCGCTGGTGTGAAGCAGATAATTGGAATTCTCCACGCCCTCCGCAATGCCCTTGTAGGACAGCACATCGCCAATCGCGTAGCTGGAGAGAAATTCCGCAAGTTCTTCGGCGGTGACGTCGGTATAGACCGCCATCTAGTGTCCCAATTACTCGGCTGCGTCGTTCCGCAACGGACGCGGCAGCGGGAAGAATTCGTTTTCTTGCGCGGCGGATACGGTCTCGACGCTCAGCTTATAATGTTGGGCGAACGCATCCATGATTTCCTCGACGATGACTTCCGGCGCCGAGGCGCCTGCGGTGATGCCCAGCGTCTTGATGCCCTGGAATTTCGACCAGTCGATTTCCGAAGCGCGCTGCACCAGTACGGAGACTTTACAGCCCTCGCGCTCGGCGACTTCGCGCAGCCGCTGCGAGTTCGACGAATTCGGCGAACCGACCACAACCATCGCTTCGACATGCGGCGCGACCTTCTTCACCGCGAGTTGGCGGTTGGTGGTGGCGTAGCAGATGTCTTCCTTGTGCGGGCCGTCGATGTCGGGGAAGCGCTCTTTCAGCACCGCAACGATCTCAGCAGTGTCGTCGATCGACAGCGTGGTCTGCGTCACGAAGGCGAGCTTGTTTGCATTCTTGGGCTGGAAGGTGCGCGCACCTTCCATGGTCTCGACCAGCACCACGGCACCCTTCGGCAACTGGCCGAGCGTGCCGACAACTTCCGGATGGCCGGCATGGCCGATCAGGATGATCTCGCGGCCGCGCTTGTAATGGATCGCCGCCTCGCGGTGCACTTTCGTGACCAGCGGACAGGTCGCATCGAGCGTGAAAAAGTTGCGCTTGTCGGCCTCGTTCGGGATCGCCTTCGGCACGCCATGGGCGGAAAACACCACCGGCGCCTCGGTCTGCGGAATTTCGCTCAATTCGGCGACGAAAATCGCGCCCTTGGCCTTCAGGCTTTCGACCACATAGCGATTATGCACGATTTCATGACGCACATAGACCGGCGCGCCATAGAGCTTCAGCGCCCGCTCCACCGTATCGATGGCCCGCACCACGCCGGCGCAGAAGCCGCGCGGGGAACAAAGCACGACGGAGAGAGGCGGTTTTTGAGCTTCTGGGGTCATTTTTGAGCCGGATTCGAGTGTTTTAAAAGGTTTATCGCGGAATTATAGGAGGCCATTATAGCCGACTTGGGGCCGCACTCCCCTGTCTGTCAAGGGCGATCCGAACCATTGCACGGCCCGCCCCTGCCAGACTATATAGGTGCGAATTCCCGTCATCACTGATGACCAGACGGCTTTACCCCCAAAAATCCGGTGGGCGAAGCGTAAAGGAGATTTGCCATGAGCAATGCACCGCTGATGCCGAAGGCGACTGCCGTGTGGCTGGTTGATAACACCGCGCTGACCTTCGACCAGGTCGCTGAATTTACCAAAATGCACCCGCTTGAAGTGCGCGCCATCGCGGATGGCGACGCCGCGCAGGGCATCAAGGGCATGGACCCGATTTCGACCGGTCAGTTGACCCGTGAAGAAATCGAAAAGGGCGAAGCCGATCAGGAATATCGGCTGAAACTCGGCGAATCCAGGGTGACGCTGCCGGAAGCCAAAAAGAAAAAAGGCCCACGCTACACGCCCGTGTCGCGCCGTCATGAGCGGCCCAGCGCGATTTTGTGGCTGGTGCGCAACCATCCCGAATTGAAGGACAGCCAGATCATGCGGCTGGTCGGCACCACCAAGACGACGATTGCCAGCGTGCGTGAACGCACCCACTGGAACGCCTCGACACTGACGCCGATGGACCCGGTGACGCTCGGCCTGTGCTCGCAGATCGAACTCGACTTTGAAGTGCAGCGCGCCGCGAAGGAAAAGCCGACCGGCATGGTTTACGGCGGCGCGACCTTGCTGCCGGCATCCGAGACCACCCGCAAGGAAGCCGAGCAGGAGGTTGCCTCCACCACCGAGAAGCAGCGCGACGACATGAATGTCGACGCCGTGTTCGCCAAACTGAAGAACATCGGCGGCACCAAGAAAGCGGACGACGAGTAAGTCTCGTTTTCGCCTGACGGGCAATGTTAACGCGCCTCAGGTTCACCTTGGGGCGCGTTCACTTTATGTGCAGATCGCCTCCGGCACGCGGCTATGTCCGGTAGATTTCCGCCGCGCGAGCGGTATAATCTTACAATGCGCACGGGCTTCGCTTCACTCACGGTTCGATTTTTTGCCGCCCTGCTGACGCTCGCGCTCAGCAGTGTTGTTGCTCACGCGCAGAAGGTCGTCGATCCCTCGAAGGTCGCGCCGGAATTTCGCGAAGCTGCCGAAAAACGCCACGCCGAGCAGATCAAGCAGATCGCCTGCAACAAAGCGGCGCGGGATCAAAAAATCCCTCCGCGCGACGTGTTGAAATTCGTCAGCGAATGTTTCGACAAACCGGACAGTCAAGCGCCTCAAATATCGACGGCCTCACTGAACTTAAGAACCGCAAGCAAGCGGTTAAGCGCTTTCAGGCTTGGAGGAAGCGTAATCCCTGTTAAGCTCTTTGCTTTTGGGGGGATAAAATGGCCAGCAAATGCCCGAAGTGCGAACAGATGTTTTCACAAGTGAATCTTAGTGATGTCACCGTCAACGGCGGCGTTAAGTCTTGGAACGGGATTTCTTATAACTGCCCGTATTGCTTTTCTTCACTTGGCGTTTCAATCGATCCGATTGCGATAAAATCTGACATCGTTGCAGATCTTTTGAAGGCACTACGGAAATAATCGCCCTTATTGGATTTGGGTGTCGCGCGTCTGCGTTTTCGTACATGCGTTAGC
>JAYVYQ010000123.1:0-3845 GCA_043784125.1 Afipia sp.
TGAAGGCGGGATTCCGTCGTCGGCATCAGGCCGAATTCGGGGCTGGAGCTCTTGCCGAAGATCGAGACACCGGTATCGAGGAAACGCTGTGTCAGCGTCGCGGTGTGATCGGCAACGAAATCCTTCAGGATCGTAGCGCCCGATGTCGTGCGGGTCCCCGCCAGAAGATCAAGGTCCTTCAGGAGAAACGGCACACCGGTGAAAGGACCGTCAGGAAGACCGCGATCGATCTGGCGTTCGGCATAGTCGTAATGCTTGACGACGACCGCGTTGATTTGCGGGTCGACCTTTGCCGTGCGGGCGATCGCCTCGTCGAGCAGTTCACCGGGCGTGACCTGCTTGCTCCGCACCAGTTCGGCCAAACCGACCGCGTCGTAATTGCCGTATTCCTTGAAGGCCATATGCACCACCTCATTGGCCGGCCGATCGACGATCGGCCGGCCAGCCCGGGTTTATTGTCATGGATTCCCGGCTGATCAGCCGAGAACGTCCTGGTTGATCACGTAGCATGGGCAGACAAGCACGGACAACGGCAGACACAAATACGCATCAGGGTCGGGGAGGCTGACGCGAGACGCCGGCCGCGGGATCTGGAGCGGCCACGTAGGAGGTGGGCGCTGCTCGGGATATTGGACCGCGCAAAGAAACAACTAGGACGCGATCACCCGGAAGCTTCAAGGGCAGGCCCGGCCGAACGTGCTGTTCGAGGCTGGGCTGGCGATGGGCCGGCGGCCCGCCAAGACAGCGCTGGTCAGCCCTGTCGGCCATATCTCTCGGTTACCGCCGAGGCGACGAACTTTCTGCGTCCGGCGCTGCCCGGGCTCGTGCCATGGGCGGCGCACCAGTCTGAGAATGTGGCGGGGTCGATGTAAACACGCAACACGACGTGTCCATAGGCCTTGAGCCCTTGCTCCATTTCCTCGGCCATCTTCAGCCATTCTTTCCAGCTCGGTGGCAGTTTGTCGCCATCGTCGAAAAGTTGCAGCAACGCTGGATAATCTTCCTCCTTGATCCAATAGGCCCCGACTGCGGGAGGCGGATTATCCTCGGAATTCGTCATACGTGTTCTCCCTGCAGATGCTGCCTGTCACTGACACGATCGAGGCGGGTCGCCCGCCCGAACTGCCGTAAATCAGTGATTCGATCATTGATGAAATTATCTCCGAATTGAAACGCTCCCCTTGCAAAGTCGGGACCGCCGAACTTCCGCGGCATTCCCGGGATGCCGATGGCCGCGTAGACATGACAGTTCCTCCGCCATCCCGTCCTCCGCGCCGCCCTATGACGAGCCGAAGACCATCGCGTCAAAACCGTCTTGACCTTTGCTCTCGCCCAAGCGGCCGCTTCTGGCGCAAAGCGGTCAATGACAAACATTGGCTGCGTTCAATCGCTCGTTTTCGGAAGCCATAGCGCGCGCTTGCCTTAGGCTGGCAAAGGCAGTCAGGGCAGCAAGACTTTCTCCCATGGCGGCGTTTTTCGAAACAGAGGGGCGCTTGTCGGGAATTATTTTCTAACTACCATGGCGATTAGTAAATAATTTGGAAGAAAGTTCCGAAAATGACCGACATCACCGCGGCTGCTCCGGAAGCCGCACGTCGTATCGATGCGATCGACCGGAAGATCCTGAGGGTGCTTCAGGAAGATGCATCGCTATCGGTGGCCGAGATCGGCGAGCGGGTTGGCCTTTCGTCCACGCCGTGCTGGAAGCGCGTCCAGCGCATGGAAAACGAAGGCATCATCATCGGCAAAGTCGCGCTGGTTGACCAGAACAAGATCGGTCTTGGACTGTCGGTGTTCGTGTCGGTCGAGAGCAGCGACCACTCCGATGCCTGGCTGAAGAAATTCGCGCAAGCTGTCAGTGCGATGCCTGAAGTCATTGAGTTCTATCGCATGGCCGGGGACGTCGATTACATGCTGCGCGTCGTCGTCGCCGACATGCGGAGCTATGATATTTTTTACAGGAAGCTGATCGGCTCGGTCGCGCTGAAGAATGTGACGTCGCGCTTCGCCATGGAAAAGATCAAATCGGTGACCGCGTTGCCCGTTCCGTCCTACGAGGCGGCGTAGTTTTCAGCCTCATTCAGTGAGGGCGGCACGCTCGCAACGTCTTTGGCCGGTCTCAGCAGCCGCTCAAATCGGTTCGCCAATCAGTCTAGCTTCGGCGTCCAGATCTTTGCGTTGCCGGCATCGACCTTGGCCGGAAGTATGTTTTCCGCGAAAAATGCGTCGGCGATGCGCTGCTGTTCGGACAGGCCGGGCGCCGTCACGACGCCGACCTTGTAAGAGCGATGGCTGTTCGCCTCTTCCACTGTTGCCGCATCGATCCCCCAGAGGCCGGCCAGCAATGCCGCTGCGTTCTTGGGATGCGCCTTCACCCATTTGCCGGTTTCATCAAGTTTGCCGAAGATGACGTTCAGGACGTCGCCGCGCCGGTCCGCGAAGGCCGCCGATGACAAATAGTATCGTTTGTAGCTCGCAAGGCCGTCACCGCCGTCGGACAGCACCCGCGCATTGGACTGGCGCTGCGCGCTGGTCAGGAATGGGTCCCAGGCGACCCACGCGTCGACGTTGCCGCCGATGAACGCGGCGCGGCCGTCCGCCGGCGTGAGGTAGGCCGGCGAGATATCCCTGAAGTTCAGGCCCGATTTGGCGAGCGCTGCAAGCAACAGGAAATGACTGCCGGCCCCCTTGGTAACGGCGACTTTCTTGCCTTTCAGGTCGGCGACCGTCTTGATCGGCGATTCCGCACCAACCAGGATGGCCTGCGCCGAGGGCGAAGCAGCTTCTTCGGCGATATAGGCGAGCTTGGCGCCGGCGGCTTGCGCGAACAGAGGAACGGTATCGGCGACGTCGGCGCCGAAATCGATATTGTCGGTGTTGATCGCCTCCAGCAGCGGCAGACCACTGGTGAATTCATGCCAGGAGACCTGGACGCCGAGCGGTGCAAGCGCCTTCTCCAACACGCCATTGGTCTTCAGGATGGCCGTCAAGGTCGAAGATTTCTGATAGCCGATGCGAACCGTTTCGGTAGGCGGCGTTTGGGCGGTAGCTGATGTGACCGAAGCAATCGTGACAGCTGCCAAAATTCCGACGATCGATTTGATGCCGATGCTCATGAGGTGTCGTCCTGAACCAATTCAAGATTACATGAGGCTAAGGACAGAGCGGCAACAGTCAATAGAACCACTATTCGTTGTCCGGCCGGGTTGAATACTACGCTGCTACGAAGCATGAAAATCAAGGGCGGAAATTCCACGCGTCCTATCTTGCTTCGGATGCCGCTGCTGGCAGCGGATGCTCACTTCCTGTCGAACGGTGCAAGCAGATCGGCGTGATCAAGACGCGCGGCCGAACTGTTTGACGCCGGCGCATGGCAGCGCGTCGGCGTCCAATAAGGCATCATCGGCATCCCCGCGGCGCCGAACGCTGCGAACAGCAGCGCGGGGTCGCGCTGGTTCTGCAAATGCGTTGCCGTCAAAGCGCCTGCCGCCACGGGAGCTGCGGCAGCCAGCAAGAACGGGGCACCGTAGTCGGGCGATCGCACTCGTTCGAACCGGTGTCATTTGAGATAATCCGGCAGCGCAAAGCCGTCGTAGAAGCGGTCCGAGAGAATCGCAGTCTTGAAAGTCTGTGACCTGTAGCCGGCGACGATATCCTGCGCCCACACAGCTTCCGCGTTCCCGCGTTTCACGGCCACCACGTTGATATAGGGCGTCGTCATCTTCTCCAGCGCAAAGGCGTTGGTGAGTTTCAACCCGCTGTAGATCGCGAAGTTTCCCTGGATTGCAGCGAAATCGACGTCGTCGAGGGCACGCGGTGCTTGCGCCGCTTCCAGCGGCACGATC
>JAYVYQ010000124.1:0-2368 GCA_043784125.1 Afipia sp.
TGCGCCCGCGCCTCCGGCATCCGCCGTTTCACCTACGTCAGTTCGGTTTACGTTTATGGACAAGTCAAGGGTTCGCGCAGGATAGGCCCGCTCACGCCAGTGACACCGACCAACCCCTATGGCACCGCCAAGGCCAAGGCCGAGGAAGGACTGGCGGCGCTGGCTTCGGGCGGCGCATTCGAAGTCGTGATCCTGCGGCCGCCGCTGGTGTGCGGAGCGGGCGCGCCTGGCAACCTTGCCGCCTTGCGCCGCGCTGTTGTGCGCGGATTTCCCCTGCCGGACATCCGCGACAACAAACGCGACCTGCTCGGTGTCCGCAATCTCGCGTTGGCCTTGCTGCAAAGCCTCGAAGCTCCCATGTCCGCGCCGGTCATGGCTTTGCCGCTGGCGGACGGAACGCCGCTGTCGACGGGTGAGATCATTCGCGAGATCGCCCGCGGCACCGGACGGGTGCCGAGACTCCTGCCGGTTCCCCGCCTCATCCGCAGGATCGCCGGCCAAATCCCGGCGGTCGATCGCAGCCTTGGTCCCTTGTGGCACAGCCTCGAGATTGACACGGTCGCCGCATGGTCCTGGCTCGGAACATCGCCAGCCCGCACGACCCGCGAAGAATTGTTCGCCGTCGGTGCCGGGCGTGCATAAGCCTGTGGGCAGGGTTTAACGCAATGCTCAAACGAAGTTTCGATATTCTGGTCGTCATTGTCTTCGCTGCGCCGCTCATTTTGATCTCCCTGGCGGTGGCGCTGGCCGTCAGGCTGACATCGAAAGGCCCCGCCCTCTATTGGTCGCGGCGCATGGGGGCGCATGGATGCGAATTCGAAATGCCAAAATTCCGTACGATGCGAACCGGCGCACCCGAGCTTGCAACCCACCTGCTGAAGGACGCGAAAAGCTGGCTGACGCCGGTTGGCGCGGTGCTGCGCAAATCCAGCCTTGATGAGCTTCCCCAATTCTACAGCGTTTTGCGCGGCGACATGAGTCTCGTCGGCCCGCGCCCGGCCCTGCACAATCAAGCCGACCTGATTGCCGCGCGGCACGAGCGCGGTGTCCAGGTTCTCCGGCCGGGAATTACCGGCTGGGCGCAGGTCAATGGCCGCGATGAACTTCCGATCCCGGTGAAAGTCGAATACGACACTCAGTATTTAATGCGCCGGTCATTTCCTTTTGACTTGCGCATCATCATGATGACCCTGGGCAACGTGCTGTACCGCAAAGGCGTTTCACACTGAGGGTTTCTGGATTTTCCGGGGACATCCGGGAAAAATGCGGATATGACGCTCATGAACCTCCTGATGTTCAAACAGGCTGGATTTTGGCATTTTTGATCCGATCCGGGAAAAAGGCCATAAATTGGCGATTTGCACCGGGGCTCGCCTTGTGCGGATTATCGGGCAACGCAACTTTTGATGAGATATTCTCGCATAACGAGTATTTTACCAAGTAATCTTATCCACTGGCTGCATTTTTCTGGTGCAAAAAATCCAGCGATGGTTGCGGAATATGACGCTGAACGAGAGGATGACATCATGAGGCGACGCTTTCTCGGTCCTGTGATCACGCGGATCGACTCGTTTCCCAATCTGTCGAAGACGATCATCCTGCTGTCTTTTGATCTTCTGGTTTTGACCATCGTCGTTTACGCGGCCTTTCTGATCCGTTTTGGCGGCGACGAAATGCCGACCGCTTATCAGAATTTTCTGCTCCTTGCAGCTCCGCCCATAACGTGCGGGTGTCTCTATGCGATTGGCTCCTACGGCAATATCGTTCGCTTTCATGCACCCAGCACCGAATCGGCCTATGTTGTGGCGATTGTCATCTCGGCTTTCATCTGGTCGTTCATCATTCTTGCGTTTGGAGCGGAGGGATTTCCGCGTTCAATCGTTGTCCTCTACGGCGGACTGGCCATCGTTGTTTACGTTTCGCTGCGCCGCGCCATCGGCAGCCTGATCCGCTTGAGCAAAAGCGGCCGCCGCCGGGGTTCCGAGAATGTCGCGATCGTCGGCGTCAACGATTTCGGTTCCGCTTTGGCCCAGACCCTGCGCGCCAATGGAGTGCAGCGCCCCATCCTCTTCATCGATACGGAAGCGGCCAATATCGGGCGGAAAGTCGGTGGCCTTCCCGTCATCGCGCTCAGCGCCCTGCACGAATATGTTGAAAATCCTGGCGTCGGCACGGTCATTCTGGCGTTGCCGCAACGATCGCGCCGGCGGGATCGCGCGTTGCTGGACGAACTCGCGCAACTTCCCGTTCGCGTTCAGACAATCGCTCCGCCCGAGGATATCATGTCGGGACGTGTGTCGATCAGCGACATCCGCGCCGTCAATATCGAGGATGTGCTCGGACGCGATCCCGTCGTTCCGGACACGGA
>JAYVYQ010000125.1:0-2249 GCA_043784125.1 Afipia sp.
CGCTTCGTGCGGCGAGCGTCCAACATAGGTGACGTGTTTCACCGCGTTGGTCGCGGTGTCGATGAAGGTCACGGAATTGGAACCGATCGAAATCGCCGCGAGGGTCTTGTGGTCGGGCGAAAAGCCCATTCCATGAACCAGCAACTGGCCTTTATAAAGCGGGCTGAGATTGCCGGGCGTTGGATCGCCGAGCTTGATGACACCGAGCAGCTTGTTGCTCACGGGATCGATCACCGAGACAGTGTTCGAGAACTGGTCCGATGTGTAAAAGCGATCGCGCGAACTGATGGCAATGTCAGGTTTTTCGGCCGCGCCCGGCGCCTGGCCGGCAGTCGCCGACAGTGTCGTCGCAAGCAGCACACAAATCGATAATTGGGCTTTCATTTCAAAGATCCTTGTGGTCGAGATTGAATGTTGCGGGTTCGGTTGGCTGGGATGAGTGGGTCGGGAGCTGCGTCAACGCGCGTTTCATGATGTTTATCTCCTGCAATTGCTCAACGATGATGCCCTGCGCCAGACGCCGTAGAACCGGATCCTTCCCGAATTGCAACTGGATACGCGCCATATCGACAGCACCCTGATGATGCGGAATCATCATGGCCGCGAAGTCGCGATCAGGATCGCCCGACGGCGCAACCATCATGTCGCGATCCATGAGTTCCATGGCGCGGCCCATCTGGGCTTCGAACGAATCGTCGGTGGTGGAACTCGACGGCATATGATGCATCGGCCCATCATGGGCAAAGACAGCGGTGCCGAAGATAAGAGCGGCACCAAGTGCCGTGGTCAGGATGTATTTTGACATGCGTTCCTCGATTGCTGGTCGTCAGGGGGACGCCCTGCAAACGAGAAAATTCCCTAATAGTCCAGAAGCGCGTGTCACGATAGCGTGAGAGAAAATATGGGCGGCACCGGAATAAATCTTTCCGATCAGCGTCTCCTGCAAGCTGACATCATTCAACAGGAGTTCACCGTGAAGACTTTTCTTCTCTCGACCGTCGCACTTACGCTGCTAACGGGCGCTGCTTTTGCTGGCCCGGCCGAGGATATGGCCAAAGCCCGTATCGAGGCCATTGCCAAGGGCGACGTCGCCGCCGTCACGGCCCCTTAATGCCGACGGGGCAACCTTACACTGGATTGGCGGTCCGCTGGACGGCCAATACACCGGCGCCGATAAGCTCAAGGAAGTCTGGGGCAAATTCACCAAGGCCCAGGGCGAGCAAAAAGCCACGGTCGCGGCGATTGCCGAATCCACCAATCCGAAGGGTTCCACAGTGACCGCGAACGTCGCGTTTGCCGGCAAGAACACCGTCAAGGTTCGCTACGTGATGGTATATCGTGATGGCAAGCTGGCCGACGAAATCTGGCAGGTCGATCCGAACGCGACTTTTTAAGCTTCATAACTCTGGCCGGGATGAACGCCTCATCCCGGCTGGAGCCGACGGGCGAGAGGCTTTGTCTTGGACGAAACCGCGGTTCTTCTGGAGCAGCACATTCCCGCCCTGCGCCGGTATGCGTTTGCGCTGGTGCGGCAGCACGACGCCGCGGATGATCTCGTTCAGGATTGCCTTGAGCGCGCGATTAGCCGATGGCACCTGCGGCATCGCGATGGCGACCTGAAGGCATGGCTTCTCACAATCGTCCGTAACCAGTTCATCAGCACTTACCGTCAAAAACGCAGGCGAGGCCTTCATTTCGCCTGGGAAGACGTGGCAGAGCCGCCTGCGACGGATGGCGCACCCGACAGCAGCAGCACCGCGGTTCGAGACATTCTCGCAGGCTTGGATACTCTCCCGGAAGATCAAAAGTCGGTCGTTCTGCTCGTGGGCGTAGAGGATTTATCCTACGATGAGGCCGCGCGTGTTCTCGGCCTGCCTATGGGCACCGTCATGTCACGCCTCAGCCGTGGCCGTGAGAAACTGCGAGAATATTTGGAAACCGGCCGCACCGCCGTGTTGCGGAGGGTGAAATGACCAACCACGAGAGCCCAATCGGCGAGGACGATCTGCACGCCTATGTCGATCGGCGACTGCCGCAGGATCGCCTTGAGAGGGTCGAAGCGTATCTGAAGTCAAACCCGGACGTTGCCGCCCAGATATCCGCATGGCGGACGCAGCGCGAAACCCTGCGCGATCAATTGGCGTCGAAAGCCACCGAACCCATTCCGGCCCGTCTTCGCATTTCGAACATCCGTGCCATCCGACGGCAGGGCCGCATTCGTCAGCTCAACGTGATCGCAGCATCCGTGC
>JAYVYQ010000126.1:0-7930 GCA_043784125.1 Afipia sp.
CACGCCCACGATCCTGTTCCCTTGGAACTGGAAACTGCCTGCGCCCGGCCGTGAATCGTTGGGATCGAATTCGCCGCCGCGTTGGGCACGTCCGTTCGATGCGGTATGCTTCATGAACAACCGCCCCGCGCTGCTGACATAAATCATGCGGGTGACGGACGTGTTGAAACCCTTCTGCTGGCCGGCCGCCGAAGTCGACATGCCCGACGACACAAAGTAAATCGTGATGGTCTTGTTCATCGCGGCCGCCGGCGCGCCGGCAGCGAAGGCGCATACAGGCGCGAGGATGAATGCAAGCGGAAGCACGAAAAACCGTGTTAAAATCTGCATGGCAACCTCATTGGTTCAGTGTGGGTCAAAAATCAGATGATGGACGCGCCTGTCTCAATCGCGTGACCGCAGCTTGGTCGCAGCGGCGGCAGATCTTGTTCAAACCCGGCTTACAAAATAATGCCGCCTTCCGGCGGCACGCAATCAATATTCAAGCAGCAGATTTCAGGTGCGCGACCAGCCCGGCAAACAATCCGCGTCCATCGGTGCAGCCCATAATGTCTTCCACGTGGTTTTCGGGATGCGGCATCATGCCCAGCACGTTGCCTTTTTCGCTGACGATACCGGCAATCGCCGCCGCCGCGCCGTTGATGTTGTGGGTGTCGCCGACCTCGCCTTCCGGCGAACAGTAGCGATAGAGCACACGCCCCTCGCCTTCGAGACGACGGATGGTGTCTTCGTCGGCGGCGTAATTGCCCTCGCCATGCGCGACCGGCACACGGATCACCTGTCCGGCATTATAACCGCGCGTGAACGGCGTATCCGAGCGCTCGACGCGCAGATGCACGTCGCGGCAGATGAATTTGAGTTGCGCGTTGCGCATCAGCACGCCGGGCAGAAGTCCCGACTCGCACAAAATCTGAAATCCGTTGCAGACGCCCATCACAAGGCCGCCTTTGGCCGCATGCGCGCGCACCGCGTCCATCACGGGCGCACGGGCCGCAATCGCGCCGCAGCGCAGATAATCGCCGTAAGAGAAGCCGCCGGGCACCACGACAAGATCGGTGCCTTTCGGCAGGGATGTTTCGGCGTGCCAGACCATCGCGGTCTCATTGCCCGATGCGAGCTTGAGCGCGCGCGCCATATCGCGTTCGCGATTGATGCCGGGGAAAACGAGGACTGCGGATTTCATCGCTCAGTTAGCCCAAAACCTCGACGCGATAATTCTCGATCACGGTGTTCGCGAGCAGCTTGTCGGCGGCGGCTTTCAGCGCCGCCTCGGCCTTGGCCTTGTCCGAACCCGAAAGCTCGATGTCAAACACCTTGCCTTGACGCACAGAAGCAACACCGTCGACGCCGAGCGATTTCAGCGCGCCTTCGATGGCCTTGCCCTGCGGATCGAGAATGCCGTTCTTCAATGTGACGGTGACGCGCGCCTTCATGAATTGCTTCCAGTTATTCGACCATCCTTCGAGACGCGCGCTAAAAGCGCGCTCCTCAGGATGAGGACCTCATGGTGAGGAGCATCGCGTAGCGATGCGTCTCGAACCATGAAGAGGACTAACTCTTGACCAGCACCGGGCCAGTGCCCGCCGGACGCTCGTTCTCGATCAGGATGCCGAGGCGCTTGGCAACTTCGGTATAGGCTTCAAGCAAGCCACCGAGATCGCGGCGGAAGCGATCCTTGTCGAGCTTCTCGTTCGACTTGATGTCCCACAAGCGGCACGAGTCAGGTGAGATTTCATCGGCAACGATGATGCGCATCATGTCGTTCTCGAACAGGCGTCCGCATTCCATCTTGAAATCGACAAGACGGATGCCGATGCCGAGAAATAGTCCGGTGAGGAAGTCGTTGACGCGAATTGCCAGCGCCATCATGTCGTCGATTTCCTGCGGCGTGGCCCAGCCGAACGCGGTGATGTGCTCTTCGGAGACCATCGGGTCGCCGAGCTGATCGTTCTTGTAGTAAAATTCGATGATCGAGCGCGGCAGCTGCGTGCCTTCCTCAATGCCGAGGCGCTGCGACAGCGAACCGGCGGCGACGTTGCGCACCACGACTTCCAGCGGCACGATCTCGACTTCGCGGATCAACTGCTCGCGCATGTTGAGGCGCTTGATGAAATGCGTCGGCACGCCGATATCGTTCAGATGCTGGAAGATATATTCCGAGATCCGGTTGTTGAGGACGCCCTTGCCCTCGATGATCTGGTGCTTCTTGGCATTAAACGCGGTGGCGTCGTCCTTGAAGTGCTGGATCAGAGTGCCAGGCTCCGGTCCCTCGTAAAGGGTCTTGGCCTTGCCTTCGTAAATGCGACGCCGACGGCTCATTGGGATGTACCGTGTGTTGTTGAAATCCATGAATTGGGGTGCTCCGGGTGATTTACACGACACGTAGCGGAGCTGCCACGAAGCCCAGAATCGCGAAACAAATCGCGAACTGAACTCTCGGGCAACCTAGCCGATTGACCCCGCCGATACAACGCAAGGAGGCGTGTTTTACCGACCTGTTTGCGCGCCATGCTGCGACCTCTCGTCCGTTGCTTTGCGCTGGCCGGAACCTATATCCAGTGGCCTTGGACGCCACTCCCGGTGACGCAAATTCAGCTGACGGAACACATATATGTCTACTTTCGACAAGCGCGAGGAGGGTTTCGAGAAGAAGTTCGCCCTCGACGAAGAACAGAAGTTCAAGGCCGAAGCCCGCCGCAACAAGCTGCTGGGGCTTTGGGCCGCCGAAAAGCTGGGCAAAACCGGCGACGACGCGAACGCCTACGCCAAGGAGGTCGTGGCCTCCGATTTCGAGGAAGCCGGCGATGCCGACGTGCTGCGCAAGGTCACGACGGACCTCGCCGGCAAGGGTGTCAGCGAAGCCGAGATTCGCAAAAAGATGGATGAGTTGATCGCAACCGCCGCGTTGCAGATCAAGGCTGGAAAATAGTTGGCATTTGCGGAGATGAAAAACGCCGCGCGATGAAAGTCGCGCGGCGTTTTTGATTTTGGAGGCGCCTTACTTCAGCGCGTCGGCAACTTTCGCGAGACCCGCCATCACGCAGGCTTCGTCCTTTTCGCCGCCCGGAGCGCCCGATGCGCCTACGGCACCAATGATTTCCTCGCCAACCTTGATCGGCACACCGCCACCAACGCCAACCACGCCGGGAATCCCCTTCTGATAGGCATTTTCAGGCTTATCGGTCAGCTTCATGAATTCAAGCGACGTAATCCCGCGCGTGCGCGAGGTATAGGCCTTCATCTTGCTATATTCCATGGTGTGAGGATTGGTACCGTCGCCTCGCAATTGCGCAGCAACATTGCCGCCCTTGTCCACGACCGTCACGGACACCTTGTAACCGTCCTTGGTACACTGCTCTATCGTGCCTTGGATGATAGCCATTGCCATCGCCATCGAAACGTTCTTCTGCACGAGCGGTGCCTGCGCATGCGCGACCCGGCGGCGACAACAGAAGCAGCAGCAATCAAAGCAATCGAAATTGAACGCATATTTGAGCCTCCCAAACTCTGACGTTTATTTTGTTAGTTTCTAAGCAACCCTTCCTAGCGCGTTTTAATCCCGACAATCAGCAATAATTCGCGAGGCCGCTATTGCAGGTGCGAAGGGCACGCGACAAATCGCGCAATGGCAAAACAAAAATCCGGAGGCGGACCGTGAGGTCGGCACTCCGGATTGACGCGCCGTAAAGCCTGCTATTTCAGCGTGATCTGATAGCTCATCGACCCGTTGATGGTGAAGCCTTCGATCTGGTTTGCATTGTTGTATTGGCGACCGGCGACGTTGAGGTTGCTGGTGATGTTTTCCATCCGGCAGGTGCTGGCCAAAGTCTCCATCAACACGGTGCATTCCCGCGCGGCTGTCTCATAGATCTGCCTGCGGGCGCGATCGCGCAGCTTCTGGGCCGCCTCGCCGTCGTCGGTCGGACCCGGCACGAAATAGCTGATCGTGCTCTGGACGCGAACCAATCCCTCTTGGCGCTGCTGCTGCGAACTGAACTCCGTCGCGACGCGTGGGCTGAGCGGCTGGACGCTCGGCGACTGAGCTGACGCGGATGCCACTAAAAGGGCGCTTGCGCATGTCGTCAATAAAATCCGGTTTTTCATTTGGGTTCCCCTGCATGCCAATCGATGCGCAGCGATAGCGGCTGCGGATTGCGATTTTGCAAAGGCGCACCGGAGAAAACGCAGTGGCAGTTTCAGGGCGCATTAACCGCCGAAATGAGATTCATTTGCCGTTGGAGAATTGTCGTCAAATATACACAAAAGCCACGCATGCCGTTGGAGCGGCGCGCGTAGCTTTATATTTGATCGACAAACCGCAGGTTAGCCGTTGTTAGCCTTCAGCTTGAGCCAAGTGGTGCGGACGTTTTCCTTCACCTCGCCCCATTCGACTGCAGCAACATCCCAATTGACGATCTGGCGCGACGTGCTTGCGGTTGTGCCGCTGGCCACGGTCGATGTCGCCATTGAATCGTGGATATAGACGACAGCGATCGTCAGCAAACAGCCGAGAATCATTCCAAGAAAAGTTCGCATGACGAGACCTCCTACGCTGGGTTAGGTGAAACGATCCTGCCGCGCTTAGAGTTTTCCGAGCAAAAGCAGAATGACCAGAATGACAACGATCAGGCCGAGGCCGCCGCCGCCGTAATAGCCGGTGCCGTAGAACGGGCCGCCGCCGATGCCGCTGAAACCGCCGAGCAGTGCGATAACCAAAATAATCAGAATAATTGTGCCGATAGACATATCGAATTCTCCTGTCTGGGCGGATGCGCCGCCGCTGACGGGATAAGAGCGATTGGGAACTTTTGTTCCGGCAATTTTTTTAAAGCAACGGGGAACTATTCACGATCAGGCCATCGCGTGGGCGATGGAATCGAGAACGCCCGCCAGCCCGCCTTCGACATCGGCCGCCTTCACGGCCACCACGCGATAGTTGCGCTCGTTCAGCCACGCGGTACGCGCGGCGCGGTCGCGCTCCACGCTCTCCGGCTCCTGATCGTTGACAAGTTCGATCGCCATTCGCTTCGAGAACGACACAAAATCCGGGATGTGCTTGCCGACCGGCGTTTGTCGCCGGAAGTGCGACGCAAAGCGCCGATCCGTTGTCAGCGCCCGCCACAGGTTCCGCTCGGCATCGGTCGGATTTCTCCTGAGAAGCCGCGCAAGGCCGCGCACCGTGCCGCTTTCCGATGGCGACCGCGCCTCCGCATGCTCGGCCAGCAACGCGCGCAGCCGCGATGCCTCGTTGCCGTCGAGCACGCCGCCCTTCGCCGGACCCTTTCGTCCTTCCGCGATGGCCATCACGACGCCATGCAGCGTGTGCATGTCCTGCTTGGTCGGCTCCATGCGCGCGAAAATGTTGCGCAGATTGACCAGCATCACATCGCGCTTTTCCGGCGGCCGCAGAAATTCGACCTTGTCGAGTTCGCCGACGAGATTGTCGAAGAACACCTGCATCTGATGACTGGATGCGCGCTCCGAGCGCTCAGGCATGTCGAACGGCAACTCGTTCCGGGTGGCGAGCTTGAACCATTCGTAGCCGGTGAGAAGAACCGCCTGCGCCAAATTTAATGACGCGAACGCGGGGTTGACAGGAAAGGTGATGATGCGGTTGGCGAGCGCCACTTCCTCGTTCTGCAATCCATAGCGTTCGCGCCCGAACATGATGGCCGCCGTACCCTTCGCCGCGATCTCGGTGACGATTTCGCGCGCGGCCTGTTCGGGGCCGACAACAGGCTTGGCCTGATCGTGCGCCCGCGCGGTGGTAGCAAATAGCAGCGAACAATCCGCAACCGCCGCCTGCACGGTGTCGAACAACTCGACCTGATCCAGAATGTGATCCGCGCCGGCCGCCGCACGCTGGGCGGCCGTGTTCGGCCAGCCGTCGCGCGGATTGACGATGCGCAGCCGTGTCAGCCCGAAATTGCCCATCGCGCGCGCGCACATCCCGATGTTCTCGCCGAGCTGCGGCTCCACGAGGACGACAACGGGTCCGTCGATGACTTTTGGCGTTTTGGTCTTGTCCGTACCGGACATTTGCTGGCTTTCTGAATCAACGCGCGAATGCACTGATTCAACCAATCAGCATCCTGAATCAACCGCTGAAGGCGATGATTCATGCCGTGACGTTTTTGATTCAGGTGCCGAAGGATGTGAATCAACTTCTCAAGAAGTCGATTCAACGGCTTAAGAGATTGAATCAAGTTCTGAAGAAATCGATTCAAGGCCACGAAATCGCGGCAGAAACGCTGTCGGCTACGCCAAATTCCATAATAATACAAATAGGTTACGGAATAGTTCTGAATCGGCAGATCGGCGTGAAATTCAACCGCCCCAAGCTGCCGGCTGGCCGCGCCAAAAACGCGCGGCCATGATGCTTTGGGCTGGCTTTCGCGGCCCACCTTGCGATGCTATAGCCGCCTCAATCCCACCGCTTGCCGGCATCTCCCTTCAAGAAAGCTCCATTCCCCATGGCGAAAATCAAGGTCGCAAACCCGGTCGTCGAACTCGACGGCGACGAGATGACCCGGATCATCTGGCAGTACATCAAGGACAAACTCATTCTCCCGTTCCTCGATGTGAAGCTCGAATATTACGACCTCGGGATGGAACACCGCGACCAGACCAACGATCAGGTCACGATCGACGCCGCCAACGCCATCAAGAGAGTCGGCGTCGGCGTGAAGTGCGCGACCATCACGCCGGACGAAGCCCGCGTGAAGGAATTCGGCCTCAAGGAAATGTGGAAGTCGCCGAACGGCACCATCCGCAACATTCTCGGCGGCGTGATCTTCCGCGAACCGATCATCTGCAAGAACGTGCCGCGTCTCGTCCCCGGCTGGACCAAGCCGATCATCATCGGCCGTCACGCTTACGGCGATCAGTACCGCGCCACCGATTTCAGATTTCCCGGCAAGGGCGTGCTGACGATGAAATTCGTCGGGGAGGACGGCGCGGTAATCGAGAAGGAAATCTTCAAGTCGCCCGAGTCCGGTGTGGCAATGGGCATGTATAATCTCGACGGCTCGATCCGCGATTTCGCTCGTGCGTCCTTGAACTACGGATTGTCACGCGGCTATCCGGTTTATCTTTCGACCAAGAATACCATTCTCAAAGTCTACGACGGCCGCTTCAAGGACATCTTTCAGGAAATCTACGACAAGGATTTCAAGAAGGACTTCGAAGCCAAGGGTCTCACCTACGAGCATCGCCTGATCGACGACATGGTGGCCTCGGCGCTGAAATGGTCCGGCGGTTACGTATGGGCCTGCAAGAACTACGACGGCGACGTGCAGTCCGACACGGTAGCGCAGGGTTACGGTTCGCTCGGCCTGATGACGTCGGTGTTGCTGACGCCTGACGGAAAAACGGTCGAAGCCGAGGCCGCGCACGGCACCGTGACGCGTCACTACCGCGAACATCAGAAGGGCAAGGAGACCTCGACCAACTCCATCGCCTCGATCTTCGCGTGGACGCAGGGCCTCGCGCATCGTGCTAAGCTCGACAATAACGACGCGCTGGCGAAATTCGCCAAGACGCTGGAGAAGGTCTGCGTCGATACCGTCGAGTCCGGTTACATGACCAAGGATCTCGCGCTGCTGGTTGGCGCCGACCAGCGCTGGCTCTCGACCACGGGCTTCCTCGACAAGGTCGCGGAAAATCTGACCAAGGCCGTAGCGGCTTGAGCCAGCGTCCGCCCGAACAGAACATGCCGGACGCCATCGCGGCGTCCGGCGAGGACATTATCCTCACACTGCACGCCGAAGGCGCGCAGGTTTATGAGTGGAAGCCCGACGCTTCCGGCACCCCGTCATGGGTGTTGCGCGAACCGACCGCGACATTGATCCTCGATGGCAAAACCGTCGGCCGGCATTATGCGGGGCCGAACTGGGAACATCAGGACGGCAGCGCCATTGTCGGCAAGGCG
>JAYVYQ010000127.1:0-2108 GCA_043784125.1 Afipia sp.
AAGCATTGCGGCAGCGCGACGCCGAACTTCGGTCGCAGGCCAAGGCCTTGACCGATTTCACGCAGGTCGCTGGCAGTCGCGAATTACGCTTGCGCCAGCTTGAGCAGGAGGTCAATGCGCTCTGCCAGCAACAGGGCGAGGCCAGTCGCTATCCGCTCATGCCCGAGCCGAACACGGACACGGACACAGAGTTCACCCAGACTGAAGCTCTCTGCGACGACGCTATGCCGCTCGCTCAGTCGCTGGAAAAGCTCAACGCGCAATTGCGCGCAAGCGAAGAACGCTATCGCCTGCTTTTCGAATCGCTGGACGAAGGCTATTGCGTCATGGAGAAAGTTGGCGGCGAAGCCGGCGAACTGCTGGATTTTCGCTATGTCGAAACCAACCCGGCTTTCGTGGCGCAAACCGGTTTGAGCGGCGTGATCGGCAAGTCCCTGAGGCAAGTGTTGCCGGACGAATTTGAGGAACGCATCCGCACCTATGAGGCAGTCCAGAGAACCGGCGTGGCGGTCAGGTTTCAACGTCAATTTGCAAACCAGAAACGGTTGCTGGAACTCCATGCCTGTCGGATCGCGGACAAACCCCATGGTCGTGTGGCGATTTACCTGCAAGACATCACCGAACGCGCGCAGGCGCAAGCCGCCTTGCGCGAGAGCGAAGCGTTTAGCCACAGTATTGTTAAAAGCAGTCTTGACTGCATCAAGGTTCTTGACCTCGAAGGCAATTTGCTCTCCATGCATAGCGGGCAGGAACTGCTGGGCATTGGAGACCTTCAGCCTTTTTTGAATAAGCCCTGGTTCGATTTTTGGAAACGGACGGACGACAGGCGCGCGGCGCAAGCGGCGGTTGCGTCGGCGGCTGCGGGCGGGGCGGGAAGCTTCGTCGGTTTTCTCCGCACGCTGCACGGCGATGCCAAGTGGTGGGACGTGGCGATTTCGCCAATTCTTGATGCCAACGGCCAGCCTGCGCGTCTGCTGGCGGTGTCGCGCGACGTGACGCAGCGCCAACAGGCCGCCGACCTGCTGCGCCAGCGCACCGTCCAGTTCGAGACCCTTGTCAATGAAGCGCCTCTCGGCATTTACCTGATTGATGCCGGCTTCCGCATTCGGCAGGTGAACCCCACTGCGCTGCCGGCGTTTGGAAATATTTCTGAGCTGATTGGCCGGGACTTTGCCGAGGTGATGCACATTTTGTGGCCATCGGCACAGGCCGATGAAGCCGTCAAACAGTTTCGCCACACGCTGGAAACCGGCGAGGCTTGCTTTGTCCCTGAAATGATTGCGCAACGCGCTGACCGCCAGGCGACCGAGCACTACGAGTGGCAGATCAACCGTCTATTGCTTCCGGATGGTAGCCACGGCGTGGTTTGCTATTTCCGCGACATCTCCGAGCGCATGCTGGCGCAGCAGAAAATCCGCGAAAGCGAGGAACGTTATCGCAGATTGTTCAATTCGATTGACGAAGGCTTTTGCATCATCGAGATCATTTTCGACGAGGAGGAACAAGCGGTTGATTACCGCTATCTGGAAGTTAATCCGGCTTTTGAGAAACAGGCCGGCATCCCCGACCCGACCGGAAAACGGATGCTGGAAGCCAGCCCCAATCGAGACCCGGCCACACTCGGAATTTATCGCCAGATCCTGTTAACGGGTGAGCCTGTTCGCTTTGTCAATGAATCGAAAGCTATGGGCCGTTATTTCGATGTTTATGCCACCCGGCTCGACGGGCCGGATAGCCGAAAAATCGCCGTTGTTTTCAATAACATCAGCGAGCGCAAGGAGGCCGAGAAGGCGCTTCGCGAAAGCGAGTCGCGCTTTCGCGCGCTGGTGCTGGCCAGCTCGGATTTGATGTGTCGCATGAGCCCGGACTGGCGCGAGATGCACCAAATTTATGACAAGAACCTGGTCGTCCATTCGGACGTGTCAAACGCCAACTGGCTTGAATATTATGTTCACCGGGATGATCAGCCACGCCTGCTGGCTCTCGTCAATGAAGCCATCCGGACCAAGAGTCTTTTCGAGATGGAGCATCGGGTGCGCAAAGCCGACGGCAGCCTGGGCTGGACTTTCTCGCATGCAATTCCACTGCTCGATTCGTCGGGTGAAATT
>JAYVYQ010000128.1:0-9724 GCA_043784125.1 Afipia sp.
GTTCCGATAAAATATAAAGCGTCACCAGATGCACAAAGAGGCCGACGGTGCCGACCAGCGCGAACAAAAGAAAACGCAGCGACACCAGATCGTGCGTCATCTTCGCCAGCACAAGGCCGAGGAAGTCCAGTATCACCATCGAATCGAGTTTGCTCTCACCGTGCAATCGCGTGCCGAAGGAATACGGCACCTCGATCACGCGCAACTTGCCACCCGCGCTCGCGACAAGATCAAGAAGAATTTTGAAACCCTGCGTGGAAAGCGACGGCGCGAGTTGCTCGAAGCGATCGCGGCGGATCATGAAAAAGCCGCTCATCGGATCGGCAACATTCACATGGAGCAGCTTGGTCGCGATCTTGGTGGCGAACACGCTGCCGCCGAGACGCGTAGCGCCGAAACTGTCCGCGCTGCCGCCGCTGACATAGCGGCTACCGACGACCAGTTCGGCCTCGTCGTTCGTGAGGAGGCCGAGCATCTTCGGCAGTTGCGTTTCGTCGTGTTGCAGATCGGCGTCCATCACCGCCACATAAGGCGCACTCGATGCAAGGATGCCTTCGATGCACGCCCCGGCAAGTCCGCGCCGCCCGATGCGCCGGATGCAGCGCGCGCGGGGATCGGCCTGGGCGAGTTGCCGCACGACATCCCATGTGCCGTCCGGCGAATTGTCATCGACGAAAATGACTTCCCACGCGATGCCGGCAAGCGCCGCATCGAGCTTTGCGAAAAGCTTGGGCACATTGTCGCGCTCATTGAATGTCGGGACCACGACGCAGAGTTGCCGCGCCGTGGTTGCCGGGGATGTCGATTCTGTCATGGCGCAGCGTATATCCGGCGTGCCTCGGGATGCCAAGGCACCGTCAGGCGGGATCGTCGGCCGGAAATCGGGTGGAAAATCAGTATGTTCAGCCCGAACATGCCAACGGCCACGGAGGGATCCGTTGAGAGATGTCGTTCAGCGCGTACATCCGGCGCCTATTCGTCTCTCAGGGTATCTTCTCGTGGCCGTTCCGGCGATGGAGCGGGGGCTGCGACATCGCCGTTAACAAGCTAAATAGGGACGGTCGTGCCGTTCTGCAAGGGACCTGAGGAATTTCGATGGCAAGCAAATCCGGCAACATCCATATCGGCGTCGGCGGCTGGACGTTTCCGCCATGGCGCGGCGTGTTCTATCCGGAAAAGCTCACGCAGGCCAAGGAACTGAGCTACGCCGCCTCCAAGCTCACCTCGATCGAGATCAACGGCACTTATTATAGTTTTGGGGCTGTTTCATAGCGAACCATAGCAACCGTCTATCTCGCACTTCCCCTTTATTTACAGGCACAACTCCAACATAGCGATACATAGCGAACCACCGCAGCACATGATGAAAAAGTGGCTTAGGCGTGGCTTAGATTTTGAGGGGACGATTGGCGAGAAGTCTCAGCGCCACCTCCTCAACTTCGTGCGGCCGATAGTCTTCCCCATTCGCCAAGACGCTTCCGAGCATTTTCGGCGCCTTGCTGTGTGCTTCTCGCTGACCTGGGTAGGCTCGCCAACTTGCACCTGTCGGCTTGTGGGTTACTTCGTTTTCAATCAGCTCAAACTGCGCCTCTGTAACTTTCGTCCCCGGCATATTGTCTCCTTTCACTATCCACAACGATTGCTTGCGTGATTTTTGAAGCGTGTTTCAATGAAGACATAATAGCTAATTCAAAAACAAACTATGCCAACTTCACCAAACACAGCAGGGGTAGCAACCAGCTCGTTAAATGGTTTCAACAAACCGATTAACAACCCAAAGAACATAATAATCACTCCGGCTAAAAATGGCTTCGTCGTTCAAATGCAAAAGATAACCGAGTATGTGCGTCGTCGCTGCCATTGTCATGGCTTGCGGCCTATCGAGAGCTATTGCCGATCCGCTCGTCGATGATATTCCATCGGCCGGCGAACTTGCCGGCGGCATCCATCCCGAAAAATTTCTCTACTTCGGCGGCTTCGATCTCTGGCGCAATGGCGGCACGTTCTACGGGGGCGCGCAATGGGCGCCGAATGGGCTGAATGCCGACGGCTTCACGCTGAAAGTTTTGCTGGCGGAGGGTAGTTACCTCTATCGCACCGGCACGGCCAATGTTCGCGGCACCTATCTTTTAGGTTCCGTCATGCCCGGTTGGCGGATTAAGCGCGGCGATTTTGAGGTCAAGGTTTTTGCCGGTCTGGATCTGCAGCACCACCGGCTGTCGCCGGATGATTTCTCAAATAGCTTACGTGGAAATCATGCCGGGCTGCGCGTCAGTGCGGACCTGTGGTGGGAGCCGACGCGCGCGATGATGCTGGCATCGTCCATTTCTGGCTCAACCATCGGTAACAGTTTTGGCATCCGCGGCACGGCCGGCTGGCGTCTATTGGATCGCTTCTGGACCGGGCCGGAAGTCGAGACGTCGGGCGACGATGTGTATCGCCAATACCGGATCGGCGCGCACATCACATCGTTCAAGATGGGCGAATTCGAGTGGGCGCTCGGCGCGGGCTATGTCGAAGACAACAGTCACCGGTCGGGTGCGTATGGGCGTGTCAGCATTCTGACGCGCCGGTAAATCTCAGCCCTTGGCGTCGCAAGCCCAGGCCCGGATCACACATTCCTTGCCGCCGAAATCGTAGCATTTTTTCATCGCGGCATTCAGCGTGTTGGAGATGCGCGAGGCAACGGCGTAGCCGTGGGCGCCGCAGGGGTTGGCCATGTCGAGTGAGAGTGCCGCACAGGCGCGCTTCATGACGACCGCCTCGCAAGTGCCTTTGCATTGCTTGAGCGCCGCCGCACGGGCCGCCGCCTCGGCCGGATAATCGTAAGCCTGACCGTAGGCGCCGCATTTGCCGACGGCGAGCGCACCGGCCGCTATGGCCGGGTTCGGAATCTGCGTCAAAGCAAAAACAAAAATCAAAACGGAAGCGAACAGCGCGCGGCAATACGCGGCGTTGAAAACGGTCAAAGTCCCCTCCCCAGAGGTCGTGAGGACGGAAATCTACCCGACAGGACGTTTCAACTTGGTGAACGAAACCCAGTGGAGTGGATTTGACATCCGCCTATCTGGGCCGCGAGACCGGAAGCGGATGTCAAATCCAAAACTCCACTGAAATATATAGTTGGTAGTGGTCCTTTGATTCTAACATTCGCAAAGGTCCAGCCGCACGGGAGGCGAATGTTAGAATCGGACCACTACCCGCGGCGGGCGTCGGCCAGCATTTCGGGGGTGTCGATATCCAGAAAGGCGCTTTTGCCCTCGACTTCGACTTCCGCGACCGCCTCGGCATGCTGGGCGATCAGATGCCGCGCCCCGATATCGCCGTCGAGCGCCATCAGCTCGGGGAAAAATCGCCGCGACCATAACACCGGATTACCACGCCGGCCGCCGGCCACCGGCACCACGATCAGCGATCCGCGATCGGGCGCGAACGCTTCCGCCAGCCGATCAATGAGTTTGGCGTCAATCAGCGGCATGTCTCCGAGGCAGACAATCGCGCCGTCTGCCGACGCGGGGACGGCGCCGATACCAGCCTTCACCGAAGTCGCGAGACCGTCTGCGAATTGCGGGTTGGTCGCCAATGTCACATCGAGGCCCTTGAGCGCAGCGGCAACCTCCACGCTTTGATGACCGGTGACGACAATCACCGGCGATGCTTTCGACGCCAGCGCCTGCTCGGCGACGATCCGCACCAGCTTCTTGCCATTCAGTTCGGCCAGCAGTTTATTCGGTCCACCCATGCGGGTCGAGCGACCCGCAGCAAGGATCACCGCAGCGACCTTGCGGTTGCCACCGGCCTCGAGCGGCACACGCGGCTGTGGCCGCGTCACGATCTCCATCAGCAATCCGCCAACACCCATGCCGGTGACATCGGCGCGCGTCACTTCAAGACCCGCGAGGAGGCGCATCAGCACCCAGTCGAAGCCATTTTCCTTGGGCGAGCGCGCGCAACCCGGCGCACCCAATACCGGCATGCCTTTGGCGTGACCGAGCAACATAAGATTGCCCGGATCGACCGGCATTCCGAAATGCTCGACCGTGCCGCCGATCTGTTCGATGGCCGCAGGGATCACGTCGCGGCGATCGGCGATCGCGGAGGCGCCGAACACCAGCACCAGTTCTGCGCCGAGTGCGAGCAACTCCTCGATGGCGGGCGCAAGCGCGTCTTTGTCATGTGCAATCCTGCGCTCAGCAATGATGCTCGCTCCGGCAGGCGCGAGGCGCTCGGCCGTGACCTTCAACGTCTTGTCGATCACCTTCGGCGCGAGGCCGGGAAGGATTGTCGAGACGATGCCGACCTTCTTGATCTTGAACGGTGCAACACGCATGCGTCCGGATTTTGCCGCCTCGATAGCAGCGTCGCGCAACTTCGCTTCGACGCCGAATGGGATGATCTTCACCGTCGCGATCATTTCGCCGGCGACGACCGGCTTAAAGGCTGCAAGAGTGGCAAACGTAATCGCCTCATCCACGCGATTAATGCGATCCACGGCGGCACGATCCACCACCAGGATGCCGGCCTGCGCCGCAAAAAGATTGGCGCGGCCTGTGAATGCGCGCTCGACGCTGACGCCATCCCCGGCAACGGCAGCCGCAATGCTGCCCGCAGCCTCATCTTCGGACGCGTCGTTTTTATCCAGACGCGCAACAACGATTTCGGAAACACCTGCTTGCTTCAGTGCGGCGACTTCGTCCGCGCCGATCACCGAGCCTTTCTTGAGGACCAAGCCGTTCTGACGGATGGCGTGGACAGTGACGCCGCCAACCGCATCGTCAGGTGTGACCGGGCCGAATTTCATGCCGCCGACTTCGTTTTCAGCGGCGCATCGGGAGAGAGCCGCAATCGCGCCGTGATCTCCGCCATGATTGCCACGGCGATCTCAGACGGCGAGACCGCGCCGATATTAAGCCCGATGGGCGCGTGAATGCGCGCGAGCTGGCTATCGCTTGCACCCAGCGCCTTTAGCCGATCGAGACGTTTCGCATGAGTCTTTCGCGAACCGAGCGCGCCGATATAGAAACAATCGCGCGCCATCGCGTGCAGCAATGCGGGGTCGTCGATTTTCGGGTCATGTGTGACAGCCACGAACGCGGTATAGCGGTCGATGTTTAGCGGTGGCAATGCGACATCCGGCCAATCAGCGAACAATGGGACATCGGGGAAACGTTCCGGCGACGCAAAGGCCGTGCGCGGATCGATCACATACACATCGTAATCCAGCGATTGTGCCAGCGGCGCCAGCGCCTGACTGATGTGAACTGCGCCAATGATGACGAGCCGCGCCGTCGGCGCATACACATTCAGAAACAGTTTCTTGCCGCCGACCTCGATCATGGCGCTTTTACCCATGCGCAATTGCTTGTCGAGTTCGGCATGGAGCGGATCGGCGGCGATCTCGGCAGCTTTTACGAGACGCTGGTCCCCGCTGGCGACGTCAGTCACAACAACAACTGCACGCCGCGCGGACCGTTCGGAGTTCAATTCGGACAGTGTATTCTGTTTCAAGACGTTTCAACCTTCAAGACTTGGCCACCTTCTCGACGAAAACGCGGATTGTGCCGCCGCAAGACAGGCCGACATTCCACGCCGTCTCATCCGCGACGCCGAACTCCAGCATTTTCGGCTGGCCGCTTGCAATCACATCGAGCGCCTCGGTGACAACCGCGCCCTCGACACATCCGCCGGAGACCGAACCCAGAAACGCGCCGTCGTCGTTGATGACCAGGCTTGAACCTGCGGGGCGCGGCGCAGAGCCCCACGTCTCGACCACCGTGGCCAATGCAACACCGTGGCCGGATTTCATCCAGTCCTCGGCAGCTTTCAGAATGTCGTCATCGCGGTTCAGCATCGTCATGTCCTCAAGCGGCCGATCGGGTCTCGAAGCGCCGCCGCGGCACATCCGGCGAGGAGAGCGCTGCGATCAGGCCCTCCATCGACTTCAAGTTATGCACTGCGCGGAATTCATCAACATGCGGCAGCATCATTTTAATGCCCTGCGCCTTGGCCTCGAAGCCATCAAAGCGCAGCAGCGGGTTGAGCCATATCAGGCGCCTGCAAGAGCGATGCAGCCTGTCCATCTCGAATTCCAGCCGCGAATCCGCTTCGCGCTCCAATCCGTCGGAAATCATCAACACGATCGCGCCCTGCCCCAGCACGCGGCGGCCCCACAGATTGTTGAAAATATGCAGCGACGTCGCAATGCGTGTACCGCCCGCCCAGTCCTCGACGCTCGATGAACACGCCGCCAGCGCCTCGTCCGGATCGCGCGCACGCAAGGACCGCGTCACATTGGTGAGCCGCGTGCCGAACAGAAATACCGACACCCGTTTGCGCGCGTCGGTGATGGCGTGAAGAAATTGCAGGAACAGCCGCGTGTAGTCGGTCATCGAGCCGGAAATATCGAGCAGCGCGACAATCGGCGCGGGCTTATCGATGCGGCCAAGGCGATGGAAATTCACGATTTCGCCGCCGGTACGCAGGCTGCCGCGCAATGTGCGGCGCAGATCGAGTTTCTGACCGCGCGCGTCAGGCGCAAAACGGCGCGTGCGCAATTCGGCCTGCGGCAATTTCATTTTCGAGATCGCGCGCGCAACGTCTGCAATCTCGGCGGCGCTCATCTGTGCAAAATCCTTGGTCTGAAGGACCTCGCGGTCCGACACCGATAACTGCACATTCTTTTCCTCAACATCAGGCGCATCGATACTCCGGCTTTGTGCGAACGCCTCCTGTACGCGACGCGAGGCCGGCGGCGGCGGTTTTTGCGCTTCGCGCGGCAGCGGCACCGAATCCAGCATGTGGATGTTGCCCTGCTCGCGGCGGAAGAACAGATCGAACGCCTGCGCGAACACCAGCGCATGTTCGTGGCGCTTGACGAAAATCGATTCCAGCGTCGTGAATAAATCCTGACGGTTGCCGATATCGATCAGCCGCATTGCCTTGAGCGCGTCGATCACCGCACCCGGCCCAATCGGCAATCCCGCGACGCGCAGCGCACGCGCAAAGCCGATGACGTTATCGGCGATTTGTCCGGTCGCAGGGTTGTCGGTATCGCCAGACATGAACGTCCTCAATTTATTGGGCATGATCTATTCCGAAAACCGGTGCCCACTTTTCGGGATCATGCCTGATCGCTAACGGCTTCCTTGATGACTTTATTCAGCGCGTCACCCTGCATGCGGCCGATGTCATCTTGATATTTCAGCAACGCGCCGAGGGTATCGCCGACAACCTGTGGTGAAAGCGACTTCGCGTCGAGTTCCGTGAGTGCCGTCGCCCAGTCGATGGTTTCGGCAACGCCCGGCACCTTGAACAGATCCTGCTCGCGCAATGCCTGCACGAATCCGACGACTTGTTCTGATAGCTTCGCGCCAATGTTGGGTACGCGTGACTTTACAATCGCAAGCTCGCGTTCGGCCGATGGATAATCGACCCAGTGATAGAGACAGCGGCGCTTCAATGCATCGTGAATTTCGCGGGTGCGGTTCGACGTCACGATGACGATTGGCGGCTGCGGGGCTTTCACGGTGCCCAATTCGGGAATCGAAACCTGAAAGTCACTGAGAATTTCCAGCAGATACGCCTCGAACGCTTCGTCCGCGCGGTCGATCTCATCGATCAGCAATACTGGCGGACCGGCGACATCCGGCTCGAGTGCCTGCAGCAACGGTCGCTTGATGAGATATTTTTCAGCAAAAATGTCGCTCGACAATTGTTCGCGGTCGGTCTCGCCGCTGGCTTCGGCAAGCCGGATGGCAATCATCTGGGCGGCGCTGTTCCACTCATATACAGCGGATGCGACATCGAGCCCTTCATAGCATTGCAGGCGGATCAGCTTGCGGCCAAGCGCGGCACTCAAGACCTTGGCGATTTCGGTCTTGCCGACGCCGGCCTCGCCCTCGAGAAACAAAGGACGCCCCATCCGCAACGACAGGAATACGACTGTCGCCAACGAACGCTCGGCGAGATAGCCACGACTGGTGAGCAGGTCGAGCGTCGCATCCACGGAAGACGGAATCGCCGAAACCTTACTCATAAAGACTCCAAATCAGAAACCCTCAAGATTTCGCAGTTGCCGCTTCCATGGCACGGCGAGCCAGAACCTGAATGAGGTGCGCGCGATATTCCGCGCTGCCGTGAAGATCGCTGTTCAGGCCATCGGCAGACACGACGAGGCCGTCGAGTGCCTTTGGTGAGAATCTTTTCTTCAGCGCTTCCTCAAATGACGTTACGCGAAACACTCCGTTGCCGCCTGCTCCCGTCACAGCAACACGCACATCGGATGGACGCTTGGCGACGAACACGCCGACCAGCGCATAGCGCGAGGCCTGGTTACGAAATTTCTGGTACGCGGCCTTCTTCGGAATCGGAAACATCACCTTGGTGATGATTTCATCGGCTTCCAACGCCGTCGTGAAAAGACCCTGAAAGAATTCTTCCGGCTTCAGCTTGCGCTTGTTGGTGACGATAGTCGCACCAAGCGCAACACAAGCCGCCGGATAATCCGCGGTCGGATCGTTATTGGCGAGCGAACCGCCGATAGTGCCCTTGTGACGCACCGCCGGATCGCCGATCAGCCCTGCAAGCTCGACGAGTGCAGGAATGGCTTCGCCGACAATCGCCGACGACGCCACGGCTGCGTGGGTCGCGGTCGCGCCAATCACAAGGCTTCGCCCTTTCATCTCGATGCCGTTCAGGCCTTCGATGTGCGACAGATCGACGAGATGCGGCGGGTTGGCAAGGCGCTGCTTCATCACCGGCACCAGCGTGTGACCGCCCGCGATCAATTTGGCATCCTCATTCTTGATGAGGAGATTGGCGGCCTGACGGACCGAGCCGGGACGATGATATTTGAATTCGTACATGGAAAATCCTTACGCCAGGTCCGACTTCGCCATCGCCTTGGCGCCGGCTGCGATCGACACCACGATATTCTGATATCCGGTGCAGCGGCAGAGATTGCCTTCAAGCTCTTCGCGAATGGTGTGGTCCGACAAATCATGACCCTTGCGGTGGACGAGATCGACGGCGGTCATAATCATCCCCGGCGTGCAGAAGCCGCATTGCAGGCCATGATGTTCGCGAAACGCTTCCTGCATCGGGTGCAGCGGCGCGCCGTCAGCAGCCAAACCTTCGATGGTCTTGACCTCGTGCCCGTCCGCCATCACCGCCAGCGTCGTGCAGGCTTTCACAGCCTTGCCGTCGAGATGCACGATGCACGCGCCGCATTGCGAGGTGTCGCAACCGACATGCGTGCCTGTGAGTTTCAGATTCTCGCGCAGAAACTGAACCAGCAGGGTGCGCGGATCGATATTGGCGGTCACGGGATTGCCGTTCACGATCAGTGAAATCTTGGCCATCAAAACTCTCTGTCTGTCGGCTTGCTTGTTATTTGAACGCGCCGCATGGCGCGGTGCAAAAGTCTTTAAAATCGTTCCAAATCCATAATATGGGCCAATGTCGCAATGAGCAACCTCATGCCGCCATATCGCGGAACAAGAAGGCTTGATTTGCGGGGTGGCCTGATATGCGAAAAGGACCGTCAGCCCGCTTTCACGGCGTCGGCAAATTTCGCGAAAAAGTCGTCCGCCAATTTCTTGGCCGAGCCGCTGATAAGCCGCTGCCCAAGTTGGGCGAGCTTGCCGCCGATCTGGGCCTCCACATTATATGTCAGCAACGTGCCGCCGTCCTTGTCTGCCAGCGCCACCGTCGCGCCGCCCTTGGC
>JAYVYQ010000129.1:0-3276 GCA_043784125.1 Afipia sp.
CGAGGCTTTGCTAAGGTTTATCGCGGGGTGGAGCAGCCCGGTAGCTCGTCAGGCTCATAACCTGAAGGTCACAGGTTCAAATCCTGTCCCCGCAACCAAGTTCGGAACGGACCCCTGAAAACATGATGTTTTCAGGGGTTTGTTTTTGTCACCAAGGCAGTCCGCAAAGATCGATGACGCCCTCGCGCGGACCGTAGCGGATGTCGAAGACATAAGGCGTCATCGCATCGAACCGGACGCGCTGGTCCTTCTGCTCGACAAACAATTCGCCGCCGAAGGCATGCCAGCCGCGTTTTTCGTAAAATGCGAAATTATGCGGCTGACAGACCAGCAGCACGAAATCGATGGCCTTCTCATCGCGTAGCGTCTGGATCGCGGCTGTCAGTGCGAGGCCCGCATAACCGCGGCGCCGATGGTCCGGATGCGTCGCGACGCCGCCAATGCCGCCAATGCGAACCTTGCGGCCTTTCCACGTGCCGGCGCGGCGATAAATTCCGACATGGCAGACCACTTCTGCATCGTCCTCGATCAGGACGCGCAAATCCGGGTTGCCCCATTGCACCGGGCCTGTCGGCAATATCGTTGCGGCTTCGGGCGGAAAAGTTGCCAAAACTAATGATTTGGCCAGCGGCCACGATGCATCGCCGGTTTGAATATCGATTTCGATGCTCATTTTCCGCCTGCCATTTCGCTGCGCGTATCAGCATTGCCCGCGCGCCGGATGGTAAAACGCCGACTCCAATGGCAAAATGCAAGCGATAATCGGAGCTATTTCGAGATGCACGCCGCACAACTCACGTCCTACCAGAAGTGGTCCATCCTGATCGGCGCATCCGTGATGCTGAGCCTGTCGATGGGCATGCGGCAGAGCTTCGGCCTGTTTCAGCCGGCGATCCTGCAGAGTACCCAGATTACGACGGCGGACTTTTCGCTGGCGACCGCGATCTCTAACATCGTTTGGGGCATCACGCAGCCATTCGTTGGCATCTTTGCCGATCGTTACGGGTCGCGTTACGTCATGTTGAGCGGTGTGGTGATCTATGTCGTCGGTCTTGTGACGATGATGCTTTCGACCACGGTTCTGCCGCTCATATTCGGAATGGGTATCTGCATCGGCATCGCCCTGTCCTGTACCGCGTCCAGCATGAGCATGACGGTCGCGGCGCGCACCGTATCCGCTGCGAAGCGAAGCGTGACCATGGGCGCAATCTCCGCTGCCGGTTCGCTTGGCCTCATCATCGCGTCGCCACTGGCACAGACGCTGATTACGAATGCCGGCTGGCAGATGGCACTTGTCGGATTTCTCGCCCTTGCGGCTGTGATGCTGCCGTCGGCTTTCAGTGCCGGCAAAGCGGACAAGATTGAGATCGACAAGGCCGATGACATCAATCAGTCGCTCGGCGCTGTGATGCAGTCAGCGCTTGGACATTCCGGTTACGTCGTCATGTCGATCGCGTTTTTCGTCTGCGGCTTGCAACTGGTCTTCATCACGACGCATCTGCCGAATTATCTGGCGATCTGCGGTCTCGATCCATCGCTCGGAGCATCCGCGCTGGCGCTGATCGGATTGTTCAACGTGTTCGGATCGTATGCATTCGGCTGGCTCGGCGGCATCTATCCCAAGCAGTTTCTGCTCGGTGGTATTTACATCGTCCGATCGATTGCCATCGCGACGTATTTTACGCTGCCGGCGACCTCGACATCGACGCTGGTGTTCGCTGCCGTCATGGGTTCGCTCTGGCTCGGCGTCGTGCCGCTGGTCAACGGTCTGGTGGCGCAATTGTTCGGCCTGCGCTTCATGGCGACGCTTACCGGCGTGGCATTCTTCAGCCACCAGGTCGGATCGTTTATCGGTGCGTGGGGTGGCGGGTTGATTTTCGATAAGCTCGGCACTTATGACGTGGCCTGGAAAGGCGCCGTTATCATCGGCCTTCTGGCTGGATCGATGCAAATGCTGATGAACGTCCGTCCGCCGAAAGCCAAGGACGAATTCGGGCGAGCGGTACCCAGCGCCGTCTGACGTTTGGCCGCGATTTCAAGCGGCATATCTTCTGTTTCGGCACCATGAAACCATCTATAAGTGACGGCGTTGACACGTCGTCACCCATCATTTCGGATTCATTGCCATGACCTTTACGCTCCCCAATCTGCCTTACGCTCATGATGCCCTCGCGCCAATCATGTCGAAGGAAACGCTCGAATATCATCACGACAAGCATCATCAGGCCTACGTGACCAACGGCAACAACGCCATCAAGGGCACGGAATTCGAGGGCAAGTCTCTCGAGGACATCGTCAAGGGCTCCTTGGGGAAGAACCCTGCGGTGTTCAACAATGCCGGCCAGCACTACAACCATCTGCATTTCTGGAACTGGATGAAGCCGAACGGCGGCGGCGACAAGCTGCCCGGCAAGCTCGCCAAGAAAATTGATGAGGACCTCGGCGGCCTCGCGAAATTCAAGACCGATTTCGCGGCCGCAGGCGTCGGCCAGTTCGGCTCCGGCTGGGCATGGCTTTCGGTGAAGAACGGAAAGCTGGAAATTTCCAAGACGCCGAACGGTGAAAATCCGCTGGTGCATGGCGCGACGCCAATTCTCGGCGTCGATGTGTGGGAGCACTCCTACTACATCGACTATCGCAATCGCCGCCCGGACTATCTCAAGGCATTCGTCGACAGCCTCGTGAACTGGGACTATGTCGATCAGCTTTTCTCGAAAGCTGTGTGACAAGAGTTATCCATGCGACTATGATCTCGCGGGGCTGCAGCGATGCGGCCCCGCCTTTCATTCTCCCATGATTGCGAGACGTCAGATGTCATATCTTCTTGTTTTTTTCGGCGGCGGCATCGGCGCGTCGCTGAGGCATGCGATCAACATCGGCTGTGCCCGCGCCTGCGGCACCAACTTTCCTTACGGCACGTTCGTCATCAACATCACGGGCTCGTTGGTGATGGGCCTGATCGCCGGCTATCTCACCTTCAAGGGCGAGGCATCGCAGCCTTGGCGGCTGTTCCTGATGACCGGAATTCTCGGCGGTTACACGACATTCTCGGCATTCTCGCTGGACGCGGTCCTGCTCTATGAACGCGGTGAGTTGGGGTTGGCAACATTCTATGTCGTGGGTTCGGTTGTTCTATCCATTCTCGGCCTCGTCACAGGTCTCGCGCTGGTTCGGCACTTCGCCTAACGTCCCTGCGCGGCATTTCTGCATGGCACGAAGGGCGCTGCGCAATTGCGCTGTGTTGCCTGCAGGACTATCCAGTGCCGATACTTAGAT
>JAYVYQ010000130.1:0-11827 GCA_043784125.1 Afipia sp.
GTAGGCGAGTGGTCACAATGAATGAGGTACGAAAACGTTCAAACGCTGGTTCCCTCTGCACATTTATGAGCCGCCGAAGGAACCGCGAGGGAACGCGCCGCGGCTTATGTTGTCGTGATCGGGCGCAAGCATTCAACAATCAATGTCGGTTAGTCTCACCGGTAGCTATTTAGTGTTGCTCCTGAGGAAACTCCGATGATCTCTCCCGCCGCCATCAACGCCTCGCTGCGACGTTTTCGCCGCAATCAGCGCGGGTCTGCGGCCGTCGAGTTCGCATTCATCGCGCCGATGTTTTTCGCGCTGATCTTTGCGATCATCGAATCGGCGCTGGTATTTTTTGCAGGCCAGGTACTTGAGACCGGTACGCAGGATTCGGCCCGCTTGATGATGACGCATCAGGCGCAGGATTCCGGGATGACGCAGGCACAGTTCAAGACGGACCTTTGCAACCGCGTCGCGGTATTGTTCGCCTGCGCAAACGTCTATGTCGACGTAAAGACCTATTCGTCGTTCTCGACGGTGACGATCACCGATCCGATCGACGCCGGCGGCAACTTCGTCAACAACTTCACGTATCAGTCATCGAACCCCGGCGACACCGTCGTGGTCCGCGCTTTCTACCAGTGGCCGCTGTTTGTCACCAAGCTCGGCTACAACATCGCAAATATCGGCCGCGGCACCACTTCTCCCTATCGGTTGCTGGCGGCGACGGCGGCGTTCCAGGTCGAACCTTGACGGTTAAATCATGACAACGATTGCGAACATGAAATTCTGGACTGAGCTGAAGCGTCACGCCACGCGCCTGAAGCGCGATACCGGCGGCATGGCGGCGATCGAATTCGTCTTCATCGTTCCGCTGATGCTGGTGATCTTCTTTGGAACGATCGAATTGTCTAACGGCGTCGCTGCCGACCGTAAGGTCACGATCACCGCGCGCACGCTCTCGGATCTCGTGTCACAGAACACGAATGTGACCAATCTCAACATCTCGAATTTTTTCACTATGGGGTCAGCGATCATGACACCCTATTCGGGGACGCCGATGACGTTGCGGGTGTCGGCAGTCAGCATCAATGGGTCAGGACAGGCGACGGTTGCGTGGAGCGATGGCCAGGGCATCGCCGGACGCGCGGTCGGCTCTACCGTCACTGTTCCTGCCGGCCTCATTGTGAACAACACGCAGCTGATCTGGAGCGAGATCAGCTACGTCTACACGCCGGCTGTGGGTTATGTGATGAAGACGGCCGTGACGCTGACAGACCAGTGCTACACCCGTCCGCGGCAATCGACGAGCGTGACACGCTCCGCGACCTGACAGTCTTATCCAATTCCGTGTGGCAATAAAAAAGGCTGCGCATGCGCGGCCCTTTCCATTTGTGTCATTCGAGGCCGGTTAGAGCTTCGCAGCCGAGGCTGCGAAAATCTAAATCAACCGGCGGCGCGGAGATTGTCGGCCGACGATTTGCCCGAACGGCGATCCGCTACGATTTCGTAAGAGATCTTCTGGCCTTCGCGCAGGGTGCCCAGACCAGCGCGCTCGACGGCGCTGATGTGAACGAACACGTCATTTCCGCCGTCATCCGGCTGAATGAAACCGAAACCCTTGGTCGCGTTAAACCACTTCACTGTTCCCATGCTCACGGGGGTAGTCCTTCTCAAGTAGATAGATAGAAGCCCATTCCGAATTGGGTGAAATGGGCCGGTGAGATCGAAATTTGGAAGAGGTCGTCAGCGTTAAACCGGCTGTACCGGTGGCGTGCATGTCGTCCGGCCGAAGATCGATTTTTCAATATTACGTGAACTGACAACTCAAAACAATCCTGAGGCGGCGCGTTTTTTGTCCCGCCGGATCGTCAAAGCGCGGCGAAATCGCGCGCGGTGAAAGTCACTGCGCGCGATCTCTGCGTGTTCAGAATGGCCGGATTAGCGGCGGCGGAACTGGCCGCGTGGCGGCGTGCCGCGGGGCGGTCCACCGCTCGGACGCTCGTCCTTGTGGCGGAAAATCAGCCGGCCCTTTTCAAGATCGTAGGGCGACATCTCGATCGTTACGCGGTCGCCCGCCAGCGTCTTGATGCGGTTTTTCTTCATCTTTCCCGCCGTGTAGGCGACGATTTCGTGTCCGGCGTCGAGCTGAACGCGATAGCGCGCGTCGGGAAGAATTTCCGTCACGAGTCCTTCGAACTGGATCAGTTCTTCTTTGGCCATAAGGGTCTCCAAGTCCTCTCAATGCGTTTGCGAAATCCGATTACGAACGATGCGGGCGCTGGTTGCGCTTTTGCTGCGAACCGGGCTGCGACTGAGCAGGACGGCTCTCGCGATGCAGGAATGCAACGCCCTGAATGCCGTCGCCCTTGGTATTGCCTTGCGAGCGCGGCTGCTCGTGACGGCCACCTTCGTGGCGCTGGGTCTGGACCATGCCGTTGCCACCGCCTGGACGGCGACGGCGGCGCGGACCTTGCGATCCCGGTGCGCCGTCATTCGCGCGCGGCGAATGACCGTGCGGACGCTGCCCGCGATTTTGCTGCGGGGCGGCGGCCGGAGCCGGACGCTGACCGCCAGGCGTGCGGCGGTCTTCCTTCGGCAGCGTGATGCGGATCAGCTTTTCGATATCGCGCAGATAACCCAGTTCCTCAGCCCCTGCGACCAGCGAGATCGCGGTGCCTTCAGCGCCGGCGCGCGCGGTGCGGCCGATGCGATGCACGTAGGTTTCGGGAATGTTGGTGAGATCGAAATTGATGACGTGGCTGATGCCATCGACGTCGATGCCGCGGGCGGCGATGTCGGTGGCAATAAGAGTGCGGATTTCGCCGGTGCGGAACGCCGCAAGCACGCGCTCACGATGGTTCTGCGATTTGTTGCCGTGGATGGCCTCGGCGGGTATGCCGGCTTTCACCAGACTCTTAACGACCTTGTCGGCGCCGTGCTTGGTGCGTGTGAACACCAGCGCGCGGTTGACCTGCTCGGACTTCAGAAGCTGCGCGAGAATGGCTGGCTTGGCCGAATGATCGACCTGCAAAACCTTTTGGGTGATGCGCTCGACCGTGGACGCGACCGGCGTCACGGCGACGCGGGCGGGATTTTGCAGCATGCGGTCGGCGAGATCGGCGATGTCCTTCGGCATGGTGGCCGAGAAGAACAGCGTCTGACGCTTGGCGGGAAGCTTGGCGACGATTTTGCGGATGTCGTTGATGAAGCCCATATCGAGCATGCGGTCGGCTTCGTCGAGGACGAGAAACTCGACCTGACCGAGCTTGAGTGCATTGCCCTGAACCATATCGAGCAGGCGGCCCGGTGTGGCGACGAGCACATCGACGCCAGGCATCATCGAGCGGACCTGGCGGCCCATCGGCACGCCACCGATGGCGAGCGTCGAAGTGAGCTTCATGTGCCGGCCATAGGCGTTGAAGCTCTCGAGAATCTGACCCGACAATTCGCGGGTTGGGCTGAGGACCAGCACGCGGCAAGTCTTCGGCTGCGGTTTGATTCGGTTTTCCAGCAGGCGATGCAAGATCGGCAGCGCGAACGCTGCGGTCTTGCCCGTGCCGGTCTGAGCGATGCCGACGATGTCGCGTCCGGTCATTGCAATGGAAATGGTCTGAGCCTGGATGGGCGTGGGCGTGTGGTAGTTCTCTTCTTGAAGAGCACGCGAGAGTGGATCGGCGAGGCCGAAATCCTGAAAGGAGGTCAAAAGGTGATCTTTCTATGAGTCATGGCGCGCGCCCGACAATTGTCGGGTGCGAACGGGGTGTCTGAGACACCCGCGTGTCTGGGGCGTCGGTTTTGGTTAGCTGAAGGGGCAAGCCAGAAACCGTAAACGGGATCAGAACACGCGGCTCGCAAAGACCCGATGATTCTCAAGGTCGTGCCGTTGATATGGAACAGGAACGCGGCGCTTTCAAGGTGAATGTGGCAGCCGCCCTCCGTGGATGGCCGGATTTCCAACGGGATGCTTTCGCAGGCCCTGCGCCGAATTCCAGCGGGGCGAAAGTCCGGTGCAAATTTTTTAGACACCTCGGCTTAATTGCATAAAATATAAGCATTTTGCCCGACCGATAGTCAAAATTCTTGCCCGATTTATGAGCGGTATCTCCCAAAATTTTGACGAAAACAGGAATACATTAAATAAATCAATATCTTGATGTGTATGCAGACCGTGGCATGGTTCTTGCGATTCCGTTAACGCGGGCGTCTTGGGGCCGCCTCGCAGTTTTCATGTCTGCGTCAGGGAGATGACATCGTATGTACAAGCATTTCAACACCGCTGTGGCCGCGCCATTCAGCCGTCGTAAATGGCTGGCCGCGACCGCCGGTCTTTTTCTCGGTCTTGCCAGCGTAGGCGGGGCGAAGGCTGCCGACGACACCATCAAGGTCGGCGTACTTCACTCGCTCTCCGGCACCATGGCGATCAGCGAAACGACGCTGAAGGATACCGTTCTGTTCCTCATCGATGAGCAGAACAAGAAGGGCGGCGTGTTGGGCAAGAAGCTCGAAGCCGTAGTTGTTGACCCTGCTTCGAACTGGCCGCTGTTCGCCGAAAAGGCACGCGAGCTGATCACCAAGGATAAGGTCGCCGTCGTGTTCGGCTGCTGGACCTCGGTGTCGCGCAAGTCCGTGCTGCCGGTGTTCAAGGAATTGAACTCGATCCTGTTCTATCCAGTGCAGTACGAGGGTGAAGAATCCGAACGCAACGTGTTCTACACCGGTGCGGCTCCGAACCAGCAGGCTATCCCTGCCGTCGATTATCTGATGGGCAAGGACGGCGGCTCGGTGAAGCGTTGGGTTCTCGCGGGCACCGACTACGTCTATCCGCGCACCACCAACAAGATCCTCGAAGCCTACTTGAAGTCGAAAGGCGTCAAGCAGGAAGACATCATGATCAACTACACGCCGTTCGGCCACTCGGATTGGCAGACGATCGTGTCGGACATCAAGAAGTTCGGCTCGGCCGGCAAGAAGACCGCTGTGGTTTCGACCATTAACGGCGACGCCAACGTTCCTTTCTACAAGGAGCTCGGCAATCAGGGCATCAAGGCGAAGGACATTCCGGTTGTCGCGTTCTCGGTGGGTGAAGAAGAACTCGCCGGCATCGACACCAAGCCTCTCGTCGGCCATCTGGCCGCGTGGAACTACTTCGAGTCGATCAAGACGCCTGCCAACGAGAAGTTCATCAAGGATTGGCAGGCTTACACCAAGAACCCGAAGCGCACGACCAACGACCCGATGGAAGCCACCGTTATCGGCTTCAACATGTGGGTGAAGGCTGTCGAGAAGGTGAAGTCCGTGGATGCCGACAAGGTCATCGATGCACTTCCCGGCACCGAGACGCCGAACCTGACGGGCGGCGTGTCCAAGCTGCTGCCGAACCACCACATCACCAAGCCTGTGTTCATTGGCGAAATCAAAGGCAATGGACAGTTCGACGTGGTGTGGAAGACCCCTGGCCTCGTGCCCGGCGATGCATGGTCGAAGGAGCTTGATGGCTCCAAGGATCTCATCGGCGATTGGGTCGGCAAGAAGTGCGGAAACTTCAACGTCAAGACCAACAAGTGCGGCGGTCAGAGTTCCTGATCGGCTGACGACTTGATCCAGCAAATCGGAAGGCGGCGGCCGTCGCCGCCTTCCTTTTCTCTCCGCCCGGGGTGGTCACGTGTTCGCAAGTCTCAAGCTTACAAATTTCACTGCGCGTTGCCGTGCTGTCATCGTCGCGCTGTTGCTGATCGCAGTCTCGGGCCTGCCCGTTCTGGCGGGATCTTTTGAAGACGCGGTTGCAAAATTCGCAAACGATTCATTTTCCGATACACAGGACGCCATCGGCGAAGTCGCCACCAGCGGCGATGCGCGGGCCTTCAACATCGTCAATGCGCTGCAGGACGAGCGGCTCTATGCCGATCCCGCAAGCAAGAAGGTTTTCATCAAGACAACCGACGACAAGATCGTCGATGCCACGAGCGGCGCGGCGGTGGCCGAAATGCCATCGACGGCAGATGCCGTCCGCCTCAACAACCGTCTGCGCGGTGTCTTGGAAGCAGCTCTCGGCGGGTTGAACCTGCTGGCGCCCGGTCTTGCGACGCGCATCGGTGCGGCGCAATCGGTTTTCAAATCGCCCGATGAGGCGTTCCTGCCGGTGATCGAAGGCGCGATCAAAAAGGAAAGCAACGCCAACGCCAAACGCGCGTTTGCGGAAGCCAAAGCCGCGATCATGCTGTCAAAGGCCGATGCGAGCGAGGTGGACAAGCTCGACGCCGTTTCGGTGATCCGCGCGCGCGGAGATCAAGATGCGCTCGCGATGCTGACCAGCCTTCCGCCGGATCAGCCGCCGGCGGTTGCGCGCGCAGCGGTTGCCGCAATCGGTTCAATCAACAACACGCTGGCGATCTGGGCGGTCGCGCAGAACGCCTGGTACGGGCTGTCGCTCGGCTCTGTGCTGCTGCTTGCCGCCATCGGTCTTGCCATCACCTTCGGCGTGATGGGCGTCATCAACATGGCGCATGGCGAAATGGTGATGATCGGCGCCTATGTCACTTTCATGGTGCAGGAAATCATCCGTACCAGCTATCCGGGTCTGTTCGACTATTCGCTGCTGATCGCGCTGCCGCTCGCCTTTCTTGTCGCGGGCCTGATCGGTGTGCTGATCGAGCGCACCATCATTCGCTTTCTTTACGGCCGTCCGCTGGAGACGCTGCTTGCGACATGGGGATTGTCGCTTGTCATCCAGCAGGCGGTGAGAACCGCATTTGGCCCGACCAATCGGGAAGTCGGCAATCCGTCGTGGATGTCGGGTGCGTTCGAAGTCGGTCAGATGACGATCACTTATAATCGGCTGTGGATCGTCGTTTTCACCATCGCGGTGTTCTTCGTCTTGCAAGCGATGTTGCGCTTCACCGCACTCGGGCTTGAAATGCGTGCCGTCACTCAAAATCGCCGCATGGCGGCCTCCATGGGCATCCCGACATCGCGTGTCGACGCGCTCACCTTCGGCCTAGGCTCCGGGATCGCAGGCATCGCGGGCGTGGCGCTGTCGCAGATCGACAACGTCAGTCCGAATCTGGGCCAGAGCTACATCATCGATTCGTTCATGGTCGTTGTGTTTGGCGGCGTCGGCAATCTGTGGGGCACTCTGATCGGCGCGCTCTCGCTCGGCATGGCCAACAAATTCCTTGAGCCGGTGGCGGGCGCGGTGCTGGCGAAGATCGCCATTCTGGTTCTCATCATTCTCTTTATTCAAAAGCGGCCACGCGGATTGTTCGCGCTCAAGGGCCGGGCGATCGAAGCATGACGCCGTATCTGTTGACCCGTTCGCTCAACAAGAGCGCGACAATATTTTTGCTGATCGTCGTTGCAGTCGGCATCTTCGTCCCGTTGTCGAATCTGCTGCTGCCGGAATCCTCACCGTTTCAGGTGCCGACTTATCTGGTGGCGTTGTTCGGAAAGTATGTCTGCTACGCAATTCTCGCGCTCTCTATCGATCTGATCTGGGGCTATTGCGGCATTCTCTCGCTCGGTCACGGCGCGTTCTTCGCGCTCGGCGGCTATGCGATGGGCATGTATCTGATGCGTCAGATCGGGTCGCGCGGCGTATATGGTAATCCGATCCTGCCGGACTTCATGGTGTTTCTGAACTACCCGAAGCTGCCGTGGTACTGGTACGGCTTCGATATGTTCTGGTTTGCAGCCTTAATGGTGCTGCTGGTGCCGGGACTGCTTGCATTCGCTTTCGGATGGCTCGCATTCCGTTCGCGCGTCACCGGCGTGTATCTGTCGATCATCACGCAGGCGATGACCTACGCGCTGCTGCTCGCCTTCTTCCGCAACGATTTCGGCTTCGGTGGCAATAACGGCCTGACCGACTTCAAAGATATTCTAGGCTTCAACGTGCAGGCGCAGGGCACGCGCGCCGCGCTGTTTATATTGTCCTGCCTCGCGCTGGCGCTCGCGTTCCTGATCTGCCGCGCCATCGTCACCTCGAAACTTGGCAAAGTGCTGATCGCGATCCGCGACGCGGAATCGCGCACGCGCTTCCTTGGCTACCGCGTCGAGAATTACAAGCTGTTCGTGTTTACACTGTCGGCCTGCATGGCCGGCGTCGCGGGCGCGCTCTACGTGCCGCAGGTCGGCATCATCAATCCGGGCGAATTCGCACCGGGCAATTCAATTGAGGCTGTCATCTGGGTCGCGGTCGGCGGACGGGGCACGCTGATCGGCGCGGCGCTCGGCGCCGTCGTCGTCAATTATGCCAAGACGGTTTTCACGTCCGGGTCTCTCGCGCCATATTGGCTGTTCATGCTGGGCGCGCTGTTCATTCTCGTCACACTGCTGCTGCCGAAGGGCATCGTCGGCACCGTCAAGGGCTGGTGGGAACCGTGGCAAGAAAAGCGCGCTCTGGCCGCGAATGCGGCGAGCGCCGCAAAGGAAGACGGCGTTACTGAAACCGGCGGAGTAGCGTCATGAACGTCATGGATGACCGCGCGACATCCGCCATGCTGTATCTCGACGGCGTGCATGTGTCGTTCGACGGCTTTCACGCGATTAACAATCTGTCGTTGACGATTGCGCCCGGTGAAATGCGCGCGATCATCGGACCGAACGGTGCCGGAAAGACAACGATGATGGACATCATCACCGGCAAGACCAAGCCGGACGAGGGCGATGTGCTGTTCGATGGTGTGACGGATCTCACGCGCCTCGACGAGACGCAGATCGCCGAACTCGGTATCGGTCGCAAATTCCAGAAGCCCACTGTGTTCGACAGTCAGACGCTTGAAGAAAATCTTCAGCTTGCGTTGAAGACCAGCCACATGGTCGGCAAGACCTTGTTCTGGCGCGAAACACCCCACGAGCGCGAACGCATCGACAAGGTGCTGGAAACCATTCGCCTTGCGGACTCGCGCCATCGCCTTGCCGGAAATCTGTCGCACGGCCAGAAGCAGTGGCTGGAGATCGGCATGCTGCTGGCGCAGGATCCGAAGCTGATGCTGGTCGATGAACCTGTCGCCGGCATGACCGACGTGGAAACGCATCAGACCGCCGAGCTGTTGAAAGAGATCAACAAGGAAAAGACCGTCGTTGTCGTCGAGCACGACATGACATTCGTGCGCGAGCTTGGCGTGCGGGTGACGTGCCTGCACGAAGGTTCGGTTTTGGCGGAAGGCTCGCTCGATCAGGTATCGGCCAACGAGCGCGTCATTGAAGTGTATTTGGGACGCTGATCATGCTCGACGTCAAAGACATCACACTCTATTACGGCGCCGCACAGGCGCTGCGCGGCGTCTCGCTGGTGGCCGAACCCGGCAAGGTGACTTGCGTGCTCGGACGCAACGGTGTCGGTAAAACAAGTTTGCTGCGCGCGATGGTCGGGCAATATCCGATCAAGGATGGCTCGATCACATTCGACGGCGCGGACATCAAGAACCTCAAGCCCTATGAGCGCGCGCGCAAGGGGATTTCGTTTGTGCCTCAGGGGCGCGAGATATTCCCGTTACTGACCGTCGAGGAAAATCTCAAGACTGGCTTTGCGCCGCTCAAGCGCGACCAGCGCAGCATTCCCGAGGATGTGTTCTCGCTGTTTCCTGTGCTGCAGACCATGCTAGGGCGGCGCGGTGGCGATTTGTCGGGCGGCCAGCAGCAGCAACTGGCGATCGGGCGCGCGCTCGTCATGCGTCCGAAGCTGCTTCTGCTGGACGAGCCGACCGAGGGCATCCAGCCGTCGATCATCAAGGACATCGGCCGCGCGATCTCCTATCTGCGCAGCCTCGGCACCATCGCCATCGTTCTGGTTGAGCAGTATCTCGACTTTGCCTGCGAGTTGGGTGACAATTTCGCCGTGATGGATCGTGGCGCGGTGAAATTCACGTGCGACCGCAGCAACCTCGATCCGGAAGAAATCAGCCGGCAGATGGCGCTTTGACGCCATAACAAAAATCTGCGCTGGCGAATGCGGGGGCAAATGCAGGGCACGATTGCAGCATCGGCAGATACGTTCGCGGCCAATCGCGCGCGCGGTGCTGTGACGTTCGACGTGCATCTGCAAGATGGAATCACGCGGCGGCGTGAGTTGCACGAATCCGGCTCGCTGCGTGTGCGATTTCCCTCGCCTGAACAGCAAGGGCTGTCGGCGGTGTTCGTCAATACGGCCGGCGGCGTCGCGGGTGGCGATATCTTCGACATTGATATTTCGACCGGAGAGGGCGCGCGTCTCACGGTGACGACGGCGGCGGCGGAGAAAATCTACCGCTCGCATGGTCCGGACTCGCAGATCAACATCGCGCTGCGCGCCGGAGCCGATTCGCACATCGCGTGGCTGCCGCAGGAAACCATTCTGTTCGATCAGGTACGGGTCGTGCGCAAATTCGATATCGACCTTGCCGAGACCGCGTCGCTATTGCTTGCGGAGATCGTCGTGTTTGGCCGCACCGCGATGAACGAGAGCATTGCGCGCGGGAGTTTTACCGATCGCTGGCGGCTGCGTCGAGGTGGAAAACTGATTTTTGCCGACACGGTGAGACTTGATGGTGACTTCGGTGGAAAATTGGTGAGCCGCGCGATTGCCAATGGGGGCGTCGCCATCGGCACCGCTTTGATTGTGCCGGGCGATGAGTCGCTCCTCGAGAAAATTCGCGAAGCGTCAGATTCATTCGGCGCCGAGGTTGGCGCTTCGGCTTGGAACGGATTTGTGCTGGTGCGCTTCTGCGCGCAGGATGCAGCGCGGTTACGAGCGGACATGATGATGGTTCTCGCGCGGGTGAGTCCGTCGGGGCTACCGCGGTTGTGGCTAAATTGAAAATTCTGAACCGGATAATGCAAACATGAATCTCTCTCCCCGCGAAAAGGACAAGCTGCTGATCTCGATGGCTGCGATTGTGGCGCGCCGCCGTCTGGACCGTGGCGTCAAGCTCAACCATCCCGAGGCCATCGCGATCATTTCGGATTTCATCGTTGAGGGCGCGCGGGACGGCAGGACGGTTGCCGAACTGATGAAGTCAGGCGCGGAGGTCATCAAGCGCAGCCAGTGCATGGACGGCATTGCGGAGATGATTCACGACATTCAGGTTGAAGCGACGTTCCCCGACGGCACCAAGCTCGTCACCGTTCATGAACCCATTCGCTAAGGAGAGCAGATGATTCCCGGCGAGCTTTTCATCAAGAGCGGCGACATCGAACTGAACGCAGGCCGCAAGACTATGACGCTGACGGTGGCCAATACTGGCGACCGGCCGATTCAGGTCGGCTCGCACTATCACTTCTTCGAGACCAATCCGGCGCTGAAGTTCGAGCGCAAGAAAGCGCGCGGCATGCGTCTGGATATCGCGGCGGGTACGGCCGTGCGCTTCGAGCCGGGGCAGACGCGCGAGGTTCATCTCGTGGCGCTCGCGGGCAAGCGTGTGGTTTATGGTTTTCGCGGCGACGTGATGGGGAAACTCTGATGGCCACGAAAATCTCGCGCTCCGTATACGCGGACATGTTCGGACCGACGACTGGCGACCGCGTGCGTCTCGCCGACACCGATCTCATCATCGAAGTCGAGAAGGATTTCACCACCTATGGGGAGGAAGTGAAGTTTGGCGGCGGAAAAGTCATTCGCGATGGCATGGGCCAAAGCCAAGTCACCAACAAGCAGGGCGCGGCCGACACCGTCATCACCAATGCGCTGATTGTCGATCATTGGGGCATCGTCAAAGCCGATGTCTCAATTAAAGAAGGCTATATCGCCGCCATCGGCAAGGCGGGGAATCCGGACATTCAACCGGGCGTGAATATCATCATTGGCCCGGGCACTGACATCATTGCCGGCGAGGGCAAAATTCTCACCGCAGGCGGCTTCGACGCGCAC
>JAYVYQ010000131.1:0-2796 GCA_043784125.1 Afipia sp.
GTTCGACCGATTTACGCTTGGCGCGGACAAGGAAATTATCGAGGCTCATACCGTTCACTTCGGCAAACAGGCGAGCGCGCACATCGGTATTGAGATGGCCAAGGCCGTCGCTCAATTCCCCTTCGGGCACGTCCTGAATGAAGGATGCCAGTTCAACACGCGCCGCGAACAGGCGCTGCCCAAGCGATTGCCCAAGTGCGCCATCGACGAATTTCGGGTTCTGATTGAAAAACTCGAAGTTCTGGCAAAAATCGAAAATGAGGAACTGATCTTTGTGCCGGCCTACGCCGAACAGATCGGGCGACAGGCGGGTGCCCCGCCCAATCATCTGCCAGAACTTTGGTTTGGAGCGGATGATTTTGAAAAAGACGAGATTCACCACCTCGGGCACGTCGATGCCTGTGTCGAGCATATCGACCGAGATGGCGATATGCGGTGCTCTCTCGGGAATCAAAAAATCGTCGATCAGCGATTGAGCATATTCGGTTTTGAAGTCGATGACCCGCGCGAAGTGCCCTGCAAGATGCGGGTAGTTGGCATCGAAACGCTCGGCGATGAACATGGCATGGTCATGGTTCTTGGCGAATATGATAGTCTTGCCCAAGCGGTCGCCCTCGGCGACTTTCAGGCCGTAGGTCATCAAATGTTCGAGCACCTTATCGACGGTATCCTCATTGAAGAGCCATTTGTTGACCGCATTCGCGTCGATTTCGCCCGTGGGAAGCTGGCCTTCCCATTCGAGCATATCCCACTTCTCTTTATCCGCATCGGATAGCTCGTCGTATTTGATGCCTTCGCGCTGAAACTTCAGCGGAACGGAAACGGCGGTCGGCGGCACAAGGAAGCCATCGCCCACGGCTTCATCAAGGTCGTAGGAATCGGTCGGGACGCCGCGTTCAAGCTCGAAGAGCGAATAGGTGTCACGGTCGATCTCATCGCGCGGCGTGGCGGTAAGCCCAATCAACAGGCTGTCGAAATAGTCGAAGATTGCGCGGTATTTGCGATAGATGGATCGGTGCGCCTCGTCGATCACGATCAGGTCGAAATGTCCTGGGCCATAGAGCCGCTGGCCGTTCTGCATCTGGTCGATGAGGTTCATCATCGTCGGATAGGTGGCGACGCACACGCGTGCGCCATTATGGTCGTTCTTTTTCGGATCGTGCTTTTCGATCAGGTTCGCGCTCGGCGCGGACGGTAAATGCTTTTTGAAATTGTTGTGAGCTTGGCGAACCAAGGCAACACGGTCGGCCAGGAACAGAACACGCTTCACCCAATTGGCCCGCATGAACTGGTCGATCTGGGCGATGGCCGTGCGCGTTTTGCCTGAACCCGTCGCCATGACCAGCAACGCATTGCGCTGATGGTCTTTCTCGAACACTTCGTCGATGCGGCGAATGGCGCGGGTCTGGTAATAGCGTTCGACAATATCACTGTCGATGCTCGTCGCCGACAAGGCACGGCGGTTGGTTTTGCGCTGGTGCCACAGCTCCAGCTCATCCTTCTTCAGGAAGCCATGCACCAAACGCGGTGGGTAGCGTTTGTCGTCCCACAGCCAATGCTCGTAACCATTGGTGCAGAAAATCAGCGGGCGGATTCCAAACTCGGCCTCCAAGCAATCGGCATAAAGCTTTGCCTGCTGCTGGCCGACGCGGGAATCGCGCTTGGTGCGTTTGGCTTCGATGACGGCAAGCGGTTTGCCATCGCCGCCCCACAGCACATAATCCGCAAAACCATCCCCCGATGTGCTTGGCATCCCTTTTACGGGATATTCACGGTCACGCTCCTGATCGAGCGGCCAGCCTGCTTCGGCCAGCAACAGGTCGATAAAGGCATCGCGCGTCTGATCTTCGTTATAATCATGTGCGTCTGGCGCGGCCTGATTGGCCTGCTTGATCGCCGCGATCTCGGCGCGGAGCCGCTCATTCTCGACATCAAGCGCAGCCCGGTCTGCTTCGCTGCGAATGCGCGCGGCCTGCTCTTCGGCCAGCGCCTTGGCCCCATCCTCGTTCTCCTTCGCGAGCGCCTGCAATTTGGCGAGGGTGGATGCTTCCACCTGCACAGCGCGGGGAAGTGCCTCGGCATTGAATGCCAGCGCGGCATCGGGCCGTGCGCCACGGCCATAGGTGTGAACCAGCCAATAGGTGAAATGGAACAGCTCGCGCACGCAGATGACAGCATTCTGCGGCGCAACGGCGCGGGTATCATGCACCGCCTTGTTGCCATAATCCTTGATAATGCGCGCTTTGGTGACAAGGGCATTGCCCACCACGGCGCGAAAGGTGCCTTCATGGATCAGCGCGGAAAGCGCCGTATCATAAGGCGACCGCAGGCTGCGGTCATTGTCATACATCCATTTGACGGCGCTTTCCAACGCGAGACGCGCATAGAAACACGCACCGCGTGGGTCAGCCAGCGCAGCCGTCTCCGCCTTCCGCGCCAGATCATAGACTGGCGCAAACTCAGGTTTGAGGAAGGCGAACTGACTCATTGCGCTCCCCCTAAACCCGTCTTCACTGCGTCATCCAACTTGCGGTGCATCAGTGACAGCAGTGTCAGATAATCTGCGGCGTCGTCCTCACCATCCCAGAGAATCTTGGGTTGATGCGCCAGCGGATTACGGACTGCGCCAAAGCAGCCCTTGAGGAGATTGGCGAAGCCCTTATGTTCCGACTGCTCAGTCTCGGTGCGCAGGGAATTGATCGCAAGGATCGGCTGGTTGATGCCGAACACCTTATCGACCAAGGGCGCACCGTCACCATCGACGCCCGATAGATCGCGAATACGCTGGGCAAGGCC
>JAYVYQ010000132.1:0-9433 GCA_043784125.1 Afipia sp.
ACCTGAACCCATAGAAGGAAAATCGCATGCAATACGTCGATGGATTTATCGTTCCCGTGCCGAAGAAGAAGCTGACCGCCTACAAGACGATGGCGAAGAAGGCCTGCAAGGTCTGGCTCGACCACGGTGCACTCGACTACCGCGAATGTGTCGCCGAGGACGTGAAGAAAGGAAAATGGACGTCCTTTCCGCGCAGCGTCAAGCTGAAGACAGGCGAGACCGTCATCTTCTCATGGATCACCTACAAGTCGCGCAAGCATCGCGACGCCGTGCTCAAGAAGGTGATGAAAGACCCGCGGCTGGCCGCGATGATGAACCCGAAGAACATGCCGTTCGATGGCAAGCGCATGATCTATGGCGGGTTCGACATCATCGTCACCGCGTAGAGGCACTATTTCCGGCTCCATATCCGCCGTGCGCTCACGAATTTCATTCAAGCGATGTCGTGTGAGATCCAACTTTACCCAACCAACAAGGACATCCCGATGGCTTCGATCACACCTTTCCTCTGGTTCGATAACAACGTCCCTGAGGCCGTCGCCTTTTACAAATCGGTCTTTCCCAATGCAAAAGTCGAAACTGTAAATGATTTTATGGCGACGTTCGAACTCGAAGGGCAGAAGTTTAACGCTCTGAATGGTGGCCCGAAATTTAAATTCAACGAGGCGGTGTCCTTCTTCATCAGCGTCGAGAACCAGGACGAGTTGGACTACTTCTGGAATAAGCTGACCGCCGACGGCGGAGAGGAATCGAAATGCGGATGGCTCAAAGATAAATTTGGCCTCTCGTGGCAAGTCGTCCCTGCTGCTCTTGGCAAAATGATGGGGAGCGGCGATCCGAAAAAATCACAGAACGTCGTGCAAGCCCTGATGCAGATGACAAAACTCGACATCGGCAAGTTGAAGCAGGCCTATGAGCAGGCCTAGCGCCGGGCAGCACTTTCATCACACACAGCAGGATGACGGCCTCGTCATTCCGCTTCAAGGACATCGTAAAAATTTCTACGCGCTCGCATTTGACGCGGCATGGAGAGATGCCGAGCGCGCAACTCAAAACAAGGAGTACGTTATGACACTACACGGGCATTTTCACTGGAACGAACTGCGCACGCGCAACGCGGAGCGCGCCATGAAATTCTACAGCGAGACCATCGGATGGATATTCGAGGCGAGCAAAACGCCTGACGGCGCGACTTATTGGGTCGCGCAGGTGAACGGCCAACCCGTCGCGGGATTGTTTTCGCTGGCCGATCCGCGTTTTGACGGGGTCCACGAAAGCTGGATTTCGTTTCTCGCGGTCGACGATGTCGATGCGCGCGGGAAGATGGCGACGGCGGCGGGCGCGAAACTCGTGATGCCGATCTTCGACGTGCCGGATGTCGGGCGTATTGCGATGCTGCTTGAGCCGAGTGGCGCGGGCGTGGGCTGGATGACGCCAGTCACCTGACGTTACGCCGTGATATTCAGATTACCGCCGACGCCGGACGCGAGATTGGCAGCGCTGGGCGCGGGCTGAAGGAGCTGGAGCACAGATCGCTGCTGATCGATGTTCTGCTTCAAAACGCTGGTTGCGATCTGCTGCTGAAGATTGCCCGCCTGCATGGCGACAAGACTTGCGGCAATACTCGATACATCCATGGGCAACGCACTCGCTAGGAAGAATTCCGCGAGAACGTATTCGAGATTTGTTAATTAATTTTTAGCGCCACGCGCCGTTACCGCGTCGGCACCGGCTTGTCGCCGCGATAGTCGTAGAAACCGCGCTGCGACTTGCGACCGAGCCAGCCTGCCTCGACGTATTTCACCAGCAGCGGGCATGGGCGGTATTTCGAATCTGCCAGACCTTCATGCAGCACCTGCATGATCGAAAGACAGGTATCCAGCCCGATAAAGTCGGCAAGCTCGAGCGGCCCCATCGGATGATGCGCGCCGAGCTTCATCGCGGCATCGATCGCCTCGACGTTTCCGACACCTTCATAAAGCGTGTAGATTGCCTCGTTGATCATCGGCAGCAGGATGCGGTTGACGATGAAAGCGGGGAAATCTTCGGAGACCGCAATCTGCTTGCCCATCTTGGTGACGAACTCACGCGACGCTTCGAATGTCTCGTCATCGGTCGCAATCCCGCGAATAAGTTCAGCCAACGCCATCACCGGAACCGGATTCATGAAATGAATTCCGATAAATTTCTCCGGCCTATCTGTCGAAGCGGCAAGCCGTGTGATCGAGATCGATGAGGTATTGGACGCAACAATCGCGGACGGCTTCAACACAGCGCAGACGTCGTGAAAAATCTTTCGCTTGATCTCTTCCTTCTCGACCGCCGTCTCAATCACGAGATCGCATCCAGCAAGCCCTTCGAGGCTTTCGGAAGACGTGATGCGCGCCAGCGCTTTCTGATGGGCGTCCTCGGTGATGGTCTTCTTGGCGACCTGACGGGTCAGATTACCGTTGATGGTCGCCATTGCGGATTTGAGGCGGTCGGCGGACACATCATTGAGAACGACATCGAAGCCTGCAAGAGCCGCGACATGCGCGATGCCGTTGCCCATCTGGCCCGATCCAATCACACCGACGGTTTTGATTGTCGCCATTGTCTTTCGATCTCTCTTGCGAACACGGCGAGAACCTCGCCATGCGCATTCTTGTTATACGTCAAACACCGAAGGACGTTTCATAGTCCAGCAAACCCGATGTCAAAGCGCCGCAGTCAGTTCTGGAACCGCCTGATAGAGGTCGGCGACCAGACCGAAATCCGCGACCTGGAATATCGGCGCGTCTTCGTCCTTGTTGATCGCGACGATCACTTTGGAATCCTTCATGCCGGCAAGATGCTGGATCGCGCCGGAAATGCCGATTGCGATGTAAAGTTCGGGTGCGACCACCTTGCCGGTCTGTCCGACCTGCCAGTCGTTCGGCGCGTAACCTGCGTCCACGGCGGCGCGCGACGCGCCGACACCGGCACCGAGCTTGTCGGCCAGCGGCTCGATGTATTTGGTGAAATTCTCGCGGCTCTGCATCGCACGTCCGCCGGAGACAATGATCTTCGCAGAAGTCAGTTCCGGCCGGTCGCTCTTGGCAACTTCCTCGCCGACAAAGCTCGACAGAGCCGGATCGCTTGCCGCAGCCGCATTCTCGACCGACGCGCTGCCGCCCTCGGCCGCCGCGCCAAATGTGGACGTGCGCACGGTGATGACTTTCTTGGCGTCCTTCGACTTCACGGTCTGGATCGCGTTGCCCGCATAGATCGGCCGCTCGAACGTGTCGGGCGACACAACTTTGATGATTTCGGAAATCTGCATGACATCGAGCAGCGCCGCCACGCGCGGCATCACATTCTTAAAGCGCGACGTCGCAGGTGCCACAAACGCATCGTAAGACCCGCCAAGCGAAACGATCAATGCGGCCAACGGCTCGGCCAGATCGTGTTCGTACATCGCGTTTTCGGCGAGCAGAACTTTCGTCACGCCCTTGAGTTTGGCTGCCGCTTCCGCCGCAGCCTTGGTGCCTTGGCCGCCACCGGCAACAAGCACGTGAACTTCACCGCCGAGCGCGGAGGCTGCGGTCAACGCTTTGTTGGTGGAATCCTTGAGCGCTTCGTGATCGTGTTCGGCAATCAGCAACGTAGCCATCAGATAGCCCCGACTTCTTTAAGTTTCGATACCAGTTCGGCGACGTCCTTGACCTTGACGCCCGCCTTGCGGCCGGGAGGTTCGGATGTCTTGAGAATCTCGAGGCGCGGCGTGAGATCGACGCCGTAACCGTCGGCGGTCTTCTCATCGATCGGCTTTTTCTTCGCCTTCATGATGTTGGGCAAACTTGCATAGCGCGGCTCGTTGAGACGAAGGTCCGTCGTCACGATGGCCGGTCCTTTGACCTTGACGGTCTGCAAACCGCCATCGACTTCGCGCGTCACTTTGAAATCCGAACCGTCGACTTCGAGCTTCGACGCAAAAGTGGCCTGCGACCAGCCGAGCAATGCTGCCAGCATCTGGCCGGTCTGGTTGGAGTCGTCGTCGATGGCCTGCTTGCCGAGAATGACGAGGCCGGGCTTTTCCTCATCGACAATCGCCTTGAGGATCTTCGCGACCGCCAGCGGCTCGACGATGCCTTCGGCTTTCACGAGGATGCCGCGATCCGCGCCCATCGCCAGACCGGTGCGGATGGTCTCCGAGGCTTGCGCGGGGCCGATCGACACCACCACAATTTCAGTCGCCTTGCCGGCCTCTTTCAGGCGCAGGGCTTCCTCGACGGCGATTTCGTCAAACGGATTCATCGACATTTTGACATTGGCGAGTTCGACGCCAGAGCCATCGCTCTTGACGCGAATTTTCACGTTGTAATCAACGACCCGCTTGACCGGCACCAGAACCTTCATCGGTTCCCTTTCGTCTTTTAGTTTGGATTGATCTGTGGCGGCGGAACCTAAAGGTCCGGCCAATCCCGGTCAACGCGGGAGTGCCCAAAATCGAGGAACGCATACGTATTCCGCAACTTAGCGATTTTGCCCCGGCACCCAGAGCACGTCGCCGGCGCCGTTGTCGTTGACCGTGCGGCTGGCCACGAACAGGAAGTCCGAGAGCCGGTTCAGATACTGCACGGCCTCGCCATTGACCGGCTCGTCCGGCTGGGATGCCAGTTCAACCACCATCCGTTCGGCGCGGCGGCAGATGGTGCGCGCCAGATGCAGGTAGGCTGCGGCAGGCTTGCCGCCCGGCAGAACAAACGAATTCAACGGCGCAAGATCAGCATTCAAAACGTCGATGTCGTGCTCAAGCCGCGCGACCTGCGTCGCAAGCACGCGCAAGCGCTCAGCCTTGCCGTCGCGCTGGGGAACCGCGAGATCGGCGCCGAGGTCGAACAGATCGTTCTGGACCAGCCCCAACATCGCGTCGATTTTCTTCTCTGCATCGAGATGGAGCCGCACGACGCCGATAGCCGCGTTGGTCTCATCGACCGTGCCGTAGGCCGCCACGCGCAAATCGTATTTCGGACGCCGCTCACCGCTGCCGAGCGCTGTGGTGCCGTCGTCGCCGGTGCGGGTATAGATGCGGTTGAGAATGACCATGACCCAATCCAGGCTGGCAGTTGATCTTCGCGCTATCGGCCCAGCGCGAACAGGGCAAGCATAGTTATGACAATCGCGACGAACTGCAGCAGCACGCGTAACTGCATCAGACGCTGCGATTTGTTCGGCGAGCCGCCGCGCATCATGTTGAAGAGGCCCAGCAGCAAAACAATCGTGACCGCAGCAAGGGCCACCGGGAGGGCGATGTTGCTCAGAAATGTTCCCATGGCCGCTACATAACACCGCCGGGCGCCGTGCGCCAATGCGGATTATTATTCACTGGACAGGCGCTTTTCACGCGTCGTCCGTACTGACTTCGCGGTCGGCGCACGCTAATTTGACCGGTGACGGTTCGGGAGACAAAGTGAGGCATCTGTATAACGCCTTTAAGATCGCACTCGATGCGTTCTATACGTTTCTGGCCGACGACGGCTGGGCGATTGCGAGTCATATTGCATTGTCCGCGCTGATGGCGCTGTTCCCGTTTCTCATTGTCATCACCTCGCTCGCCGGATTTTTCGGATCAAAAGATCTCGCGGACCAGGCAGCCGAACTGATGCTGGAAACCTGGCCTTCGCAAGTCGCGAACGCCTTGTCCGGCGAAATTCACAACGTCCTCACGCAATCGAATGGCGGTACGCTGACAATCGGCGTCGTGCTCGCGATCTACTTTGCGTCGAACGGAGTGGAGAGCCTGCGCGTCGGGCTCAATCGTGCCTACAGCGTCGTCGAACCACGACGCTGGTATTGGCTTCGCCTCGAATCGATCGGCTACACCATGGTCGCGGCAGTCATGTCTCTCGCAATGGCATTCCTGATCGTGCTGGGGCCCCTTATACTCGCCACCGCGCGGCGCTACATTCCGCTGCGCGTCGAACCGAACGAGAACTTGCTCACATTTGCGCGTTACGGAATTGCGACCGTCGCTCTGGTGAGCGCGCTGTTCATTGTTCACGCGTGGCTGCCGGCCGGTCGCCGAGGTTTTCTGCAGATACTGCCGGGAATCATCTTCACGATGGTTGCCTCATTGGTGTCGGGCATTGTGTTTGGACAATACCTTGCCCGCTTCGCCGACAATTACGTCACGACCTATGCGGGACTTGCATCGGTGATGATCGCGCTGGTGTTCCTTTATTTTATAGCGGCGATCTTCGTGTATGGCGGCGAACTCAATGCCGCGATTATAAAGTCACTCCTGCCGCGCAGCGGTCGCCTGAAGCAGCGCAGTCGCTAACGCCCGAGGAGATACCGGCTTAACGAGAAATGCGTCGGCACCTGCCGCGCGCGATGCCTGTTCGTCTTCTGCACGTCCCGATACCCCGATAATCGCAATTTGCCCATGCGGCGTGCCGAGAGCGCGCACGCGGCGGATCGCCTCGATGCCGTCGATTCCGGGTAACACCATATCCATCAGCACCGCGTCGAACGCGCCATGCGCAATTCGCTCAGCTGCGGCTTCACCATTTCCGATGAATTCCGTTTTATGACCAAGCTCGGTGAGGATTGCATTCAGCACAACGCGGCCGAATGGATTGTCTTCGACGCTGAGAAGGCGAAGCGATCCGGAAGTCGGCAACGATAAAGTGTCGCTGTCGTCCAGCCTCGCATCTAATTTTTCCGCTTGCTTGAGCAACACGACCATCGTGAACGTCGTTCCGCCGCCGTCGCGTTGCGCCGTCGAGACGTTACCGCCCATCGCGCGCGCGAGCTGTCTGACAGACGAGAGACCAAGGCCTGCGCCGCCGAAACGCGACGCGATATTCAGATTGGCCTGCGAGAATGGCTTGAACAGCCGCCCGATCTCGGCCAGCGACAAGCCGATTCCGCTATCGGATACCGCGAACGCAATTCGCAGTTGTTTTTTCTTGTCTGAATGCGCCGATACTTCCAGGGCAACTTCGCCGCGCTCGGTAAACTTGACGGCGTTGTCGATCAGGTTTTCGAGCGCCGCCCTGAGCCGGACCGGATCGCCGATGACAAAGGCGGGAAGATTGTCTGCAATCGCTATCCGCGACTTCAATCCTTTCGCTGACGCACGGCCCGCCAGGGAATCGCCGGCTGTCCGCGCAAGCGTGCGCAGATCGAAGAAATCCTGACGAATCTGGAGGCCGGCGCCGCCGCGCCGCGCCGCATCGACGAACAGCGTCGCCAAAGATGCCAGATGCTCCGCACCGACCTTGATCGTCTCGACCCAGCGGCGTTCGCGTTCGCCCATATCCGACGTCGCCAGCAGCGAACTGATGGCAAGGATGCCCGTCAAGGGTGTCCGGACCTCATGGGCAAATGCCGCAAGCGCCGTCTCGATGGCATTGGCTTTCGGAGCTTTCGCGACTTTTTTCGCCAGAAGCTTTCTCGCAGCCGCCGTCACGGCTCGCTTTTTCGAGACGCGCGCCTTCGTTCGCCGTGCAGGCTTTGGCCGACTGCGCTTTGCGCGCGACTTCGCCGCCATGATTCCCCCGGCACCGAACATGCCACGCCGAGCCCGGCCCGGTCGAGTCGGTCAACGGGTCTTGAATCAAACCGAATCGAGACCAACCATCCGCCGGATACTCTGCGGTGACGCGCCGTTCGCGCGCAATTCGCGAAGTACCGTGGCAGCCGTCGATTTGGAAAGTTTTTTGCCGCCTTCATCCAGCACCAAGGGATGGTGCCGGTAGATAGGCTGCGGCAGGCCGAGCAATTCCTGAAGCAGGCGATGCACGCCAGTCGCCCAGAACAAGTCTTGCCCACGAACCACATCCGTGACGCCCTGCAGCGCGTCATCGACAACGACCGAGAGATGATAGCTTGTGGGCGTTTCCTTGCGCCCCAGAATAACGTCGCTCCATTGTTCGGGTTTGGCCGCGACCTCACCCGATTCGCCATCGGGTCCTGCGCCCTGCTCGGTCCACGACAGTTTGCCGATACGTGCAACAGCCGCGGCCATATCGAGCCGCAGGACGTAAGGCACGCCGGATTTGATCTTAGCGCGGCGTTCATCCGGCGACATCGATCTGGCTTCACCCGGATAGAGCGGGCCATTGTCCGGATCACGCGGCCATGGGGAAATTTTATCTTTGGCTTGCACCAGCGCCTTGATCTGCGAGCGGCTCTCGAACGCAGAATAGATGAGACCTTCGTGTTCAAGGCGCGTGAGGCCGTCGCTATACGCGTCCAGATGATCGGACTGGCGGCGCACAGGCTCCTTCCACGCGATACCAAGCCACTCCAAATCCTCGAATATGGCGTCCTCGAATTCCGGACGACACCGAAGCGGATCGATGTCCTCGATGCGAAGCAGAAACCGCCCGCCGCTTTTCCGCGCCAGATCGAAATTCAGCAATGCCGAATAAGCGTGTCCGAGATGGAGAAATCCATTCGGACTTGGTGCAAACCGGAAAACGGGTGGCGGCATCGTGTGAACTCTGATCGGGCTTGCGTGCGCGGTTTGCGCTTGGACTTAATTCCATACATGCTTATGAAGCAATGACAGTCCACCTTAACACGCAAGCTGACCTCGAAGATGCGATCAACGCGCTGGTCAATCTCGACCCGCGCCTCGCGCCGGTCCTGTCCGTGGCGGGAATGCCTGCGCTGCGGCGGCGTGAACCGGGCTACGCGGGTCTTGCGGCTATCGTGTGCGGACAACAACTCTCGACCAAGGCCGCTGCTGCGATCTGGGGGCGCGTCAACGCCGCCTTCGATCCATTCCATCATGAAACGCTCAAATCCGCCCGCTCCGACAAGCTCGGCCGGCTTGGCCTCTCGGCCGCGAAGATCAAATCATTGAAATTCATCGCGCGCGAACTCTGCGCCGAGCGGCTCAATCTCGACGTGCTGACCGAAGAGGACGCCGATGCGGCACATGCCACCTTGACGAAACTCCACGGGATTGGGCCGTGGACGGCGGACATCTATCTTTTGTTTTGCCTTGGTCATGGCGACGCGTGGCCCGCCGGCGATCTTGCCATTCAGGAGGCAATGCGAATCGGCCTCGCTTTGAAGTCGCGGCCCACGGTGAAGGAAATGCAGCCGCTGGCGGAGCCGTGGCGGCCGCTGCGCGGAGCGGCAGCGCATCTGTGGTGGTCCTACTATCATGCGGTGAAAAAACGCGAAGGCATTCTGCCTACGGAATCGAAAAGTGTTTCAAACACGAAAGGCGTTTCAAACAAATCGCGCGTCGCAAAACGGTCACGGGTGGCAGCAAAGAATGAGGCACGAAAACCCGCAGCAAAGAAACCCGGATCGCGAAAATGAAATCATCCACTCAGTTTGTCGTCGCACGCAACGATCTGAAGACTTGCAAGATCATCGAGACACCGCTGCCGTCGGTCGCGCAAATGCCGGACGACGGTTTGCTGGTGAAAGTCGATCGCTTTGCCTTCAC
>JAYVYQ010000133.1:0-4863 GCA_043784125.1 Afipia sp.
CAGTGCGCTCGTCGGCGCTCCGGTGAGTGTCGCAGCGACGACATCCGACGGCCTCGGATTCACCGGGCGAGGCGAGGGCATCAGCGTCATCTCGACCTGTCTTCTTCACCGCACTCGGTAGGCTGATGCGCGTGACCGCCGAACAGCATGACGGTGTTGTCATCGGTCATGACCATGCGGCCATAATGCGTCGAAGTCGAAATTTCGAAAAGATGCGGAGTCATGACTCGACCCAGCTCCTCCGAAATCTCGTCCATCTTGAATTCCATCTTGCCGTCGCCATCGATCCGGATCATCGCCGGCATATACGTGACTTTGATATGCTCGTGACGGCTCATGACGTCGGCGATCGCGCGTGCCTCGACGCTGTCATTCATCGTGACACCGCATTGATGCGATATCGTGTCCTCGAACGTGATGTCCTTCATCGATTTGAAGATGTTGTCGTTCTCGTGCAGCATGTCTGTCTCCTCAAGAGTTTGGGTAAGGGCGCCGAGTCGGGTTAGGACGCGAGATTGGCCGGAACCTTCAGGCCAAGCTCGGTAGCGATACCTTTGATGCGGTTCTTCGCATGTCCCAGGGCGTCGCTGAATGTTGCGACCTTGACGCGTGGCTGCGACCAGATCGGCTGCAGATGATTGGCGGCATCAAGTGCGAGGTCGGCATGTTTTACGAGCCATTTGTTGAACAGCGCGATATTATGAGCGCCATGCGTCGGATCTTCACCAAGGATATGAAACAGCTCGACGGTATTGGCGAGATTGCGCTCATAATCGGCTTCCGCCGCGGAGACGACGGCAGGGGTGATGAAATCGCCCTGTGCCGAGGCCGCCTGCATCAGGAAACCCGAGCGGAACAGCTCGCCGACCAACGGCTCGAACACGGCGTTGGTGGCAAAATATTGCTCGAGATAATCGTTTGAGCCCATGACCAATTCAATCGACTTGCGCACGCCCTGCCAGATAGGATCCTCGAGCCAGTGCTGCTTGCCCGCGGCGACATCGAAACCCGGGAGGTCGAGGCCAATCTCGCTCAGATAGAGCGTGATATCCTGCGCGAAGCGCAGCTTGTAGGATGAGTTGGTCAGGATCGCGTTGTTGACCATCTGGGTGTAGCCATAACGCTGCGCCTGCATGGTGGAGGTGCCGAGACCAAATTCAGCGTGTTTGTAGGCGCCGAGATGATTCTGCAGTATTTTCACCCAGGCTGCATCGAAACGGCCGGGCGCGCCGGATTTTCGTCCGTTCTCGATGGTGTTCTGCACCATGCCGCAAATCGTCGACTGGCGCTGGTAGTGCGTGCGTTCCCATTCCTGGTCTACCGCACGGAATTTATGCCAGTTTGAGCTTTTCGCAGCCGTCCAGTCCTTGGAATAGGTCGGCGTTCCGTCGGGAAAGGAAATGATCCAATCCTGCAGGAGATAACGCTCGGGATCGGGTTGGACATCGACCGTCATGTCCTCGTAGTGCGTGGCCTTGCGACCCTTGGGCTCGAAATAGTTGTACTTGCGACTTTCGGATCCCGGAAATACCGCGGACCCGGCGGCTCCGGATTTGACGACTGTCGGCTTCACAGCGGCTCTGCTCGGTTGTGCGCTCATGGCTAACTCCCTTTTGATCTTCTCTCCTGCGACGAACTCCCAAACGCCGTCATCGCACCGCCGGCGTAAACTTGTCGAAATAGATATGCTCGGGCTCAACTCCGTTCATCTGCAGAACGGGCAGAACGGCGTCGATCATCGGCGCCGGCCCGCACGCATAGGCGTCGATCGCGCCAGTCAGTTTTTCCTCGCGCAAATGGCGCAGGACGACTTCATGGACGAAGCCGGTTTCGCCATCCCATCCGTCATCCGCCTCCGCGTGCGACAGCGCCGGTACAAATTTGAAATCCTTGAGTTTCGCGGTGATTGCGGCCAGCTCATCGAGATAGAACAAATCAGCGCGCGTACGGGCTCCATAGAAGAACCGCACGGGCCGTTGCTCTGCACTCTCGATGTGATCGGCCAGGATCGACCAAAGCGGCGACATTCCCGAACCGCCGCCGATCAACAGCATGGCCCGGGCCGCGCTTCCCGCCGGAAGCAGGTGCCATAGGGTCCCTTCGCGATCAGGGCGTCGCCTGCGCCCAACGCGCCATCAAGCTGGGACGAGAACGCGCCGTTCGGGTATTTCTTGATAATGAAGCGCAGGTTTGTGCCTCCGCCGGGCGCGTTCGCCATTGAAAACGCGCGGGTGATCGCGCCGCCCTGAAGCGTCAGGTCTACATACTGTCCGGCCCAGAATTTCAGCGGCTTTTCGATTTCGATTTCCAGCAACCTGATGTCGGACGTCAGCGCGCTGATCTTCGAGACGCGCCCGGGAAACGCCTTCACGGCGATCGAGCGGCTGAGCAGGTCTTCGTCGTAATTCAGCAGTTCGAAGCTGACATCGCTGAAGGCGTGCGTACGGCACAACAAGACATGATTGGTTTCGCTCTCGTAATCCGGCAACGCGAAGGTAGAATATTTCAGCAGCTCGATGTCACCATCGATGAGCTTTGACTTGCAACTGCCGCATTGCCCTTCCTTGCAGCCATGCATCAGCGAGATGCCCTGACGAAATGCCGCGTCAAGCACGGTTTCGCCCTCTTCGACTTCCATCTCGATGCCCACGGGCTCGAACCGAACCTTGTGGACTTGCGCATCCGTCATAATCTCGGCCTTGTCGTATTCATGATTTGGGCAGAATTGCCGGAGCGGCGGCGCCCCGGGAGAAATGGGGACCGCCGGAGCGGTCCCCATCCCGGTGTTACGCTCAGTGGCAAGGATTGATCTTGAAGCCCTTGCGATAGTCTGCCGCTGCGACCTCACGCTCGATAGGTGAGAGCGCGCGGAAACCGCGGAGCGGGCTGCCAAGCTGGTGTCCGCGCACGTGATCGAGCGTCCACATGTCCTTCTCTTCGAACCGCAGATGCGGCTGCGCAACCAGGGTCTTGCCGTCGGGTCGAACGAACCCGAGATCCTTGATCGCATCGGCGATGTCCCAGCCGTGGTAGCAATCTTCCCACTCGCGGCGACCGCTGAAGCGGCCCATTGCCGGCGTGGCGCGGCCTTCATACTCGGCGGCAAACGCCACCTTGTGGGTCCAGCGGCACCCTTCCGAGCAATAAGTGTAGATCTTGCCGTCGACTTCGTCGCAGCAGAAGTCCTCGCGGATCAGGCAGGGAACCATGCAGCTCCAGCACCGGTGCGGGTATGAATAACCCACGTCGCTATTGAAGAGGATGTTGGTCTCGCCGGGAACGCTCAGCTTCGCGTGCCATTTCCAGAAGTCGCCGAACTCGGCGTACCAGCCTGGATACTTGTGCTCGAACCATTCGAAGTCCTTCTCGGTCTGGGCTTCGATGCGCCAGAAGTTCGCCGACCAGCCGACCGTGAAGAATTGGGCGGTCTTGTGGACGTAGTTCTTCTTGACGATGCGGTCCCAGGCCGCGGCGACGTCGTCGTGATGGATCTTGATGCCGTACTTCTCCAGCGGCAGCATGTAGGTACGATAGTAATCTTCGTAGATCCAGCGATGCCACAGCTCCGCATAGGATTCCTTGTTCTTGTCGCGGTTCGTCGTGCCGTATTCGATGAACGTCCCGATCGCGGCATCGACAATCGCGTGGTTTTGCCAGAAGGCATACTTCAGATCGCGTTCCAGCAACTGATGGTTCGACGGATCGTTGATCATCGCCATCAGCATCGAGTGACCATTGCCGATGTGACGAGATTCATCCGATTGCACCGACAGGAACACCGTTGGCAGCGCATAGTCGCCATTGCGCGCCGCTTCCGAAGGCATCGCCACGAACAGCGTGTTCGTGAATGCGGTTTCGGCAACCACCGTCAGATCGACGTTGGCGGCAGTGATAGCGTCACCGGTCAGGAAGCCTTCGGCGAACTGGCGGCCGATGGTGGTGGCGTAGCACTTGCCGAATGCGGCTTCGGTGATATCGAACCCCGCGGGATCGATATAGTTTTCCATGTACCACTTCTTGAGGTTCATCTGGATCGTCGAGTGACGGAACTCGTCGACCATCTGCATGGTGAACCCGGTACGCAGCTCCTCGCCCGGCGCCAACCGGCCGACCATGGCCATCGAGCGTGCCGCCGAGATTTCCGGGAACGGGATGATGGCCAGAAACAGCTTCATCCATTCGACCCAGCGCGGCTCGACGTTGCGGAACATGTCGCCGCGTAACGCCGCATCCAATGCGCCGTAAACGCGATTGTCCTTTTCCTCCTGCATCGGAAAATAGGACCGCAGGACCTGCTTCATCGGGTCGCGCGGCGTCTTCGAGATCTTGTAGTCGGTCGGAAAGGTCATTGCCTCCTGAACGTAACTCGGCGTCCAGCCAAGATCGGCCACGCGGTTGGCCGCTTCGGCAATGCTTATGCCTTTCTGGGCCGTAATCTTATTGAGTGTTAGGCTTGCAGACATCTCTTTCTCCTTTAAACGTTGCGTTTGCTTCAGCATTCTCGCTTCAGTCGACGGATCGAAAGAAATTCGAAATACTGTTTCTCCCGATCAGATTTTCTAAATTCCGTTTTGTGCAAGAAACTTTAATTCCGTAAATGTACTTTGATCTCAGAAACCATGGTTCAAACCGGTTTGACGGCGCTGACCGTCTCTCCACCTCCGCTGGTTCGGTTGATGAGTGGCTTGCCCTCGGCGATAAATTTCGCCGAAAGGACTAACGTGCCGATTGCGAAATCCTTGCCGTGCCGGGCGATCATTGCTTCAGCGATTTCGGCCATCTGAACGAAGAAGGCGTCTTTCGACCTGTCTTCCTCGCTCAATTCCATTGGCATCGCCAGCGGAGCGGCTGTTCCGGCTGTTT
>JAYVYQ010000134.1:0-11277 GCA_043784125.1 Afipia sp.
CGCAGCCGTGGCGGCGACGGTGAGAGCGACGGAGGCGAGAAGCAGTTTTTTCATGGAACCCTCTACTAAAATAAGCGTGGCACGGGCGGTCCGGGCCGCTGCCGTGACTCTGAACAATCATGGTTAGGATCGGGTTAATCGCTGGGTTTTTCGCTGAAAATCATGATCGCCTAGCGCTGCACGCGAATTCCCAGCATGAACAGAGTGGCGTCGGAACTTGCCCCCGAGACCGAACTCTCCAGCCAGTCGTGACGCACCTGCGCCTTGAGATGGAATGTGCGCGAGAGCTTGTAGACGAGATCGCCTTCGACGAAGTAGCGCTTGTCGAAGCGTGTGCCGTCATAGTCCGTCGTGCCGAAGCCGAACTTTCCGGTGCCGATCAGCCAGCGGCGAAATGCATGATCGACGGCGAGCGAATAGTCGTTCGATTTCGATCCGGAGACGCCGGGCAATGTCGTCTCGTCAATCGACGACGTCGCATCGAACCGCACCGTTGTCAGTCCTGTCGCAGTCCAGACCAGAGACGCGCTGGTGAGAAGTCCACTCAATTTATCCAGGCGCGGATCCTGATAGGAGCGCGTCGAGTAACCGACCGCAACCTCGCCCGTGAGCAGCCGTGAGAATTCAAACGTTGTACCGGCCTTGGCATAGCCGCCGCTCGAGTCGCGCTGATAACCGGAGCGATCGAATTTGACATCGTGCGTGCGTGTATCGCCTTCGATTTCTCCAAACGGCTTGACGCCCGGCAGCAGGTCGTAACTTACGCGCGACAAAGCACCGACCTGGTTGAAGTTGCGGTCGTCGTTGGTGGTCGACGTGCCATCGGTGAGTTGCGAGTCCTGATAGGTCGTGCGATCCGCCAGTCCGCTGACCGAGACTTGCAGCCGGTTGAAATCATGTTCAACACCGAGCGTGGTGCCTGCCGTTGTCGCAAGCGGATATTTCGACAGACCCACCTGGATGTTCGGCGAGCCGGGATTGTCGGTAAACACGCGCATCCGCAATTCGGAATTGATACGGGTATCGCCGCTAACGTCGATACGGCCGTTGATCTTGCCGTTGAAACTCGGCGTGTCGATATTGGTCGGCACCGGCGAGGGGATAATTGAAGGAGGAACACAATCGCAGAGCACCGTCGGCGGAAATGTCGTGTTGTAGCCGGTGAACGATCCGCGCAGATCGATGATAAGCGAATGCCGCGACCATTCCGACTTGGAGAGCAACTCCGGCGCAATTGTATAAAACGCAGAACCGCGCGGCGGCTCGATGCGGCCCGGATTGGTATTGTAGCCACCCCAGACTTCGACGGCTGCCTTGGTGAGAAACGAGCCGGTGTGAAATCCGACGTTGCCGAAAGGATCGTCGTCCGGCTTGAGCGCGCGGCGCGTTGGCTGCCCAGCCGCAATGCCCGCGACAGATGCTGAAACCGGCGCGACGACTTTCCCCGGCTTGGGCGCGGGCAACGGTCCGTTACCGGGTCCCACGACTTTGGGCTTTGGCGTGCCGGGGAAAAGTGTCGGCTTTTTCCGCCTGCGGTTGAGCGAGTCAAAACCGCTACCGGACGCGCCGGATGCGGCAGGAATTCCGTAAGTTGGGATATTACCGATCCGCGACGGCGCCTTGGCGTCCCTGGTTTTGTCGTCCTGATTATCGGATGTCGCATCGTCGGACGTTTTGCGAAGCAGCGACTGATCGGGTGGCGCATAACCGTCGCGCACAGGAGCCAGCATGTTGCTTGTGAGGGTTTGCGTGTGCGCTGGATTGATGCCGAACGCAGCCAGCACAAGGCACGCCGAAAGCGCGCGCAATTCCTGCACGCGCGGGCGAGTATCCCGCAACCGGACGGCTGGCCGCCGAATGGGCACTTTTCAGTTACCTCCCGGCCCTCAAATGGTTTGGGGGCCGCGTCGAAAACGCAACAAATTCATAAACTTGCGACGCAGAAGCCGCCGCGCGGCGCGAGCGGGCGCCGTTAACAGAGTTAAAACAATTATGGTTAATGAGACGTTGCGAGCGCCCGCTTGCGTCGCCTCGCCGGACAGGACGTGGTAAGGATCGGGGCCCATTAAAAAGGCCAGACGAGCGCTTCAGTCGCCGTTTCGCCGCTTCTGGAATCATCGATGGCCCATTCAAAACCGCGGACCGCGACGCCCTCCGCGACCTCACCAGCGATTGAATCCGCGCTGCGCACGCTGGACGCCGAAGCCGGCGGGATCACAGCGCTGGCGAACGCACTTCAATCGGACCTCGGCGCGGCCTTCACGGCTGCGGTTGAACTGATCCGCAATGCCAAGGGCCGCCTGATCGTCACGGGTCTGGGCAAATCTGGCCATATCGGAAAGAAGATAGCGGCGTCGTTCGCCTCCACCGGCACCCCCGCCTTTTTCGTGCACGCGGCGGAAGCCAGCCACGGCGACATGGGCATGATTACGCCCGACGACGTCATCATGGCGCTGTCATGGTCCGGCGAAACCGCCGAACTGAAAAACCTCATCAATTATTCGCGCCGCTTTCGCATCGGCCTGATCGCGATCACCTCCGAGGCCGACTCGACGCTCGGCGCAGCCGCAGACATCTCACTGACGCTGCCGAAGGCGCGGGAAGCTTGCCCGCATAATCTGGCACCCACGACGTCGTCGCTGATGCAGCTTGCACTTGGCGACGCGCTGATGGTCGCGTTGCTGGAGAGCCGCGGGTTTACGGCGCTCGATTTCGGCACCCTGCATCCCTCCGGCAAACTCGGCGCGATGCTGAAATTCGTGCGCGACCTGATGCATGCGCAGAGCGAAGTCCCGCTCAAGCCGCTCGGCACCAAAATGTCGGACGCGCTCGTTGAAATGACGTCGAAGGGTTTCGGCTGCGTAGGGATTACAGATTCACGCGGCGAAATCGCGGGCATCGTCACTGATGGCGATCTGCGGCGTCACATGCGGCCCGATTTGATGACGGCGAGCGTTGACGACGTGATGACGAAGAATCCGAAAACCATCAGCCCCGATCTGCTTGCGAGCGAAGCTCTGGAAATTCTTAACTCGTCGAAGATCACCGCGCTGATCGTGACTGAGGGCAAAAAGCCGATCGGCATCGTGCATCTGCACGATATCCTGCGCGCGGGCGTGGCGTAATTTTACGCCGGTCCGACCCGCAGGCTCGCGCCATCCGCGTGGATGATCTTCACACGGCTTCCGGCTGGTGCATCCGAACCCGACACGCGCCAGACCGTATCGTCGATCTTCACCGTGCCTGTGCCATCGACGATTGGCTTTTCCAGCGTGAAGACGCGGCCGATCAAGCCCTCCGCGCGCTTGTTCAGGAAAGGCTTGTCGGTCGGCTTCTCGTTACGCTTCGAGAAATGACGCCACAACGGCACCATCGCAATCGACAGAATCGCGAACACGATAATCTGCGTTTGCCATGACCAGTTGATGGTGAACGTCAGCAACCCGACAATGAGCGCTGCGATTCCGAGCCACAGCATGAAGACGCCGGGCGCAAAGGTTTCGATTCCCATCAGCACAACGCCGATGATGAGCCAGTTCCACGTCCCGAGTTTGGAGAGCATTTCAACCATGATGGATTGCCTCAAGTCTTCGGCGGGGTGGCGTTCGGAACGCTCGAAGGCCGCCGCGTCGCAGCGGCAGCCGACGCAACGCTTTCGCCGAAGGTCGCCTTGGCGATTTCGCCGATACCCGCCAATGAGCCCAGAACATTCATCGCCTCGATCGGCAGCATGATGATTTTCTGGTTCGGAGAATCCGCGATCTGGCCGAACGCCTTGATGTATTTGTCAGCGATAAAATAATTCAGCGCCGCGACATCGCCTTTTGAAATCGCTTCGCTGACCATCAGGGTTGCTTTCGCTTCGGCTTCCGCCGAACGCTCGCGCGCCTCGGCGTCGCGGAACGCAGCCTCCTTGCGGCCTTCGGCCTGCAAGATTTGGCCCTGCTTCGCACCTTCCGCGCGCAAGATTTCCGACTGACGTTGACCCTCGGCCTGCAGAATGTCGGCGCGCTTGACGCGCTCGGCTTTCATCTGGCGGCCCATCGCTTCGACCAGATCGGCCGGCGGCACGATGTCCTTGATCTCGATGCGGTTGACCTTCAGTCCCCATGGCGAGACAGCGGCATCGACCACGCGCAGCAGCCGCTCGTTGATTTCATCTCGATGCGAAAGAACCTGATCCAAATCCATCGCGCCCATCACGGAACGGATGTTGGTCATGGTCAGCGTCACGATAGCCTGATTGAGATTTGAGACTTCGTAACTCGCCTTCGCGGCATCGAACACCTGATAGAATGCGACGCCATCGACGGAGACGGTCGCGTTGTCGCGCGTGATGACTTCCTGTTCCGGAATGTCGATCACCTGCTCCATCATGTTGACCTTGCGGCCGACGCGATCGAAATACGGAATGATGATGTTAAGGCCCGGCTCCAGCGTGCGGGTGTATTTGCCGAACCGCTCGATGGTCCAGTCATAACCCTGCGACACCGTCTTCACGCCGGCAAACAGCGTGAAGATCGCAAGCAACACGATGGCAATTGTGAAAATATCGAAACCGGACATGGACAACTCCCTGCGGATGATTTGATCGAGCAGCGACCGCTTGGCGCCTGTCTAGCACAGCCGCATGATATGAGTCGCAACCCTCGCAACGTGAATTTGTCGCACGGCGAAAGAATCGATTTGGCCAAAGAGGAAATTTCGCCTCAAATCCAGCCTTGAATCTCGCGCAGCACGAGCTGACGGATTGCGTCCATACCGGCGTCGCTGTCGTTCAGGCATGGCACTGCCGAGAAATCCTCACCGCCGTTGTGGCGGAAAATTTCGGCATTCTCCTGCGCGATCTCCTCCAGCGTCTCAAGACAATCGGCGGAAAATCCCGGCGTGACGACGGTCATTTTTCTGACGCCGTCCTTGGCGAGTTGCGCGATGGTTTTGTCGGTGTAGGGCTGTAGCCATTTCTGGTAGCCGAAGCGCGACTGGAAGGTGAGCATCAGGCTTTTTTCGTCGCGTCCCATGCGTTTGCGCAGCGCTTCAATCGTCGCGACGCAATGCGTCCGATACGGGTCGCCCTTGTCGATGTAGGATTGCGGCATGCCGTGGAATGACGCCAGAATCGTTTCAGGCTTGAACGACAGCGTTGCGAGATGCTGTTCGATCGAAACCGCCAGCGCGTCGATGTAGCTCGGCTCGTCGTAATAAGGCGGCGTGAAACGCACCGTCGGTTGTGCGCGCATGTCCTTTAACGCCAGCGCGACCTTGTCGACCACGGTCGCCGTGGTCGACGCCGAGTATTGCGGATAGAGCGGCACCGCGAGAATCCGGTCGCAGCCTTGCGCCGTCAGGGCGTCGATTCGCGACTTGATCGATGGATTGCCGTAGCGCATGCCCCAATCGACGACGACATGCTTCTGGTCTGCGATGGAGGCTGCGAGTTTCTCGGCCTGCGCGCGCGTGATCGTCTTCAGCGGCGACTCATTTTTCTCGGTGTTCCAGATTTTCAGATAGTCCTTGGCCTTCTTGGCTGGACGAATCTGCAGAACGATCCCGTTCAGGATGATCTGCCAGATCAACCCATTGTTTTCGATGACGCGCGGATCGGACAGGAACTCGCGCAGATAGACGCGCACGCCTTTGGCGTCTGCGGTGTCGGGCGTGCCAAGATTGACCAGCAACACGCCCACGCGCGATGGCGAAGACTGAATTACCGGACGATGAGCGTCGAGGGGGATGACAGCGTTCATGGCGTGCTTCTACGCAGCTTCCGGTTCGTTGAGAAGGCCGCGCCGGCGCAGAAGTGCGTCGGGTTCCGGCTTGCGGCCACGGAAAGCAATGTAGGCATTTTCCGGATCGCGCGATCCGCCTGACGAATAAATGTCGTCATGCAGCCGCTTGGCAACCACCGGATCGAAGATGTTGTGCGCCTCCTCGAACGCGCCGAACGCATCGGCGTCCATCACCTCGGACCACATATAGCTGTAATAGCCCGCAGCATAATGATCGCCTGAGAAGATGTGCCCGAACTGCTGCGGCCGATGGCGCAGCGAGATTTCCGCCGGCATTCCGATTTTCTCCAGTTCCTGCTTCTCGAACGCATGCACGTCGGTGATCGAGGCAGCGGGCTGGGAATGAAATTCCAGGTCCATCAGCGCGGAGGAGACAAATTCGACCGTCGCAAATCCCTGATTGAATTTCCGCGCAGCGATAAAACGTTTCAGCAAATCCTCAGGCAGAGGTTCTGCGGTCTGATAGTGCCGGGCAAATTTTTGCAGCACTTGCGGCTGCTCCTGCCAGTGCTCGTAAAGCTGCGACGGCAATTCGACGAAATCCGTGAACACGCTGGTACCTGAGAGCGACGGATAAAACACGTTCGACAACATGCCGTGCAGGCCGTGGCCAAATTCGTGAAACAGCGTGCGGGCATCGTCGGGCGACAGCAGCGACGGTTCACCGTCCACGCCCTTTGAGAAATTGCAGACGTTGATGATGAGCGGCTGGATATTGCCGTCGAGTTTTTGCTGATCGCGCAGCGACGTCATCCATGCGCCGGAGCGCTTGGAGGGACGGGCAAAATAGTCGCCGTAGAACAGCGCCCGATGCTTGCCCGTCTTGTCCTTCACTTCCCAGACCCGCACGTCCGGATGCCAGACAGGAATGTCCTTGCGCTCGCTGAAGGTCAGCCCGAACAGCCGGGTCGCGCAGTCGAACGCCGCATCGATCATGTGATCGAGCGCCAGATACGGCTTGATTGCCGCGTCGTCGAAATTGGCGCGGCGTTGCCGCAGCTTCTCGGCGTAATAGCGCCAGTCCCAGGCGGCGAGCTTGAAGTTGCCGCCCTCCTCCGTGATCAGGCTCTGGAGTGCGTCGCGATCGGACATCGCGCGGGCGCGCGCCGGTTTCCATACCCGCTCCAAAAGATCGCGGACATTCTCCGGCGTCTTGGCCATGGAGTCCTCCAGCCTGTAGGCCGCGAAGGTCGGATAGCCGAGCAGATTGGCGCGCTCCTCGCGCAGTTTAAGCACCTCAAGGATGGTGGCGCTGTTGTCGTTGGCGTTGCCGTTGTCGCCCCGCGCCGTGAAAGCCTTGAACACCTTCTCGCGCAGGTCGCGGCGGCTGGAACTCTTCAGAAACGGCTCGACGGAGGAGCGCGACAGCGTCACCACCATCTTGCCCGGCATGCCGCGCTCCTCGGCTGCGGCCTTGGCGGAGGCAATGAAGCTCTCGGAGAGGCCAGCGAGATCGCCCTCGCCAAGCTCCATGGTCCAGTCCTGCTCGTCGCCGAGCAGATGGTGACTGAAGGCGGTCGACAGATGCGCCAGCCGCTCGTTGATCTGGGCAGTGCGGGCCTTGGCGGCCTCGCTGAGGCCTGCGCCTGCACGATGGAAACTCGTCCAATTCCGCTCCAGCAGCCGCGCCTGCTCCGGCGTGAGGTTCAGCTTGGCGGCCTGATCGCGCAAGGCCGAGACCCGGGCGAACAGCCTGTCGTCCATCGAGATCGGATTCCAGTGGCGGGCCATCTTGAGCGCCACCTCGGTCTCGAGCTTGAGCAGCTCGGGGTTCGAGTTTGCCGACACGAGGTCATAGAAAACGGCCGCGACCTTTGAGAGAAGCTTGCCGGACCGCTCCTGCGCCGTGATGGTGTTCTCAAAGGTCGGCTCGGAAGGGTCGTTCTTGATCGCCTCGACCTCAGCCGTGTGGTCGGCGAAGGCCTTTTCAAAGGCTGAGAGGAAGTGTTCGGGCGCAATTTCGGCAAATGGCGGCGTCTCGAACGGCGTCTTCCACGCTCTGAGCAAGGGATTGGAGGACGAGACAGCCGGTTGAGACGCATTTGCCATGAGAAGCCCTGTTTGCAGCGATTTTCTGAGCCCTGATATAGCACCGGCTGGGGCTTTTTTGCGCCTCAACGCCTTGATTGAGGTGTCAATTTCGCAGAGATTGCCGCCCGAAACAGGATCAGAACCATGAACGCCCAGAAACTCGAAGCCAACGCCCGCGAAATCGCGTGGCCGAGCGTCATCACCGTCATCAGCGCCGCCATCCTGATCGGCGCCGAGGTGTTCGGAGCGGCATTTGCCGGCGGCTGGGCGCTGGCGATCCTGTTCGGCGTCGAAGAAACCGGCGCTCATATCATTCAGGCGGTGCTGTTCGTGATCGGCGTCGCCATCATGGTCGCCTTCGTGCGTGGCGCGCAGCGAGTCGAGCCGTTTACACGCCGCGTCTGAGCGCTCTCAGGCTCCGAAATCTTAACGCACATTCATCTTTCTCGGCGTGAGCCTGCTCCAGCGCGACATTTCGATCACGCTTGGGGCAAACACGTTTCATTAAGAAAAAAATACTTGCACCCCAGACTCAAAACTCTTATTTCCACTCTTGCCCAATTTCGCACGTGCCTGTGGTCGTGTGTCAGTCGGTAGGTATCCGGACAAGAGGCCGGACAGCCGCCAAGGGGATGAAGAACCGAGGGTCGCTTCAGTCGTGAGACTCAAGAGGCCAGCATCTCTCTCAAGAGATGCCTTTGAAGGTGACTTCTTTCCTTGCAACCGTGACTGGCAGCCGGAGGCGAACCGGCGCACCCCGCTCTCAACGGGGGACGCGACTTAAAGCAACGACGGATCGGGCTTTTTTGGTCTCTGTTGGCTCTCCACCAGCCAACGCGAATACCGAAGAGGCTTGTCCTTCATTGCCAGCAGAGCGGGCGGGAAGCTTTCCCAACCAATCGACGGCAGCACAGTCTGGTTTGAGTGTTTGGCGTTGTCGCGTCTCCATCGTGCGACAGGCCTGATCGCTCACACCCGGCATCATTTTTTGGACGGTCCGTCGCAGGGCCGTTTGGGAGAGTGCTATGACCGAACGTATTCAGGAATTCCTGCGTCACCGACGCAGCGAGGGCCAGGACACCGAGCCATGTCTCGTTGTCGACCTCGAAGTCGTGCGCGAGAACTACCACACCTTCGCGAAGGCGTTGCCGGATAGCCGCGTGTTCTACGCGGTGAAGGCCAACCCTGCGCCGGAGGTGCTGTCTTTGCTCGCCTCGCTGGGCTCGTGCTTCGACACCGCAACCGTCGCCGAAATCGAAATGGCGCTGGCTGCCGGTGCGACGCCCGACCGCGTCTCCTATGGCAACACGATCAAGAAAGAGCGTGATATCGCGCGCGCCTTCGCGCTCGGCATCCGCTTGTTCGCGGTCGACTGCTCGGCGGAAGTCGAGAAGATCGCCCGTGCCGCACCCGGCGCCAAGGTGTTCTGCCGCATTCTTTATGACTGCGCAGGCGCCGAGTGGCCGCTGTCGCGCAAGTTCGGTTGCGATCCGGAAATGGCGGTCGATGTCCTCGACCTCGCCAAGCGTCTTGGTCTGGAGCCGGTGGGCATCTCGTTCCACGTCGGTTCGCAGCAGCGCAAGGTGAAGGCGTGGGATCGTGCGCTGGCGATGGCCTCGACGGTGTTCCGTGACTGTGCCGAGCGTGGAATCAACCTGACCATGGTCAACATGGGTGGCGGATTCCCGACGAAGTACCTCAAGGACGTTCCTCCGGTCGTGCAATACGGCCGGTCGATCTTCCGTGCGCTTCGCAAGCACTTCGGCAACCAGATCCCGGAGACCATCATCGAGCCGGGCCGCGGCATGGTCGGCAATGCGGGCATCATCGAAACCGAAGTCGTTCTGATCTCGAAGAAGAGCGATGAGGACGATGCTCGCTGGGTGTATCTCGACATCGGCAAGTTCGGCGGTCTCGCCGAGACGATGGACGAGTCGATCCGCTACGCGATCCGTACGCCGCATGACGGCGCGGAGATGGCTCCGTGCATCCTCGCCGGCCCGACCTGCGACTCGGCCGACGTGATGTACGAGAAGGTGCCGTATCCGCTGCCCGTCACGCTGGAGATCGGCGACAAGCTGCTGATCGAAGGCACGGGTGCGTACACCTCGACCTACTCGTCGGTGGCTTTCAACGGCATTCCGCCTTTGAAAACCTACCACATCTGAGAAAACCGGGAGCCGGTTCGCCGGCTCCCATCCCGTCACCTTCCGGTTGGATGACAACACTTCATGAATTGAAGTGGGGAATGCACGCATATGAAAGCCTCGAAGACAATCGCCTGCCAACAGACCGCTCCGTTCGCGATCCGCGCCGAGCGCGCGGCTGACGTAGCCGCACGTGAAGCGCTGCTCGACGCAAGCTTCGGCGCGAACCGTCATGCCCGCACCTGTCAGCGCCTGCGCGATGGACGTGCGCCGGCCGAAGGTCTGGCGTTCTCGGCGTTCCATCAGGGCCGTCTCGTCGGGACGGTTCGGCTCTGGCATGTCAGCGCCGGTGGCGTTCCCGCATTGGTGCTCGGCCCGCTTGCGGTCGATCAATCGTGCCGCAAGCTTGGCGTCGGCGCGGCATTAATGAACCACGCACTGGCGACAGCAAAAACGCGCAGTCACGGTGCGGTCATTCTGCTCGGCGACGCGCCCTATTACGCCCGCTTCGGTTTCTCGGCGTTCAAAACCGCGGAGTTGTCGCTTCAGGGCCCGTTCGAGCGTGAGCGATTGCTCGGCCTTGAGCTGCGTGACGGTGCACTCGACGGCGCATGGGGAATGATTGTGCCGACAGGAATGACGGCGAAGCGCGGTCGCGCGCGCGTGAATGCAAAAGCTCGCCTCATGGCCTCTCACACCGCTTGATTTAAGCGACAATAAACGGCATTGCGTGATCTCACACAGGTCACGCAATTTTCCATTGAGGTCACAATGTCTCGCCGCCTGATTTCCTCCGGATCGCCATTTGAAAAAATCGCGGGCTACAGCCGCGCCGTGGTCGATGGCGATATGTGTTTTGTCGCCGGCACCACGGGTTCCGACCCCACTACGAAAATCATGCCGAACGATGTCAGCGAGCAGACTCGCAATTGCTTCAAAATCATCGCCACTGCGTTGAAGGATGGCGGCTTCGAGATGGCCGATGTTGTGCGCGCGACCTATTACGTCACCCACGCGAAAGACTTCGACGCGGTGTTCGCCGTATGCGGCGAGCAGTTCGGAGACATCCGTCCCGCTGCAACCATCGTTGCGGTCTCCGCGCTCTACAAGCCTGAGATGAAGATCGAGATCGAAGTGACGGCGAAGAAGCGCACGGCCTGATCGTTCAACGCGCCAACATGTCGCAGCCCGCGTGTTGACTTCCGCGCGGGCCACCCTACGTTGAAATCATCATGTCGAACGTATGCAATAACCGATTGTTGCTTCGCGCCGGTCACCTCATCGCAGGAAGGTGACCCGGGCGGACGCGC
>JAYVYQ010000135.1:0-3347 GCA_043784125.1 Afipia sp.
GCGAATCCGTCAAAAGACGTAGCTGGGGGAGTATCCCGGAACATAGTTAATAAAATTTAGAACTGAGGAGGATTTGGGCAGATTTGGCGGCGTCTGCGACAAATCGCCAAAATGGCTGGTGCTGCCAGACAGGATTGAACTGTCGACCTCTCCATTACCAATGGAGTGCTCTACCACTGAGCTACGGCAGCGAACGCCAGATCCGAACTATGACATGAATCGGCAAAAAAGCCCCTAAAGGCGGGCGATCCTTGCCATAAGGCCACAGGCTTCGCAAGCGCGGAGGCGTCCGGCGCCGCAGGTTCGGCCCGTCAGGAACCGCCGCCGGGCGCGGCTGCCGCTTCCTTCAATTTTGCCAGTTGCGGACCGATCCGGGCGCTCATTTGCGTCCCCAGCGCCTGTAACGCCTTGATCGGACGGACCATGACCTCGAAATCGACCATCTGGCCGTTGTCGTCGAACTTTATGAAATCCGCGCCTTTCAGGTCCCATTCGCCGATGTTGGCGCTGAATTCGAGGGCGATGTCATGGGAGCCGGACAGGAAGACGCGGTGATAGCGAAAATTCTCAAAAATCGTCACCACCGTCGTCAGAATCAAAAGGCTCGCCGCGCGTCCCGGAATGGGCAAATGCACGAAGGGCGAACGAAACACGATTTTTTCCGCCAGCAGCGGGCGCAAATCCTCTTCCTTCAGGGTCTCGACGAAGCGATGCCAGCCGACGAGGGTTTTCTGCGCTGCGGGCGACAGGGTGGATTGCTCGGTCGTCATGGCTGCCTCGTTGAAAAATTCGCCTCAAGCGCGTTTTGCGCCGCTACATTCCGCAATGGTCGCCGATCTGCGATAATCTTCAAGACCACGTGTAACGCGACCTGGCAAGCATGACCGACGACGATAAGGGCCCCCATCAGCGCCGCACCCAGCCCTCGCGCGACGAGCAACTGAAACTGGCGCTGCGGGAAAATCTCAAGCGTCGGAAATCGCAGGCACGCGGCCGCAGCGGCATGACCATCGTGACACCCGATGACGATGCGCGTGAGCGCAAAAAAGACGAGCACGACAGTTGATCGTGCGCGCGTTACCAATATCCTGCGCTTAAAGAATGACAAGGATGTTTGTTTTGAGAAAATCAATTTTCGTCGCAGCCCTTATGGCGATGCTTGCGGCATCGAGCGCGGCGTTCGCGCAGGACAAGTCCGCCGTTCAAGGCCGTGTCACCGATGTCAACGGCATCAAGATGTCTTACCTCGTCGCCGGCAAGGGCGATCCTATCGTGCTGCTGCATGGCTTTGCCGAAACCGGCCACATGTGGCGGCCGCTAATCGAGCAACTCGCGAAAAATCATGAAGTGATCGCGCCGGATCTGCGCGGCTTCGGCAGTACGTCGACGCCGGACGGCGGCTACACCAAGAAGGAAATGGCGCAGGACGTTCACGCGCTGGTCAAAAGTCTCGGCTATTCCAAAATTCGTCTGGTCGGTCACGACATCGGCCTGATGGTCGCCTACGCCTATGCGGCGCAATATCCCGATGAGGTCGACCGGCTCGTTCTGATGGAGGCGTTCCTGCCGGGCGTCGGCGAATGGAATAAAGTCTTCCTGCTGCGCGATCTCTGGCATTTCCATTTTTACGGCAAGACGCCACTGGCGCTGGTGACGGGTCGCGAGCGAATTTACCTCGAACATTTCTGGAATGACTTTGCCGCCGATGGCACCAAGTCCGTTTCGGAAGCGGACCGCAAATTCTACGCCGGCGAATACGCCAAACCGGGCCACATGAAAGCCGGTATGGAGGTTTTCAAAGCCTTCCCGACCGACGCCAAGGATTTTGCGGACTTCGCAAAGACGAAATTGAAAATGCCGCTTCTGGTCCTCTCCGGCGAAAAAGCGGGCGGCCCATTTCTGATCGAGCAAGGCAAGATGGTCGCCGACAATGTCGAAGGCGTACTCGTTTTAGGCAGCGGCCATTGGCTGATGGAAGAAGCGACGGATCAGGTGATCCCGAAGCTGGTTGAATTTTTGAACAAGTAGTTTTCCAAACGGAGGCACATCATGATTTTAGGCATGTCGTTGGCAAGTTTCACGGTTCTGCATCTCATCATCAGTATGATCGCCATAGCGCTTGGCTTCGTCGTGGCGGGCGGAATTCTCGCCTCGAACAAGCTACCGGGCTGGACGGCGTGGTTTCTGATCCTGACGATCCTCACAAGCGCGACGGGCTTTCTCTTCCCGCTCACCAAGCTGCTGCCGTCGCATGTGGTTGCGATCATTTCACTGGTGCTGCTGGCAATCGCCGTCTACGCGCTTTACGGAAAACGCGTTGCCGGAGTCTGGCGCGGCGGTCACGTTGTGACCGCGATGCTCGCGCTCTGGTTCAACGTGTTCGTGCTGATCGCGCAGTCGTTCCAGAAGGTGGCGTTGCTGAACGTCTACGCGCCGACCGGGTCTGAACCGCCATTCGCAATCACGCAGGGCATCGTTCTGATCTTCTTTGTTTTCTTGATCTGGCTCGGGATTAAAAGATTTCGACCTGCGTGACGCGGGCTGAACATTCGGAGCGTCAATGAAAGTCATTCTGTTTGGTGCGACCGGCAGGGTCGGGCAGGGCGTGCTGCGCGAATGCCTGCGCGATCCGGACGTGACGGACGTTTTGTCGGTCGGGCGAACGCCGATCGGCCAAAGCGATCCGAAGCTGCGCGAGGTCATGCATAAGGACTTTCTCGATTTCACACCGATCGAGAAAGAACTGTTCGGTTACGATGCATGTTTCTTCTGTCTGGGCATTTCGTCGATCGGCATGGACGAGCAGCGCTACACTTTAATCACCCACGACTTCACGCTTGCGGCTGCGCGCACGCTGTCGAAACTCAATCCGCAGATGACGTTCGTGTATGTCACCGGCCGCAGCACCGACAGCACCGAAAAGGGCCCGCAGATGTGGGCACGCGTGAAGGGCCGCACCGAGAACGATCTGCTCAAGCTACCCTTCAAGGCGGCCTTCATGTTCCGCCCCGGATTGATCCAGCCGCTGCATGGCGTCAGATCGAAAACCCGTTGGGTCGATGTCATCTACACCGCGATCTCCCCATTGATGTCGCTCACCGCTCACCTTGCGCCGAATTCCGTCACCACCACCGAGCAGGTCGGCCGGGCGATGATTGGCGTTGCGGCGCGCGGCTATCCGAAGCCGATCATGGAAGTCGAAGACATCAACCGGGTCTGATGCCTTCCGGTCGCTTCCCAAGTCCTGCCCGCGTGGTTAAGCGGATCGCTGCGAATTGCCCGTGCTTTGGCCATAATGGCCTGAAATGACGATGTTTTCCGAACGCCGCGTGGCACTGAGGGGCGTT
>JAYVYQ010000136.1:0-9463 GCA_043784125.1 Afipia sp.
CCTGATCGCGAGACGAGAATGGGAATTCCCATCCGCACCGTCTTGATGACCATCTCGGAGGTGAGGCGGCCTGTCGTGTACATAATTTTGTCGGTGACATCGACGTGGTGCTTCCACGCCCATCCGGCGATCTTGTCGACTGCGTTGTGACGGCCCACGTCTTCCATGTAGCAAACCGATTCGCCTTGCTTGCACAGCACGCAGCCATGAATGGCACCGGCTTCCAGATATAGTGACGGTGCGGTGTTGACCGCATGTGTCATCTGGTAAAGCCACGACGTGCGCAATTCGGCTTTTGGAAGCTCCGCGCCTTCGATGGCCTCCATCAGATCGCCGAACGCGGTGCCTTGCGCGCAGCCGGAGGTGAGGGTTTTCTTTTTGAGCTTTTCTTCAAAGTTAGTGCCGCGTTCGGTATAGACCACGACAACCTGCAGATCGTCGTCGTAGACGACTTCGGTGACGACATCGTCGGGCTTGAGCATGTTCTGGTTGAGCAGATAGCCGAGCGCCAGATATTCCGGATAGTCGTTGATCGTCATCATGGTGACGATCTCTTGCGAATTTAGATACAGCGTCAGCGCACGCTCGACCGGGACGTTGATCTCGACCGCCGCGCCGTTCTGGTCGATCCCGGTCACGCGCTCGGTCAGCCGCGGGTTTTTCGGGTCCGGCATCACTTTCGGCACGGATTCGTTCTTCGGCTTGGTATCGCTGGATTTGGCCTGAACGGTTTTGGTCATGGCTTGCTCGGTCTCGATGCGCTGGCGGGTCCGGCGCCTGTCGATGGCAGTCGTCCATAGCCGGCGCGCAATGTCCATATAGTGTCTGGCGTGAGGTTCGGCAGAGCCTCAGACTTCACTCAGGGCTTATGGGCCGAAGCATAATACCTATATAAAAGAGACAAACCGGCCTCGCCGGAGAATCCATTGAGATTCTTTACGATCTATCAAGGTAGCGAAAGTGGCGCAACTTTCAGACGACTGTTTCGCATTTGGCGGGCCGCTGATGTCGGTCGACGATGCGGTTGCGATCATCGCGAGCCGTGTGAACGCGGTTACCGATACCGAGTGGGTCGATCTCGCCGGTGCCGATGGCCGTGTTCTGGCGGCTAGCATTGATGCGCCGCTCGCATTGCCTCCGTTTACGAACTCGGCGGTCGATGGCTACGCCGTGCGCAGCACCGATCTGTCGTCCGGCAAGGATCATGCGTTTCCGGTCGCCGGGCGAGTTCAGGCCGGAGCAAATGCGGCGCAGGCTGTCGCGCCGGGAGAAGCGGTTCGAATCTTCACCGGCGCGCCGATGCCCGCGGGTTCCGACACCGTGTTCATGCAGGAGGATGTGCGGATCGACGATGCGGGTCGCGTGGTGCTTCCGCAGGGTCTCAAGGCTGGCGCAAATGTCCGCCCGGCCGGCGAAGATATTCCGAAGGCACATCCGGCGTTGCCGGCGGGCCGGCAGTTGCGGCCGCAGGATGTTGCGCTCATCGCCGCGTTCGGGCTCACGCGCGTTGAAGTCAGACGACGGTTGCGCGTTGCGGTGTTCTCCACCGGCAATGAAGTGGTCTCGCCGGGTGCTGCGCGCGGTGCGGCGCAGTTGTTCGATTCAAACCGCTTCATGCTTGCCGCAATGCTTCGGCGTTTGGGTTGCGATGTCCATGATCTTGGCATCTTGCGCGATGATCGGACGTCTCTTGCTGCAGCGCTGAAGGCGGCTGCGGGCGTTTCCGATCTTATTCTCACATCCGGCGGCGTCTCGACAGGCGAGGAAGATCACGTCAAGGCGGCGGTTGAGAGTGCCGGCACGCTTGTGTTGTGGCGGATGGCAATCAAACCGGGCCGCCCAGTGGCGATGGGCATTATTGACGGCACGCCGTTCATCGGATTGCCGGGAAATCCGGTCGCGAGTTTCGTGACGTTTACCTACGTTGTCCATCCGACGATTTTGGCGCTTGCGGGGACGCCACAAAACATACGCGTGCCCGTTCCTGTTCGCGCCGCTTTTTCCTACAAAAAGAAATCAGGCCGCCGCGAATATGTCCGGGCCAGTTTGCGCGAAGGTGCTGACGGCGTGCAGGAGGTCGTGAAATTTCCGCGCGAAGGCGCGGGGCTGTTGTCGTCGCTTGTGGACACCGACGGGCTGGTCGAACTCGGCGAAGACACCGTTGCGGTTGAGCCGGGCCAGACGGTCGGATTTCTCAGCTATTCGAGTTTGCTTTAGCGTGATCGGTTGATCCGATCAGTTGACGCGGCACATTGCCTCCGCCATCTAAGGGCATGGCCATGACCAAGCTCGATCTGAAGGGGCTCAAATGCCCGCTGCCGGTGTTGAAGACACGCAAGGCGCTCAAGGCGTTGGCCACAGGTGACCGGCTGGAGGTGCATTGCACCGATCCATTGTCCGTCATCGACATTCCAAATCTGATCCGGGAGACCGGCGACCGCGTCGAGATCACCGCGCGCGACGAAAAGAGCGTCGTGTTCATGATCGAGAAAATGAACGCGCCGCAATCTTCTTAAGCTGCCGGCTTCAGCGTCACACGCAGTCCGTCCTTCGGTTTCGGAATAGGCCACATCTGCCATTCCGGCTGGTATCCCGGCGCGATCGAGACATCGAGATTGCGCAGGAAATGCAGCGTGAAACATTTCGCCTGCATGTAGGCGAAGTGCAGCCCGAGGCACATATGTGCGCCGCCGGAGAACGGCACCCATGCGAAGCGATGGCGCGCACGGGTCGCCTCATCGGAAAACCGTAACGGATCGAACGCTTCCGGGTCGGTCCAGTGTTCTTTCATGTGATGCGTGAACAGCGGATTCATTCCCACCAAAGTCCCCGCCGGAATGTCGAATCCTTTGAACGTGAAATCCCGCATCGCGCGGCGCGGGATCGACGGCACCGGCGGCTTCATCCGCATCGCTTCCTTGAATGCCATTTCGGTGAGCGGCATGTCTTCCAGCTTCTCGAAGGGCATCGGCTCGCCCGGCTTCAATCCGAGCGCCATCACTTCGTCGCGCAATTTCTGCTGCCATTGCGGATGCGCGGCCAGCATCGACACGAATTGTGTGAGCGAGGAGGTGAGCGTGTCGTGCGCCGCCATCACCAGGAAACTCATGTGATCGACGATGTCCTGCGTGGACAATAACGCGCCGTCCTCATGTGTCGCCTGACACAGTTGCGAGAACAGGTCGTCGCCGCCCTTGGCGCGGCGAATCGGAATCTGTTCGGAAAAATAAGCGACGATAATTTCGCGCCCCTTGACGCCTCTCGCCATCTGGGTGCCGGGCCACGGCTGGCGGATGGGGGCGACGGAGGCCGCAACCATGTCGATGAACGCGCGCGTGACTTTATCCACATCGGGACCTATCTCGGTGCCGAGAAACGATGTCGCGGCAAGATCGAGCGTGAGCTGCTTCATCGCGGGATAAAACAGCATCGGTCCCGGCGTGGCGCGCCATTGCGCCATGCGGGCCGCGATCCCTGAATCGAGTTGCGCGAGATAGGATTTCATCGGCCCCGCCTTGAAGGCGAACGACATCGCACGCCGATGCAGCCGATGCTCGTCGAAATCCAGCAGCATCAACCCACGCGGAAACAAAAGCCCGAGGATCGATCCCCACCCATGGGTGGACGAAAACAGTTTGGTTTGATCCATCAGGATCATCTCGTTGGCGTCCGGTCCCAACAGTGAGACGCTGGTCTCGCCCAGCACGCGCGAGCGATAGACATGTCCAAATCGTTTGGACATCCGCTCGACCTCGCCCTTGGGATCGGCGAGCACGCTCAGGGTGCGACCGATGACTGGCCAGCCTTCGTCGCCCGGTATATGGGCTAGCGCGGCACGTTTCGCTTTGCCGACCGGCATCGCTGCTGCAGAGGACGTCAGGCTTTGCATCGACATGCGGTATCCCCGGTCATGGCTTCAATCATTATCACCCTTTTGGGGCGGTGTTTTGACGGCCAAGGTCTCGTGTTAGCGACAAATTGGCAAGGTCGCAGCAATGATTCTCGAGGTCGTGCGTCCAACAAGGGCCTTGCTACGGCAATATCGCATAGACTAATGCGGTTCTTGTATCTGCGGTTTTGGATAGTGGCATGAAAGTGATCGGTTTGGCGGGGTGGAGCGGCGCGGGAAAGACAACCCTGCTGACGCGACTGATCCCTATCTTCACTGCCGAGGGCCTGAAGGTGTCCACCATCAAGCATGCTCATCACAAGTTCGATGTCGATGTCCCCGGAAAGGATTCCTGGCGTCACCGGGAGGCGGGCGCGACCGAGGTGTTGGTTGCCTCAGGCCGGCGGTGGGCATTGATGCATGAACTGCGCAAGGCACCCGAGCCGAGTTTGACGGAACTGCTGGAGAGAATGGCGAGGGTCGATCTCATCATAGTCGAGGGATTCAAGGCCGATTCCCATCCGAAGATCGAGGTCCATCGCGCAGCGAATGAACGGCCTCTGATGTTTCCGCAAGATCCGGCGATCGTCGGCGTGGTCTCGGACATCGATGTTGAGACGACGCTGCCGGTTGCTCATATCGACGACATCCCGACCGTCGCGCGTCTCTTGAAGGCGGCGGCTGTGCGAATTGAGGATGTGTTTGCACGTGAGGCGGCAGGCACCTGACCACAGGCGTGGCGTCGGTTTCAGTCGCCTATTTGATCGCCGGACTATCGAGACCGAACCGCGCAACGAGATCGGCGACCTGTTCCTTCGTGAGCATGCGCGGATTCATCCCGCGCAGCATCAGATACAGCTTCGCCGTTTCCTCTAATTCTTCCATTGCGAATACCGCCGCGTCCAGCTTTTCGCCCGCGACCACCGGCCCATGATTTGCGAGCAGAACGCATGCGTATTTCCCTGCAAGGCCCCGAATGGCGTCGCCGACCGCTGCGTCACCGGGCGCGAAGTAAGGCAGCAGCGCAGTCATGCCGCAGCGCATCACATAATAAGGTGTCATCGGCGGCAGCGCGTTGCCCGGATCGATTTCCGGCAACATCGACAATGCAACGCAATGCGCGCAGTGCAGATGCACGATGGCGCGCGCAGTTTTGCGGGTTTCATAGAGCGCTGCGTGCAGCGGAATTTCCTTGGTGGGTGCGTCGCCCGATATCAGACGCTTCGATGCGTCGAGCCGCGCGATGCGTGCCGGATCGAGAATGCCGAGCGACGCATTGGTCGGCGTCACCAGCCAGCCGCCATCGTCGAGCCTGATACTGATATTGCCCGACGAGCCCGGCGTCAGGCCGCGCTCGAACAGCGAGCGGCCATAGGTGCAGATTTGTTCGCGTAGTTTCGTCTCGGTCATCGCGATTCCTTATCGGCTCTTTTTCACATGCTTTCGACCGGGTTCAAACGGCTTTTTGCGGTCCCGCAAAGTCGTGTTACCAAGCGTCCAGTTGCTCAGGCGTTGAGCCAAGAAAATTTATGAGGAAACGATGCCAGGAAACCTGCCAGCTCAGGGGCGCGTCGGAGTTATCGGGCTCGGTTCAATGGGCCTTGGCATGGCGCTGTCGCTCAAGCGCGCCGGTTTCGATGTGGCTGGTTGTGACGTCACACCGGCGGCTGTTGCGAAACTGGTTGCGGAAAAAGGCCGCAGCGCCGCGACATCGGCAGAGGCCGCGCGCGATGCGGATGCCGTTGTCAGCGTCGTCGTCAACGCGGCGCAGACCGAGGCGATTCTGTTCGGCGCGCAGGGTGTTGCCGAGACTTTGCCCAAGGGTTCGGTTTTCATTTCATCCGCAACGATGGACCCGGATGTCGCGCGGCGTCTTGCGAAACAGTTGGAAGCCACGGGGCGGCATTATCTCGATGCACCGATCAGCGGAGGTGCGCAGCGCGCGGCGCAGGGCGAACTGACCATTCTGGCATCGGGGAGCGATGCGGCCTTTGCAAAGGCGCGTCCCGCCCTCGATGCGATGTCGGCGAAACTCTACGAACTCGGCAGCGAGGCCGGGCAGGGCGCGGCCTTCAAGATGATCAACCAGTTGCTCGCAGGCGTGCATATTGCGGCCGCAAGCGAAGCGATAGCCTTCGCGGCAAAACAAGGTCTCGACATTCGCAAGGTCTATGAAGTCATCACGGCGTCGGCTGGCAATTCATGGATGTTCGAGAACCGCATGCCGCATGTGCTCGATGGGGATTACACGCCGCGCAGCGCGGTGGATATTTTCGTCAAGGATCTCGGCATCATTCAGGATATGGCGCGCTCCGCGAAATTTCCGGTGCCGGTGTCGGCGGCTGCGTTGCAAATGTTTTTGATGACATCGGCGGCCGGTATGGGCCGAGACGACGACGCATCCGTGGCGCGCATGTATGCGCGCGTGACAAACACAAAATTGCCCGGCGACCAAACATAATTTTTCAACAGTCGGAATCATAGATGCCACGCTTTGCTGCCAATTTGTCGATGATGTTCAACGAGGTGCCGTTTCTCGATCGTTTCAAGGCGGCCTCCGATGCCGGATTCGCGGCGGTCGAGTTTCTGTTTCCCTATGATTTTCCGGCGGACGATGTCGGCGAGGCTTTGCACCGCAACGGTCTGACGCAGGCGTTGTTCAATCTGCCGCCCGGAAATTGGGAAGCGGGCGAGCGGGGCTTTGCGGCGCGGCCCGATCGTTTCGACGAGCTTAAGGCGAGCGTTCAGAAGGCGCTTCCCTATGCTGCCGCAACCGGCGTCAAACGGTTGCACATGATGGCGGGAATTGCCGATCGCCGCGATGAGAAAAACGTCAGCTCATTTCGCCGCGCCGTCGCATGGACTGCCGAGTCGCTCGGCAAGCACGATATCGACATCGTGATCGAGCCGATCAATGCGCGCGACGTGCCGGGGTATTTTCTCAACGACTTCGATTTTGCCGTTGATCTGATTCATGACATGAAACTTTCAAACTTGAAATTGCAGTTCGACATTTATCATCGCCAGATCGTGCATGGCGACGTGACGATGGCGTTGCGTGAGATGATGCCGTTGATCGGCCACATCCAGATTGCGAGCGTACCGTCGCGCCACGAACCGACGGGCGAGGAACTGAATTATTCGTTCCTGTTCGATGAGCTGGACCGGCTCGGTTATTCCGGTTTTGTCGGCTGTGAGTATCGGCCAAAGGGCAAGACCCTCGATGGGCTCGGCTGGTTCGCACCATACGCCAAAGCAAAAGCCGGAGCACCCGCGTGACACTCGCACTCGGATGCATCGCTGACGACTATACCGGCGCGTCCGATCTCGCCAACACGCTGACGCGCTGCGGATTGCGCACGGTGCAGACCATCGGCGTGCCTGACGATGCGTTGGCGTTGCCGGATGTCGATGCCGTCGTGGTGTCTCTGAAAAGCCGTTCCATTGCGGCGGACGAGGCTGTGAAACGCTCCCGTGCTGCCGACAAATGGCTGCGGGGACATGGCGCGCCACATGTGCTGTTCAAGATCTGCTCGACATTCGATTCAACCGATGCTGGAAATATCGGCCCGGTCATGGATGCGCTGCGCGCGGATTCCGGCGATGCGATTGTTCTGGTGACGCCGGCATTTCCGGGAACGGGACGCGCGGTATTTCAGGGCAATCTTTTTGTCGGTGCCGTGCCGCTGAACGAGAGCCCGCTCAAGGATCATCCGCTTAATCCGATGCGGGATTCAAATCTGGTTCGGGTGCTGGCGCGTCAAAGTAAAATCAAAATCGGTCTTGTGGATCTCGCCACCGTTGCGCGCGGGCCCGATGCAATTCGGAATCGACTCAAGGAACTGGTTTCGCAAGACTTCGGTGCAGCGATTGTCGATGCGGTGTTCGATCGCGATCTGGAAATCATCGGACAGGTCGCGAACGGCCATCGGCTTTCGGTTGGCGCATCGGGGATGGGGCTGGGTCTGGTGCGTGCGATTATCGCGTCAAAGAAAAGCACGCAAACAAGTGCTGCACCATCCAACGTAAAACCGGTCGGTGGTCCGGTGGCGTGCCTTGCCGGAAGTTGTTCGCAGGCAACATTGGTGCAAATAGCCGAGGCTGAAAAATCGATGCCGGTGTTGCGGCTCGACCCGGAGAAGGTCGTAGCCAGCAATAATGAAATCGAACGCGCACTCGATTGGGCGCGAGGTCATCTCGGCGAAAAGCCAATTCTTATCGCGAGCAGCTCGACACCCGATCAGGTCGCGGCACTTCAGAAAAAACACGGCCGCGACGCAGCCGGCCACGCCATCGAGCAGGCCATGGCGGCGATCAGCGAACGGCTGGTTGACGCCGGCGTGCGACGATTGGTGATCGCAGGCGGCGAAACATCCGGGGCCGTGGTCGACCGTCTCGGCATTCCCGGATTTCTGGTTGGCGCGGAAATCGCGGCTGGCGTGCCAGTATTGCGCGCGGTCGGCTGGCCACGCGGCGAAGCGGTTTTAGCATTGAAGTCGGGAAATTTTGGTGGCGTCGATTTTTTCAACGACGCCATCCGGCTGATGCCGTGATCGCTGGAAACATCATTCCTCTTTGAAACCGTACTCCTGATTGTTACCCGTCGCGCCGTAATATTTGAATGGCAGGAATTTCCCTGACATCGTAATTTTCACGCGATCGCCTTTCGGATTGGCCAGCCGCTCCATCACCATGTCGAAATCGATCGCCGACATGATGCCGTCGCCGAACTCTTCCTCGATCAATGCTTTCCATGCGGGTCCGTTAATCATCACCAGTTCGTACAGCCGGTAGATCAGCGGGTCGGTCGGCGGCATGGAGATGCCTTCGCCGCGCATCGGAACTTCGTTGATCATCGCGGTTTCCGTTTTTGACAGCCCGAACAGTTTGGCTGCGGCTGCGGCTGCGGCAGCGGCTTGCGGCTTGGTCAGTTTCATCTGCCCGAGAACAGCGCTCACGATCAGCACTTCTGAATGACCACCAATCGCCTCGCAAATATGTTTCCAGCTCCAGCCCTTCTCGCGCTTGATGTCGAGCAGCTTTTCGGTGAGGTCGGACCGCTTCATGATTGTCTCCTTGATGAAATCGGGGTCTGGAATTGCCCGGTTTTTGGACGCAAAGATCATGCCATGGTGAATGGCTGTGCTTCGCGTCGTGCCGTGCAGCCTTGAATGCGGTTGTATCCACAAATGGAGCTGGCGCTCCGCCGCCGAGTTAGGCATTTCATGCCCGCTGTTAGCGCTTGATCGCATTGCACACAGGTGGTCTGCTTAAAAAGAAGCCACTGAGGTTGTCGTACCGTGTCGATCACCGTCGCCCTGCATCACGTCACTCATTATAGATACGACCAGCCCGTGAGTTTGGGACCGCAGGTCATCCGCTTGCGTCCGGCGCCGCACACCCGCACCCGCGTGTCGGGTTATTCGCTGAAGGTTCTGCCCGAAAAACACTTCATCAATTGGCAGCAGGACCCGCAGGGCAATTGGCTGGCGCGGTTTGTGTTTCCAGAACCGACGCGCGAATTCAAGATCGAGGTGGATTTCATTGCCGACATGGCGGTTGTGAATCCGTTCG
>JAYVYQ010000137.1:0-16213 GCA_043784125.1 Afipia sp.
ACGCAAAGCGCCGCCTCAACTCGACATCGCAAGGGCCATGCCGGACATGGTTGGCATTGATTTACCGGCATTCCGAAATTGCGAGTGAGCCGGTTTGTCACATTATTTAGGAACTTAGCCTAGGCTGACCGCCTCTCGACGCTTTATCTTTGGCCTGCGAATCATTTGCCGGCGTCCCACAACGAGGCGACTTTGACATCCGCCAATTCTCACGCCGCCCCGCCCGCCCAGCCTGCCAAATCAGGTTTGGATGCCTCCGGCCTTCTGGCCGCTCTGGGACATGTCAGCTTCGATTGGGACATCGCCAGCGATGCAATTCAATGGAGCGACAACGTTGCCTCGGTGTTTGGTGACATCCCTCTGGATTCGATGTCGAGAGCAAATGAATTTGCAAAGCTGATCGAGCCGTCACGCGGGGTTCGCGCCGATGCGATCCTGAACGGGTCGGCGAAGGATGCCGGCAGCGGCGTCGCCTACCAGATCGAATATGGCGTGCGTGCAAGCACGTCTGCCGAACTGGTTTGGGTTGAGGAAGCGGGCTGCTGGTTCGCCGGCGCAGACGGAAAGCCTGCGCGCGTGCAGGGAATTGTCCGCGTCAATAACGAACGGCGCGTGCGCGACGAACAGCTTTTGAAACTGTCGCAGAACGATGCCCTGACAGGTGAACTCAATCGGCCCTGCCTCGTGGCGGCCTTGGCCGAAGCGATTGAAGAAACCGCGCGTTTCCGCTCATCATTCGCCTTCATGTTGATCGGTATCGATCATTTGGCGCGCCTCAACGAAGCCTTCGGTTTCGATGTGGCTGACGAGGTTATCCTTGAAATCGCAAAGCGGGTTCGCGCGCGGTTGCGCGGCGGAGATATTCTCGGGCGATTTTCAGGCAACAAGTTCGGCCTGATCCTGAAGAACTGCACGGTCGACGATATGAACATCGCTGCAGAGCGGTTTCTTGCCGGTATTCGCGACGAGATTGTGCCGACAAGATCTGGGCCTGTTGCAGTCACGGCAACGATTGGCGCCATCAACACACCACGCCATGCCCGCACGCCTGAGGAGGCCATGAGCCGAACGCAGGAAGCGCTCGATCTCGCCAAGGGCCGCCGGCGCGGTTCGATGATGGTTTGGCGGCCAAATGTCGAGCGCGACGCGCAGCGCCGCGTCAATATCCGGGTCACTGACGAGATTGTCACGGCGCTCAACGAGCGCCGCATCGTGATGGCCTACGAGCCGGTGGTCACTGCGTCGTCGCGGCAGATAGCCTTTCACGAATGCCTTGTCCGCATGCGGCAGGAGGATGGCCAGTATTCACTCTCGCCCGATATCGTGCCGGTGGCTGAGAAACTCGGTCTGATCCGCCTTGTCGATCACCGCGTATTGGAGTTGGTCGTTGCCGAACTGGCGGCCATTCCTCAAGCCCAGCTTAGCCTAAACATTTCACCCGATACGACGATGGACCCCGACTGGTGGGCCAGCATCGAATCGCTGATGCGCGCCCACCCCGGCGTCGCCGAACGATTGATCGTTGAAATCACCGAGACCGTCGCCATCCAGGACCTCGACGATGTGCGCGGATTTGTAACGCGGTTGAAGAATTTCGGCAGCCGGATCGCTATCGATGATTTCGGCGCGGGTTACACCTCTTTCCGAAACCTGCGCAAATTGGGCGTGGACATCGTGAAGATCGACGGCGCTTTCGTGCAGAACATCACGCGCTCGGCAGACGACCGCGCATTTGTGCAGACGCTGATCGATCTTGCACATCGTCTCGGCATCAAGACGGTCGCCGAATGGGTGCAGGACGAAGAATCCGCTGCAATGCTGAAGAACTGGGGTTGCGATTACATCCAGGGCCGTCTTACGGGACTGGCGTCACTTACGAAGCCTTGGGACGAGAGCCAAGCGGCGCAGCCGATAGAAGCTCAATTCGCAACCGGCTAGACTCACCGCGCGTTCGGTGCCTCTAAAAGTCAAAGGCCGGATTTTCATCCGGCCTTTTTATCTTGTTGTCTTAGCTCTTGTTCTCTGGCTCTTTCGCCATGCGTTCGAGCCGCTCCTGCATCTCTTTCATCTGACGCTTGAGATCGTCGATGTCATCGGCTTCAGGCGGCTCGCTGCTGGTCGGCGGCGCATCTGCGGTGTGCGACCGGATAGGGGCTGCGAACGGCTTGAACATCGAGAAGGTCTTCTCGAACATTTCCATGTTGCGGCGAACGTGTTCTTCCAGCGGCGCGAACGGCGTGTTGCTGAACGTGTTCGTCATCTGCTTGCGGAATTTCTCCTGCTCGCGTGTCAACGTGTCGATCGACTGTTCGAGATATTTCGGCACCACCATCTGCATGCTGTCGCCATAGAAGCGGATGAGCTGGCGCAGGAACGTCGTGGGCAGAAGATTTTGCCCCGCCTTGTTCTCCTGCTCGAAGATGATCTGGGCGAGCACCGAGCGGGTGATGTCGTCGCCGGTCTTGGCATCATAGACGAGGAAGTCCTCGCCATCCTTCACCATCGACGCGAGATCCTCGAGCGTCACATAGGTGCTGGTCCCGGTATTGTAGAGACGCCGGTTGGCGTACTTCTTGATCGTAATCGGCTGGTCGGTTTTTGCCATGAACACTCACACATACGTACCGAGGGATGGAACCGCCGGTCATTTCCGAGGGCGGCGCAAGCAATGCATTGCAATAAAATAAGCACTTTCAGCCGGGTACGGCTACCATTTTGTGCAGCACGGTTAATGTGCGGGCAGTGCAGCACAGCCACGCGTAGGGTTCAGCGCCGGAACCCTTGGTCCGTCAGCACGAAAAGGCTACGCTAAAACCACACCAGAAGAGCCCGGTCCGCCAGTTGGCCGCGATCCTCGCTCGCCCTCAAGCCCAGGAGACTGTCCATGTCCGACGATGTCGTCATCGTCAGCGCCGCTCGCACTGCGATAGGCACTTTTAACGGCGCATTCGCCAACACCCCCGCGCACGAACTCGGTGCGGTTGCCATCAAGGCCGCACTGGAACGAGCCGGTATTGAGCCCGGACGCGTCTCCGAAGTCATCATGGGTCAGATCTTGACCGCCGCGCAGGGCCAAAACCCGGCCCGGCAGGCAGCCATGAAGGCCGGCATTCCGGTCGAGAGCCCTTCGTGGGGCGTCAACATGCTTTGCGGCTCCGGTTTGCGCACCGTCACACTCGGCTATCAGGCGCTGATGAATGGCGATTCCGACATCGTCGTCGCGGGCGGCCAGGAATCGATGAGCATGTCGCCGCACGCGCAACATCTTCGCGGTGGCGTGAAGATGGGCTCGGTCGATTTCATCGACACCATGATCAAGGACGGTCTGTGGGATGCCTTCAACGGCTATCACATGGGCAACACTGCGGAGAATGTTGCCAAGCAATTCCAGATCACGCGCAAGCAGCAGGACGAATTCGCCGTCGGCTCGCAGAACAAGGCTGAAGCTGCGCAGAAGGCCGGCAAGTTCAAGGACGAAATCGTTCCCTTCACGGTCAAGACTCGCAAGGGCGACATTGTCGTCGACACCGACGAGGGCCCGCGCCACGGCGCGTCGATGGAGGGAATGACGAAGCTCAAGCCCGCCTTCGACAAGGAAGGCACTGTGACCGCCGGAAACGCATCCGGCATCAACGATGGCGCGGCCGCACTCGTTCTCATGACTGCGAAGCAAGCCGCCAAAGAAGGCAAGACGCCTCTGGCGCGGATCGTGTCGTGGGCACAGGCCGGCGTCGATCCCTCGATCATGGGCACGGGACCGATCCCCGCATCGCGGGCCGCACTTAAGAAGGCAGGCTGGAAGCCCAGCGACCTCGATCTGATCGAGGCCAACGAAGCCTTCGCAGCGCAAGCCTCCGCCGTGAATAAGGAACTGGGCTGGGATGTGTCGAAGGTCAATGTCAATGGCGGCGCGATCGCTATCGGCCATCCCATCGGCGCATCGGGCGCGCGCGTTCTGGTGACGCTGCTGCACGAAATGCAGAAGCGCGACGCCAAGAAAGGTCTTGCGACGTTGTGTATCGGTGGTGGCATGGGCATCGCAATGTGTGTGGAACGCTGAGACGCCCCGAACGCACTGCACAATACAAAATCATAATGCCCGGCTTTACGCCGGGCATTTTTTCTTGCGGTCTTTGCAATTGATCTGAATACTTATCTTCCAAAAGAAACGTCAGTGAATGAGTGAGGATACGCGATGACACGTGTTGCATTGGTCACCGGAGGAACGCGCGGCATTGGTGCCGCCATCAGCAAGGCATTGAAGGCTGCTGGCTACAAAGTTGCGGCCAGCTACGCCGGCAACGACGAGGCTGCGGCGAAATTCAAGGCCGAGACGGGAATCCCGGTCTACAAATGGGATGTCGCGGCATTCGATGCTTGCGCAGAAGGCGTCAAGAAGGTCGAAGCCGAACTTGGTCCGATCGACGTGCTCATCAACAATGCCGGCATCACGCGCGACGTGCCGTTCCATAAGATGTCGCTCGATCAGTGGAATGCCGTCATCAACACCAATCTCGGCTCGCTGTTCAATATGTCGCGGCAGGTGATCGAAGGCATGCGCGGCCGTAAATTCGGACGCATCATCAGCATTTCGTCGATCAACGGCCAGAAGGGCCAATTCGGGCAGGTAAATTATTCGGCTGCGAAAGCCGGAGACATCGGCTTCACCAAGGCGCTCGCGTTGGAGAACGCGAAGGGCGGCATTACCGTCAACGCAATTTGTCCCGGCTATATTAACACCGAGATGGTGCAGGCGGTGCCGAAAGATGTGCTGGAGAAGAACGTCATTCCGCAAATTCCGACCAATCGCCTTGGCGAGCCCGAGGAAATTGCGCGCGCCGTCGTGTTTCTGGCATCCGACGATTCAGGTTTCATCACTGGATCGACCATGACCATCAATGGCGGTCAATATTTGCATTGATGAGCGAGGGCATCGTCGTACATTAACGGTCGCCGATTTGCGATGACGCGGTCGACTGCCACGCTCATTGGCCTCACAGCGATTTTGATGTGGTCGCTGCTCGCAGTTTTGACAGTCGCGACCGGACGCATTCCGGCGTTTCAACTGCTCGCAATGACATTTGCGATCGGCGGCTGCATCGGTCCACTGACATGGATATGGCGCCGCGGCGCATGGCACGCGCTGCGGCAGCCATTCGTGGTGTGGATCGTGGGCGTCGGCGGCCTGTTCGGCTATCACGCGCTGTATTTTCTGGCGTTGCGGTTCGCGCCGCCCGCCGAAGCGGGATTGCTCAACTATCTTTGGCCGCTGTTGATCGTGTTGCTGTCTTCCTTGCTGCCGAACGAGCGCCTCGCGCGCCATCATGTTGTTGGCGCGACGCTCGGCTTCGCTGGAACGATGGTTCTGTTTGCAGGCAGCGGCGCATCTCAATTCAATGAAGCCTATCTTCCGGGATTCGCTGCAGCCTTCGTCGCAGCATTCGTCTGGGCGGGTTACTCGGTTTTGTCCCGTAAGTTCGTGGATGTGCCGACGGATGCGGTTGCGGGATATTGCGTGGCGACTGCCGCACTTGCCACGCTGGTTCATTTTTCTTTCGAGACGACGATATGGCCGGAAACGCTCACGCAATGGGGTGCCGTCGTAGCGCTGGGAATTGGTCCGGTCGGCATCGCGTTTTTTGTCTGGGACATCGGCATGAAGCGTGGCGACATTCGCGTGCTCGGCGCGGCGTCCTATGCAACACCGCTGCTCTCGACCGGCTTTCTCATGGCGGCGGGATTTGCAAAACCAACCGCAACACTGGCCATTGCTGCGCTCTTAATCGCAGCGGGCGGCTTGATCGCATCAAAAGACATGATCGTTCGCGCGCGGCGTGATTAAGGCTCGGGCTTCCAGTTCGGCGAAGCCAGCTCAAATTTTGCGAATTCGAATCCCGGCGCGACCGTGCATCCGACCAGCGTCCAGTCACCAGTGCTTTCAGCCGCTTGCCACGCATGCGCCGGGACGACAACCTGCGGAATTTCTCCAGCACTCAAATCAGGGCCTAAGCGCACAATCTGCAGACCGCTCGCATCATGGATGTGCAGGTTCAGCGCGCGGCCTGCGTAATAGTGCCAAATCTCCGCCGCATCGACGCGATGCCAGTGCGATCGCTCACCGCGCGCGAGCAGAAAATAAATCGCAGTGGACGCCGCGCGCTTGCCATCCACGTTATGGCTGTCACGAAATGTCTCGCGGTAATGGCCGCCTTCAAGATGCGGCTTCAAATCGAGCCGCGCGATAATCTCCGCTGCGGTCAGGCTTTCTCTCACGACTTGTTTTTGCGCTCGCGGATTTCGCCAAACACGTCCGCCGGACTCTTGCCCGCGAGGCCAACGGCTGCGGCGACCGACGGCACATCCGCGCGCAGGAACACATTGGCTTCCTTCTCGTCACGGATCAGCGTCGGAACGGTCGGCTGATTTGCGGCGCGCAGTTTTGCGACTTGCTCGGCGCGGGCTTTCAGCGCCGGATTGTTGGGTTCGATACCAAGTGCGAATTTGACGTTCGACGCCGTATATTCATGGCCGCAATAGACGCGCATGTCATTGGGCAATGCGCGCAGTTTCAAAAGAGAGTCCCACATCATGGGATAGGTGCCCTCGAATACACGTCCGCACCCGATCGAAAACAGCGTGTCGGCGCAGAACAGCGCACGTTCGTCGCCGAACACGTAGCTGATGTGATCCAGCGTGTGGCCGGGCGTTTCCAGAACACGCGCCGTGAGATTGCCGATCTTCACGGTCGATCCTTCCTTGACGCGCTCATCCACAAGGGCAATCGCGGTGCCCTTGTCGTGCGGCGCGACGACGCGGCATTGATACTTGTTCTTGAGTTCGGCAATTCCGCCGACATGATCGGCGTGGTGATGCGTGACCAGAATGCCCGTCAGCGTCCAGCCTTCGTGCTCGAGCGCCTTGATGATCGGTCCGGCTTCCGGCGCGTCGATCGACGCGGTGGCCTTGGTGGCCGGATCGTGAATGAGATAGCCAAAATTGTCGGACAGGCAGGGGAACAATCTTATCTCGGCGGCCATGATATCTCCAGATAACTCGTCCAGGTAGCGGGGATGCGCCGAGCCTATCACGGCGCTCTCGATGTGCGAAACATGCGTTCACGCATATCCATCAACGCAACGCGGTGAATTGGACGGTCGCATTGTCGCGCGCCGGCATGTTAGGATTTGGGTCATGACAATCGATGTGATCGACCTTCGCAATTTCTATTCCCAGCGCCTCGGCGTTGTGGCGCGGCGGCTGATTAACCGGGCCATTCATCGGCACTGGCCGCATGTGGGCGGCATGCGGGTGCTGGGCTTTGGCTATCCCACGCCATACCTTGGATTGTTTCGCGAAGATGCCGAACGCTGCATCGCCTTCATGCCTGCGGCGCAGGGTGTTTTGAAATGGCCGACCGCGCGTCCAACGCTAGCGGCGTTGGTCGATCAGTACCTGCTGCCATTGCCGGATGCGTCGATCGACAGAATTCTGCTGGTTCACGCGCTGGAAATTTCCGACGATCCGGAAGCCTTGCTGCGTGAAGTCTGGCGTGTTCTCGCGCCGTCGGGGCGCATGATGGCCGTTATTCCAAATCGCCGGGGCGTCTGGACGCGAACCGACATCACGCCATTTGGTCATGGCCGACCGTATTCAAGGTCTCAAATCACGCAATTGCTGCGTCAGACCTGGTTCACACCGACCGCATGGGGTGAGGCTCTGTTCATGCCGCCGATTCAGGGTGGATGGATTTTGCGTTCAGCAATGGCGTGGGAGCGCATCAGCGCGGCAGTGTCGTCGCCCTTTGCGGGCGTGCACATCGTTGAAGCGACGAAACAGGTCTATCGCGCCATTCCGGCGCATCGCGAACGCACGCGGCTGATACCTGCGATGGAGCCGGTATTGGTGCCGACCACGTCGCAATACGACGACAAGGGCGCGGCGAGCTAGAGTTTCGCCGCAACAGCGCGGCGAAACCCCAATGGCTTATTCGTTGCCGGATCCGAAATCGTCGCCCGGCGTCGGTGCTGCCTGACCCTCGGGGCGTGGTCCTGGCGGCCTGCGGCGGCGGCGATTGTTGAAACGATCGCCGTTCTGTCCGTCGCCGCCTTCAATTCCGTTTCCATTCGCCTGTGGCTGCGCACCGCCAGTGATGAATGACGGCAGACGATCTACATCATCGCCCACGGCCTGTATCGAAGGCTGCGGTTGCGGGCGATGCTCGCGCTGTTCGCGATTTTGATCGCGCGGCTGTTGATGTTCGCGCGGCTGATAAGGCTGCGCTTCCCGCGGCTGGAATTGCGGCTGCGGTTGTTGCGGCGGTGCGGGTGCGAACCCAGGCTCGGCGCCGAAATTTGAATAGCTCTCGCCGTCGTCGCCGTCGTCGGTCGGCGTGTTGTTAGTCTCGCCTTCGGGTCGCGGCGACTGCTGCGGCTGGCTCTGGCGGAATTGCTCCTGCGCGGCCGCGATCAGACGAAAATAGTGCTCGGCGTGCTGGTAGTAGTTTTCCGCCGCAACGGGATCGCCGGAGGTGCGTGCATCGCGCGCGAGCTGGACATATTTCTCGGCGACATGCGAGGCAGTGCCGCGGATCTTGATATCCGGTCCGTTGGATTCGAAAACCCGGGTCATCGGGTTCTGGCCGCGCCGGTTATTATTATTGTTGTTGCTATTGTTGTTATTATTATTGTTGCGGCTACGCATACGCTTGTTGTTGTTATTAGGACCGTTTCTCATTTCGTGCCTTCTATCAATTCAGGTCGTGGTGATTGACTTCGCGGAAGCGCGGCGCATCGCATGCGTGCGAAATGCAGCGCAGTCCAGTTTCAATTCAGGTTTGCCGTAAGTCGCGTTCAACAAAGACGCGTTCTCCAAATGCCCGAAGGCAAATAGCCATCAGGGCCGGATCGAATCAGCTTGCCGAAACAAGCGTGACGTTCTGCAGTTGAGTGTTCGAGTGCAATATAAGCTTTCGTTCGCATTGCGGTCTCAAGCAGCGCAGCTTGTCAGCCTTCGCGCTCGAATGACCTGCCTTGTCGGAACCTTTCATCCGGTGGGGATCTCTCTCGAGACCTTTGACTTAAACCCGTATTCCTTAACGGGAGCCACGACCCTGAACCGATGTTGTGGCCAGAACGTAGTCGCTCCGGGATGATATTCCAAGAGGTTTTTTGGAGCCGTTAAGCCCTTTATTAATGGGGTTTTTTGCCTGTAACAACACGGTGAATACCCCCCAGATCGGCGGTTGGCGGCGTCTGGGCGGTTAATCCCGAAGCCTCGATGATTTTTGCCACGTCCGTTGCCTGATCGTGCCCGACCTCGACGATCAGCGCGCCGCCCGCAGCCAGCAGTTGCTCGGCCTGACTGGCAATCATCCGATAGGCCGTGAGGCCATCCTCTCCGCCGTCGAGCGCCAGACGTGGATCGTGGTCACGGACGTCGATCTCGAGTTTGCCGATTTCATCCGAGCGAATGTAGGGCGGGTTCGACACGATGAGATCGAACGGGCCTGACAATGCGGCCGCGTAATCGGATTGTACGAAAGCGGCTCTGTTAGTGAATCCAAAATTTCTGGCGTTGATACCGGCGATCGCTAGCGCATCTTGGCTGATGTCGGTGCCGACGCCATGCGCTGCCGGACATTCCGAAAGAAGGGCGAGCAGTATCGCGCCCGACCCGGTTCCAAGGTCGGCGATGCGTATGTCATTTGTCAATTTGTTCTGACGTTGCAGAAATTCCAGTGCGGCGCTGACGACCGTTTCGGTATCGGGGCGCGGAACAAGCGTTGCGGGCGATAACTGGAAATCCAGCCCCCAGAATTCCTTGCGACCGAGAATTCGTGCGACGGGTTCATGTGCGATGCGCCGCAAGACATATTTTTCAATCATGTCAGCTTCGTCACGCGTGATCATCCGTGACGTCTGAACTGAAAGTCCGGTGTGATCGAGATCCAATGCAGCGCCGATCAACAGCCGTGCATCTAGTTCCGGCGAGTCGAGCCCTGCGCTTTTGAACCGCGCGGTGATTTCGCGGCGTGCCGCATCGACGCGCAGGCCGGACAACCCGCTCACGCGCTTCCGCCTTGCTCGGCGAGTTGGGCCGCCTGATGTTCCGTCGTCAATGCGTCGACGAGTTCTCCAAGCGCTTCTCCGGCGATGACCTGCGGCAGTTTGTAAAGCGTGAGATTGATCCGGTGGTCGGTGACGCGGCCCTGCGGAAAATTGTAGGTTCGGATGCGTTCGGAGCGATCACCGGACCCGATCTGGCCCTTTCGGTCGGCGGAACGTGTTGCGTCGATACGCTGACGCTCGGCGTCATAGATGCGTGACCGCAGAATGTTCATCGCACTGGCGCGGTTCTTATGTTGCGAGCGACTGTCCTGCATCATGACGACGATGCCGGTCGGAATATGCGTGATGCGGATCGCGGATTCGGTTTTATTGACGTGCTGGCCGCCCGCACCCTGTGCGCGCATGGTTTCGATCCGCAGATCGTCATTCTTGATGACGACATCGACTTCCTCAGCCTCCGGCAGCACTGCCACTGTCGCTGCCGATGTGTGAATGCGGCCTTGCGTTTCCGTGTCAGGCACGCGCTGAACGCGATGCACACCGGATTCGAATTTCAGCTTCGCAAATGCACCACGGCCCTGCACCTCGGCGATGATTTCCTTGTATCCGCCCATGGTGCCCTCAGAGGCGGAAATCAACTCGACCTTCCAGCCCCGCAGTGACGCGAAACGCTCATACATCCGGTACAGATCGCCCGCGAACAATGAGGCTTCGTCGCCACCGGTGCCGGCACGGATTTCAAGCACGACGTTGCGTTCATCCATCGCGTCTTTCGGGATCAGCGCGACACGGATGTCCTGCGCCAGTTCGTTGCGCCGCGATTCGAGTTGCGGCCGCTCCGCCTCCGCCATGGCCCGCATGTCGCTTTCGGTTTTCGGGTCGGAGATCAATGCATCGAGATCGGCGATTTCGCTTGCGGCCGCGCGGTACGCCTTCACGGCGTTGACGACAGGCGTGAGTTCGCTGAGTTCGCGTGTGATGCGAACATAAGTTTCCGAGTTCACCTGACCCAGCAACTCGGCTTCGAGCGACGCGTGGCGGGCCAGCAGTGTGTCGAGTTTGGCTTCGGGTAACATCGGGGACTTCTCGGATGACGATGGGACTGTCTGATTGACGGCTTCGCGCGGTGCCTCAGAAAGGCCCGCTAAAGCGGAAGTCCTTCGGCCTCGGCAAATTCCATCAGCTTGGCGCGCATGGACACGCTACCGGCTGGCGCGTCGAGCAGCGGCGTTATCATCGCAGCCGCCTTCTTTGCGTCGAGGTCGAGAATCAGTGCTTTCACCGGCCCATGGGCAGTCGCCGAAAGTGACAGCGAACGATACCCAAGTGCAATAAGCGCAAGCGCGCCAAGGGGTTGGGACGCCATTTCGCCGCACAGCGAAACGCTCTTCTTGGCGGCGGTCGCTTTTACAGCAATATCGCGCAGCGCGCGCAAAATGGGCGCAGACAGCGTGTCGAAGCGATCGGTCACTCTGGAGTTTCCGCGATCCACCGCGAACAGAAACTGAAACAGGTCGTTAGAGCCGACTGAAATAAAATCGACGCGTTTGAGCAGTTCGTCCATCTGATACAGCAGCGCCGGCACCTCAACCATCGTCCCAACATCGATGCGCTCGGGAAGGGTGTGGCCGTGTTGACGCAGATAGGTCAGCTCGCGCTCGATTACGAGTTTGGCCTGATCGAATTCGTCGACTTCCGAGATCATCGGAAACATCACGCGCAGATAACGCCCGGACGCCGCGCGCAGCAACGCGCGCACCTGTCCGCGCAGCAGTCCCGGGCGGTCGAGTCCAAGACGGATGGCGCGCCATCCGAGCGCGGGATTTTCCTCGACGATGGTGTCCATATAGGGCAGCGCCTTGTCGCCGCCGATGTCGAGCGTGCGAAACGTGACGGGCTTGTCGCCTGCGGCGTCGAGCACCGTCCGATACAGCGCGAGTTGTTCGCTGGTGCGCGGCAGGCTTTGGCCGACCATAAACTGCAGTTCTGTCCGGAAAAGCCCGATGCCCGATGAGCCGGTGTCGTCGATGTGCGGAAGATCGATCACAAGGCCGGCGTTGATCATGAGATCGATGGCCTGACCGTCCTTGGTGACGCAGGGCTTGTCGCGAAGCTCGCGGTATTGCTCCTGACGCCGCGCGCGGAATCGCACCCGCTCGCCATAGGCCGACTGGATTTCGTTCGACGGGCGAATGTAGATCGAGCCTGACGTGCCATCGACGATGATGGCGTCGCCGGGATCAGCGAGACCTGCGGCATTCGGAATTTCGCCGACCGCTGGAATACCGAGCGCGCGCGCCACAATGGAGACGTGCGAATTCGCTGTGCCTTCCTCCAGCACCAGTCCGCGCAGACGTTTGCGGTCGTAGTCGAGCAGCGCCGCAGGCCCCATCGAGCGCGCGATCAGAATGGCGTTATCGGGCAGTTGCTCGCGCGACGGCGCATGATCCTGACCGACGAGCTGCCGCATCAATCTGTGACCGAGGTCTTCCAGATCATGCAGGCGGTCGCGCAGATACGGATCGGTCGAGCGCAGCATGCGTGCGCGTGTGTCGGATTGCACGCGCTCGACGGCGGCTTCCGCCGTGAGGCCGGTGGCAACAGCTTCATGAAGCTTGTGCTGCCAGCCTTGGTCGTTGGCGAACATGCGGTAGGCTTCCAGCACGTCGCGGTGTTCGCCGCCGTCCGCAACGTCGCCCCGCTCCAGCATCCGATCGAGATCGGCGCGCAGCTTGAGGATCGCGGTATCGAGCCGCTTCACTTCCTTCGGCAGATCTTCGGCGATGTAGTTGGTGATGACGACGCGCGGCTCGTGCAGCACGACATGGCCGAGCGCGATGCCGTCCGACAGAATAGCCCCGGTTTTGTGCAGCGAATGGCGCGCCGCAGGCTCCGCACCGGGCTTGGCGATCGACGACAACTCGCCGGACGCGATCATTTCGGCGAGCACCATCGCGGTGGTCTGCAGCGCTTCGACTTCTTCTTCGACGTAGGTTCTGCGTGCGCGGTTCTGCACAACAAGCACGCCGAGCGTGTTGCCGGAGCGCAGGATCGGCACGCCGAGGAAGGAATGATAGATTTCTTCGCCGGTTTCCGGGCGATACGAGAACGCCGGATGCGACTGCGCGTTCGACAGGTTCAGCGGATTTGCTTCACTGGCAACCAGGCCGACGAGGCCTTCATGTGCGCTCAAAACCGTTTGGTGGACGGCGTCGCGGTTCAGACCTTCGGTGGCGTAAAGTTCGAGCGTGTTATCGACGCGCAGCACATAGGTCGAGCAGACCTCCGCCACCATGTTGGCGGCGATTAGCACCACGATCTTGTCGAGGCGCTCCTGTGCGCTGACCTGTTCGGCCATCGTTTCGCGGAGCCGTCTCAGCAAGACGCGGGGGCCGCCCAGCGCGCTCCGCATCCGTTGACTTCCTTAAGCTGCCTCTATGGTCAGGCTATATCGAATTGAGGCTCATTTTGCCAAGCAAAAGACCTGCCAAGTCACACCTGCGTGCCATTGGAAAATATAGGTTTTTCGGACCCGTTCGGAATGGCGGAAAGGTGACGGACTTGGAATCGAAGGGCGGAAATGCGGCGACACATACGCCGCAGCGACTCGCTCAGGCCTGATCGAGACCGTACAGCGTATGCAGCGTCCGCACCGCCAGTTCCGTATAGGCGGCGTCGATCAACAGCGAGAATTTGATCTCCGATGTGGTGATCGCCCGGATGTTGATGTTGCGTTCGGCCAATGCGGCGAACGCCTGTGCGGCGACGCCGGCATGGCTGCGCATGCCGATGCCGATCACGGAGACTTTCGCCACATCGCTCGCGGTGTCGAGACGCGTATAGCCGATCTTCGCTTTCGACTTGACGATGATCTCATTGGCGCGCGCGAAGTCCGACGCCGGCACCGTGAAGGTGAGATCGGTGGTGCCGTCCTGTGAAACGTTCTGCACGATCATGTCGACGTTGATGTTGCCCTCCGACAGCGGTCCGAAAATTGCCGCGGCCACACCCGGCTTGTCCTCGATCTGGCGAACGGAAATCTGGGCCTCGTCCTTTGAAAAAGCGATTCCCGTGACAACCTGGCTTTCCATGATTTCCTCCTCGCTGCAGATCAGCGTTCCCGGCGGCGTGCCGTGCGGGTCAATGTCTTCGGGCTTGTCGAAACTTGAGCGCACGAACACCGGCACGTTATGAACCATGCCGAGTTCGACCGAACGAACCTGAAGCACCTTGGCGCCTTGCGATGCCATTTCGAGCATTTCCTCGAACGCTACCTTTGCAAGGCGCTTCGCCTTCGGTACCACGCGCGGGTCGGTGGTGTAGACGCCATCGACGTCGGTATAGATGTCACAGCGATCCGCATGGATCGCGGCCGCAATAGCAACCGCCGAGGTGTCGGAGCCGCCGCGGCCGAGCGTGGTGATGCGTCCGGTGGATTCATGGATGCCCTGGAAGCCGGCGATGACCGCGACTTCGCGGCGCTCCTTGAAACGCTTGATGAGTTCTTCGCCGTCGATTCCGGTGATGCGCGCCGACGCATGCGCCTCGCTGGTGTGGATCGGAATCTGCCAGCCCTGCCACGAGCGTGCCTGAACGCCGATCGCCTGCAAGGCAATCGCCAGCAGACCCGACGTCACCTGTTCGCCGGATGCCACGATGGCGTCGTATTCGCGCGCGTCGTGAAGCGGCGAGGCTTCGGCCGCCCAGCCGACCAGCTCGTTGGTCTTGCCCGACATCGCCGACACCACCACGGCCACGTCATGGCCGGCATCGACCTCGCGCTTGACGTGCTGCGCGACGTTGCGAATGCGTTCGATGTTGGCGACGGACGTGCCGCCGAATTTCATGACTAGGCGGCCCATGGGAATGGCGCTGTCCTGCTGATGTGTGCGTTGTCTTAATATCAGTTCCGCGCAAAACGACAGCGCACCCCCGAAAAGGCGGCTATACATACCCACGCAGCCGCAGGCAGGCAACACGCTGCAATCGGGTTTGAGGACAAAATGGCACGCTATATCGACGATATTCTGCAGCCGGGCGAGAAGGTGCTGTATTCGACCACCCTTCACGGCATCATTTATCTGCCCGGGCTGCTGTGCTGGCTGATTGCGGCGGCGGGCGTCGTGGGCGCAGGCGTCATGCCGCCGCTGCTGATTGTCAGCGCAGTCTTGGCCGTGATCGGCCTCGTGCTGGTGCTGCGCGCATGGTTTCAGCGCTGGACCACCGAGACCGATGTCACCAACATGCGCGTCGTCCACAAGGAAGGCTTTATCAAGCGCCGCACGTTCGAGATGAGTTTAGATAAAGTCGAAAGTGTCGATGTCGATCAAAGCATCGCGGGACGTATTTTCGGCTGGGGCGATGTCACCATTCGGGGCGTCGGCGAGGGCAGGGAGGTCATCAAGTTCATTGGCTCTCCAATCGAATTCCGTAATCACATCACGACGCAGTAATAATGAACGCAGCCAGCGCATCCACTGTCGATCCCGCCGAGATCGCTAAGTTCTCCAAACTGTCGGAGACGTGGTGGGACCCCAACGGCAAGATGAAGCCGCTGCATGCCATCAATCCGCTGCGGCTGGCCTACATCCGCGATGCGGCCTGCCGCAAATTCGACCGCGATCCGAAGAAGCCGGGTTGCCTGTCAGGGTTACGCGTTCTTGATATCGGATGCGGCGCGGGGCTTTTATGCGAGCCGCTGACACGACTCGGCGCGCAAGTTGTCGGCGTCGATCCGTCCGCGACCAATATCGAAGTGGCGAAATTGCATGCGGCGACATCGTCGCTCGCCATCGATTATCGCTGCACCACCATCGAGGAGATGCCGGACGACCAATTCGACATCGTGCTGGCGATGGAAGTGATCGAGCACGTCGTCAGCGTCGGTTCATTTCTAGATCGTTGCGCGAAGCTGATGAAGTCCGACGGCTTGATGCTGGTCTCGACGCTGAACCGCACCTGGAAAAGTTTTGCGCTGGCAATTGTGGGTGCCGAATATGTGCTGCGCTGGCTGCCGCGCGGCACTCATGAATGGGACAAGTTCGTCACGCCCGCCGAGCTGACGCATCATCTCGCGCGCAATAGATTGTCGATCAGCGATCAGGCCGGTGTGGTCTACAATCCGCTGGCCGACAAATGGAGTTTGT
>JAYVYQ010000138.1:0-7512 GCA_043784125.1 Afipia sp.
AAGAACCCGGTGATCTTTGTGACCGAAGTTGTCGCGGCGGTCGTTACTATAACTTTCTTCAGCGATCTCTTTCACAGCCAGTCCGGATGGTTCAGCGGCCAGATCGCTGCGTGGCTTTGGTTTACAGTGCTGTTCGCCAACTTCGCTGAAGCCATTGCAGAAGGCCGCGGCCGTGCGCAGGCCGATACGCTCAGGCAAACCCGTTCCGAGACACGGGCAAAACGCATCCTGATGCCGGACAACATCGAATTGTTTGAAGGCGTCACCGCATCAGATCTCGAGGTCGGCGATCTGGTGCGCGTCGATGCCGGCGAAATCATTCCGATCGACGGTGAGATCGTCGAAGGCATCGCATCGGTGAACGAAGCTGCGGTTACAGGCGAATCCGCGCCAGTGATCCGCGAGTCCGGCGGCGACCGGTCGGCTGTGACTGGCGGCACGACTGTCATTTCCGATTGGCTGATTGTGCGAGTCACATCGGCACCGGGGTCATCATTCCTGGATCGGATGATCGCCTTGGTCGAAGGCGCCGAACGACAGAAAACACCGAACGAACTCGCGCTGTCCGTCCTCTTGTCGGGCATGACGCTGATTTTCCTGATCGCCGTCGTGACGCTGTGGCCGCTCGCGAGTTACTCGAACACAGTGCTTTCGGTCACGGTCCTGACGGCATTGCTCGTCACGCTCATCCCAACCACAATTGGCGGATTGCTGTCCGCCATCGGCATCGCCGGCATGGATCGTCTGCTGAAATTTAACGTGCTGGCAATGTCCGGGCGCGCAGTGGAGGCCGCAGGCGACGTCGACACGCTGTTGCTCGACAAGACTGGCACAATCACTTTCGGCAATCGCCTTGCCAGCGAGATCATTCCCGTTCCCGGTGTCACCGAACGGGAAGCCGCCGAAGCCGCAATGATGGCGAGCCTCGCCGATCAAACTGCTGAGGGGCGCTCAATCGTCACGCTCACAAAAGAGAAATACGACGTCGCGTCGCACGACTTTCCGGTCGGCGCGAAGTTCGTAGAATTTTCGGCGACGACGCGGCTATCTGGAATCGATATGGGCAAGCGCCGCCTGCGCAAGGGGGCCATCGACGCAGTCCTCAAATTTGCGCGTGAGTGCGGCGGCCGCGATCAGGTCGAGCCACTGGCATTTCGTAACGCCTATGAAAGGATTGCCCGCTCCGGTGGTACACCACTGGGTCTTGCCGATGGCGATCGTCTGCTTGGCGTCATCCATCTAAAAGACGTGGTCAAACCGGACATCAAGGAACGTTTCGCGGAACTGAGGCGGATGGGCATCCGAACCGTGATGGTCACGGGAGACAATCCGGTGACAGCTGCGGCAATTGCATCTGAAGCCGGCGTCGACGACTTTATTGCAGAGGCAACACCTGAAGACAAACTTCGTTACATCCGTGAAGAACAGTCCAAGGGACGCCTGATTGCGATGTGCGGGGACGGCACCAATGACGCGCCTGCCCTCGCCCAGGCGGATGTCGGCGTTGCCATGCAGACCGGCACCCAAGCCGCGCGCGAGGCCGGGAACATGGTCGATCTGGATTCCAATCCAACTAAACTGATCGAAGTGGTCGGGATCGGCAAACAGCTCTTGATGACGCGCGGATCGCTCACAACATTCTCGATCGCAAATGATGTCGCTAAATACTTTGCGATCATTCCGGCGCTGTTTATCGCGACCTATCCCGAACTCAACGCGATTAACGTCATGCAACTCGGCACGCCGCAAAGTGCTATTCTCTCCGCGGTGATCTTCAACGCGCTCATTATCGTGGCGCTCATTCCCCTCGCCTTGAAAGGCGTCGCTTACCGCCCGGTTGGCGCTGCTGCACTGCTTCGGCGCAATCTGGTGGTTTACGGCCTTGGCGGCCTGCTCGTGCCATTCATCGGCATCAAGATAGTCGACGTCATCGTCAACGCATTGCATCTGGCTTGATTGGAGATTCCCATGTTGATGCATATTCGCCCCGCAGTTGTTCTACTCGCTTTGTTCGTCGGCCTGACAGGTCTCGCCTATCCGCTTTCGATCACGGGCATTGCGCAGATCGCGATGCCGCGATTGGCAAACGGCACCCTCATCGAAAAAGGCGGCACAGTCATCGGATCGGAATTGATCGCCCAGAATTTCGCCGACGCCAAGTATTTTCACTCGCGTCCGTCTGCAACAAGTGCGGCCGATCCGGCCGATTCAACAAAGACGATCGACGCCCCCTACAATGCGAGCAATTCCAGCGGCTCCAATCTTGGCCCGCTCTCGCAAAAGCTCGTCGATCGCGTGAAGTCCGATACCGAAGGATTGCGCGCGGATGGCGTTGAAACTCCGTTCCCTGCCGACAGCGTGACCACATCGGCCAGCGGCCTCGACCCGCATATCTCGCCGGCCAACGCATTCCGCCAGGTTGAGCGGGTCGCCAAAGCTCGCGGACTTGCCGCCGAAAAGGTCAAAAACCTCGTCTCAGCACGGATTGAGGGCCGAATTTTTGGCTTAATTGGCGAACCGCGCGTGAATGTGCTTGTACTGAACCTCGCACTTGAAGCGGTTCAGCCTTAATGTCCGGGGCATCAGGATCGCCATGCCCGTTCAACACAATCCCAGAGCATCTCCCGACGCGTTGCTTGCGTTCGCCAACAAGGAAGCCCGCGGTCGCCTCAAGATATTCCTTGGGGCAGCGCCGGGCGTCGGCAAGACCTACGCCATGCTCACTGCGGCACGTAGCGCACGGGACGACCGTCGCGATGTCGTCGCCGGGCTCGTCGAAACGCATGGTCGCCGTGAAACCGAGGCGCTGGTGGGCGACCTCGAAATCCTGCCCCGCAGACCCATTGTCTATCGTAACCAGGTCATCAAGGAGTTCGATCTGGATGCAGCAATCGAGCGTCATCCAAATCTGTTACTGGTCGACGAATATGCCCACACCAATGTGCCCGGAAGCCGGCATCCGAAACGCTGGCAAGACATCGATGAATTGCTGGATCTGGGCATCGATGTCTGGACGACCTTGAATATTCAGCATCTCGAAGGTCTGAACGATGTCATTCAGAAGATCACCAAAGTACGCGTGCGCGAAACTGTGCCCGATACCGTCTTCGACAAGGCCGACGAACTTGTGCTGGTAGATTTTCCGCCAGACGAGCTTCTGAGACGTCTCGCCGAAGGAAAAATTTACGTTCAGGATACCGCTGCGCGCGCGGTGGATAGCTTCTTCAAGCCGCAGAATCTCACCGCACTTCGCGAACTGGCGCTGCGCCGTACCGCCGAACGCATCGACGCCGATCTGGTGTCGCGCATGCAGGCCCAAGCCATTGAGGGGCCATGGGCGGCAGGCGAGCGTATCGTTGCCTGTGTCGGACCGGAGGAAGCCGCTGAGACAATCGTGCGCACGGCCAAGCGCCTCGCCGATCTGATGGATGCGCCGTGGATTGCCGTCACCGTCGAACGGCCGGGCCAGCAATTCGGAGATGAAGCACGCGGATTTGTCGATGGGGCAATGAGACTTGCAGAGACCCTTGGCGGCGACACAAAGACTCTGATCGGAAACGATCTGCCCGCTGAGATTCTACGTTTTTGCCGGTTTGAGAATGTGACTCAAATCGTCGTCGGCCGCGCGCGACCGCGCTTCCTGACGGAACTGCTGCGGCCCTCCTTGCAAAACGAGATCGTGCGGCGCGCCGAAGATATCGCCGTTCACGTCGTTACCAGCAGTAAATCGCCCCCGAAACAGACGTGGTCGCTTTCGATTCCACAATTCTCGTTGACCCTATGGCCCTATGTCTGGTCGACCGCAGGCGTCGGCGTCGCCATACTGATCGGACGACTCCTGACGGCGATCACACCGCTGCCGAACCTGTCGATGATTTTTCTGGTGGCAGTTCTTCTGCCGGCCGTAACCTTTGGTATCTGGCCCGCGATCTACGCGTCGGTGCTTTCATTTCTGGCATACAATTTCTTTTTCATCGAGCCGCTCTACAAGTTCACGATTGCCGAACCGTATGAACTGCTGGCACTGATTATCTTTCTTGCGGTTGCGATAATAACGTCAACCTTGGCCGGCCGTGTGAAGACCCAAGTCCGCAACGCCGCAGACCGCATACGCGCAACGCGTCGTCTTTACGAATTCACGCGCAGGCTTTCGGGATTGGCCGGCGTTGAAGACATTGCAGAAAGGGCCGTGAGCGAAATCCACGGCAGTCTCAGAAAACCAGCGATCATTCTATTGGGTAAGGACAACGAACTGACTCTCGTGGCTGCATGGCCACCGGAGGACTCGCTCGACACGGCCTCTCTGTCCGCAGCGCGCTGGGCTTATGAGCACAACGAACCCGCCGGCAGGAATACGTCCACATTGCCGCTGGTTCCTTGGTTTTTCATCCCGATGCGGGCATCGCAGCGCCAACTCGGCGTGGTCGGTGTCTCCATGGCAAACCAGCGTTCGATGGATTCTGAAACGCGCGCACTGCTCGACACGCTCGCAGAACAGGCGGCGGCCGGCGTCGAACGCGCGATGCTATCGATCGATATGGTGAGCGCGCAATCCGCAATTGAGACGGAGCGCGTGCGCAATACGCTGCTGGCTTCGATCTCTCACGACTTTCGCACTCCCCTCGCTTCAATCCTGGGTTCGGCAACGAGTCTCCTTGAATATGGAGACAAATTCGATCCGGCTGCCCGGACGGAGTTGCTCGGCGACATCAAATACGAAGTGGAGCATCTCGACGGCATGGTCCGCGACCTTCTGGCGATGACACGGATCGACGCCGGCGCGCTGGAATTGCGGAAGGATTGGCTGGACCTTCGCGAGATCGTCGATCGCGTGGTGAACGCCGCGCGCCGTCACGGTGCCCAGCAAAGATTTCACGTCGATTTGCCCTCGGATCTGCCGCTTCTGAATGCCGACGCGCTTTTGGTCGAGCAAGCTTTCGGCAATGTCGTCCGCAATGCCGTTGAACATACGCCACTGCAGACGTCGATCTTCATCAGAGCAAACCTGTCGCCATCGACCGTATGTATCGTCTTTGAAGACGACGGGCCCGGCATTTCACCAGAGATTCTGCCGCGCATATTCGATAAGTTTGTCAGCGTCAGACAACAATCGGAAGTGAGCAGCAGCAAGGGCGAAGGGACCGGCCTTGGCCTTGCTATCGCGAAAGGCATCATGAAAGCGCACGGCGGAGATGCACTGGCTCAAAGTCCTGCCAATGCGAACCACGGCACGCGTATTGAATTAACATTTCGCTGCGAGGAGACCGTGCCATGACTGCACATGCGCGCGCGCTCATCGTCGATGATGAGGTGGCAATCCTGAAATTCTTGCGGCCGGCACTGGAAGCCAGCGGATACGAAATCGAGGTCGCCGGCACCGTGGCCGATGCGACGCGGCAGATCGCCGCAAAAAGTCCTGATATTGTCGTTCTCGATCTTGGCCTGCCCGATGGTGACGGCAAAGACGTCATCAAAAGTGTGCGGGAGTGGTCCTATGTCCCGATCATCGTGCTGTCGGCACGCGATAGGGAAATCGAGAAAATCGAAGCGCTCGATCTTGGCGCCGATGACTATGTCAACAAGCCATTCAGTGTCGGCGAGTTGCTTGCGCGGATGAGAACGGCCACGCGCCATCGCATGAAACGCAACGACGAGAATCCTATTCTCTCGGTATCCGATATCGAGATCGATAGCATCCGGCATCGCGTCATGCGCGGTGAGGTCGAAGTCAAACTTACGCCGAAAGAATTCGAGTTGCTTTCATTCCTCGCGCGCCATGCAGGGAAGGTCTTGACCCATCGCCAAATCCTTACCGCCGTCTGGGGTCCAGCTCACACGATGGACACTCAATATCTGAGGGTCTATGTCGGACAACTCCGCCAGAAGATCGAAGTGAAACCTGACGACCCGCGCATTATCAACACAGAGCCGGGTATTGGGTATCGTATTATTGAACGCTGACCGAAAACCCCGCCGTCCGTTGCGTCTAAAAACCTTATTGAACCTGACGCGTCGCAATAGAAACACGCACAGCCGCAAGCGGCGCGCCGTCATCGAATTCGATGCCGGCCTAGGTCGGCCTTATTCCGAGATCGCGCCATAGAGCGCTCAGGTCTGGACTTACTCCGAGCCAAGACCGCACGAGGCGTTGCCGCATAGAAGTCCATTCAATTAGGAGGCCAGCGAAAGCCTTCGTCTTTACGAAGACTTTACCCCGCGCTGACACCGTGCTGTCAGGTTCGGAGTCCGCCTATGCCCAAATGGCAAGACGAGAAGGCCAAAGCAAATCAGCGCGCGCTTGCGCGGCTGACCAAGTCGTTGCCGGAAATTTTCCCATCGGCCGTCCTGTCTCGGGCGTTCAGTAACCCGTTCGTGCCTCCGATGCCCCGGATCGCGATTGATTCCTATTGGCGCGCGCATCCAATTCGTGCCGATCGGCTGGCACGCAAGCTGGCTAAAGACAGCGGAGCACCCAACGGCTGGACCTGGCGGCTCGGTGACGATCGAAAAAGCGGATTGCCCGCCACGTTTCGGATTCCTCCTGCGCCTTATCGTGAACGCGCGCACGCGCGAGGCCCGAGCTTTTGCTGCGTGTGCGGACAACCTGTTTATCGCTTCGGCTGGCATGTCGATCTGTGGGGGACCGGTCCCAACAAGAATGCGAACTGGCACAGCGCCTGCGTGGTTGCGTGGCAACTCTGGAACGCGCCGAGCGGTCAGGCAAAGGTGTTGCGGCGCATGCAGGGCAGGCGCTGCACGTCAACCGGCGGCCGGCTTTGGAAAGACGCCGAGGTCGACCATCGTGTCCCGTTGTTTCGGGTATGGAGCGAACATCGCGATGCGCCGTGGCCTTCTCTTCTGAAGTATTGGGGATTGCCGAACCTTCAGGTGATCAACCGTGAGATCCACGTCGCAAAATGTGCGACCGAGGCGCAGGACAGACAGGCAGCACGCTCTCTCGCAGCGGAACTCACCTGATGGTGGCGACGTTGTGCGTCAGACGGCTCGACCGTCAACGCCGCCTTTAATTGTATGCTTATCGTTTCAGCGACCAATAAATTTTGGTGGCCGCTTCTTATTGAAGGCTTCGACGCCCTCCTTGAAATCTTCAGACTGACGCAGCCGGCTATAACAATGGCCTTCCAGCTCGATAGCGATCGCGAGCGTCGAATCTTCCGTATCGTTCAGAAGCTTCTTTGCGGTCCGTTGAGCCAGCGGCGAAAAGGTTCTTAATTCGTCGACAAGCCTGTCGGTTGCATTTTCCAGCTCAGCATCCGGTACGCACTCGGTGGCAATGCCCCATTCCTGTGCCTGCTCGCCGGGAATTCGCTTCGAGCGCATCACGATATCTTTTGTACGCGTTATACCGATCATCTTTTGCAAACGCGCCGAGCCGCCCGAACCGGGAATCTGACCGAGCTTCTGTTCCGGAAGTGCATAGAAGGTCGTTTCCGATGCGATACGAAAATCGCAAGCCAGTGACAACTCAAAACCAACGCCGAAACAATAGCC
>JAYVYQ010000139.1:0-20195 GCA_043784125.1 Afipia sp.
GACGTGCCGCGGCTGGTTCGAGTCGCGTTTAACTTTGTCGCACAACTCCGGCGCGGGACGCTCGACGTGACGCTCCCTGACGGGCGCACCTTCCGCTGCGGCGGCTTGGAGCCCGGCCCCGCCGCGCAGATGACGATTCACAATTATGGGTTCGCGTGGCGACTTGCCCGCGCCGGCGACATCGGAATTGCGGAAGCCTATCTTCGCCGCGAGTGGGACACGCCGAACCTCACGCAGTTTCTCTACATCTTTTGCGTCAACCACGACCTGATCCAGTCGATGCTCGGCGACAAACCGATGGCGCGTTTTGTTCAGATCGTCCGGCATTGGTTCAATCGAAACACCAAGCGGCAGGCGCGCCGAAACATCTACGCGCATTACGACATCGGCAATAAGTTCTATTCGTCGTGGCTCGACCCGAGCATGACCTATTCGTCGGCGCTGTTCGAGGACGGCACCAACGATCTGACGGCGGCACAGCACAACAAATACCGCCGGCTTGCGGAGGCGATCAATCTGCAGCCCGGTCAGAAGGTGCTGGAAATCGGTTGCGGCTGGGGCGGCTTCGCGGAGTATGCGGCCAAAAACTACGACGCCAAAGTGGTTGGGCTGACGATCAGCACCGAGCAGCGCGACTTCGCACAAAAGCGAATTCAGGCCGCAGGGTTGAACGACAAGGTCGAGATTCGCTTTCAGGATTATCGCGACGAAGTGGGACAATACGACCGCATTGCGTCGATCGAAATGATCGAGGCGGTTGGCGAACAGTTCTGGCCACAATATTTCACGCAGCTTCGCGACCGTCTCGTTCCCGGCGGCCTCGCGGGTATTCAAACCATCACGATTCAGGATCGCTTTTTCAACGCCTACCGGCGCGAGGTGGATTTCATCCAGCGCTACGTATTTCCGGGTGGGATGCTCCCCTCACCGCAAATCCTGAAATCGCTCGGCGAGAAATTCGGCGTGCCGGTGATCCGCGAACGAATTTTCGGCGAGGACTATGCCAAAACGCTGGCGACATGGCGCGACAATTTCCGCGCCGCATGGCCTAACCTCATTCCGCTCGGCTTCGACGAACGTTTTCGCCGGTTGTGGGAATATTACCTTGCCTATTGCGAAGCAGGATTTCTCTCCGGCAACATCGATGTCCGGCAGGTTGTATTCGCCAAACCCAAGTAAACGGCGTTTTTGTTCTTAAGGCGCGTGCCGCCTTGCCTGCATATCGCGCACTTGCCGGATCGGCAGGCGGCAACTACGTTGATGGGTATTGTCTCATCCCTCGCCTCTTGCCCTCGTCTCTTGCACAATCCGGTCCCATGCTCATCCGCCAAGACGTTATCGATGCCATCGGCAACACGCCGCTGATTAAACTCAAGCGCGCGTCGAAGGAGACCGGCTGCGAGATTCTCGGCAAGGCCGAGTTCATGAATCCGGGCCAGTCGGTCAAGGACCGCGCCGGCAAGCAGATGATCCTTGAGGCGGAGAAGCGCGGTGAATTGAAGCCCGGCGGCCTTGTGGTCGAAAGCACCGCCGGCAACACCGGAATTGGCCTCGCGCTGGTCGCTGCTGCGCGAGGCTATCGCACCATTATCGTGATCCCCGAAACGCAGAGCCAGGAGAAGAAGGACGTGTTGCGGCTGCTCGGCGCGGAGCTGGTTGAAGTACCTGCGCTGCCGTTCAGCAATCCTGACAATTACCAGCATGTCGGCCGCCGTCTCGCGGATGAATTGCGCAAGACCGAAAAGAACGGCGTCCTGTTCGCCGATCAGTGGAACAATTTGGACAACCGCAAGGCGCACTACGTCTCGACCGGTCCTGAAATCTGGGACCAGACGAACGGCAAGGTGGACGGTTTCATTTGCTCCATCGGCAGTGGTGGCACGCTGGCGGGGACGTCCACGTTCCTGCGCGAAAAGAAAAAAAACATTATGATCGGCGTCGCCGATCCGCGCGGTGCTGCGATGTTTAATTATTTCGATCACGGCGAGATGAAATTGACCGACGGCGGATCTGTCACCGAAGGCATCGGCCTTGGACGCATGACGCCGATCATCGAGGGCATCAAAGTCGACAAGGCTTATCTGATCGAGGACGCAGAAGCCGTGCCGATCGTGTTCGACCTGCTCGAACATGAAGGCATTTGCGTCGGCGGCTCCACCGGCATCAACGTTGCGGGCGCTATCCATCTGGCGAAAGATCTTGGCCCCGGCCACACCATCGTGACGGTGTTGTGCGATTACGGCACGCGCTACCAGTCGAAGCTGTTCAATCCGGAATTTCTGCGCTCGAAGAATTTGCCGGTGCCGGAATGGCTCGAGCGCAAGAGTACGATCAAGCCTCCGTTCGAGAAGACCTGAGCTGGGTGTTTCCTAGACGCAGAATCGTCATACGCGGGCTTGACCCGCGTATCCATCTCTCTTGAAAAATCATTTTGGAAGATGGGTGGCCGGGTCAAGCCCGGCCAATACGAGCTATGTAATCCGATCTCCAAATCTTTCACCGCAAAATCTGGCTGAGAAACAGTTTCGTCCGCGCGTGCTGCGGATGTGAGAAAAACTCATCCGGGCTGTTCGCCTCGACGATCTGACCGGCATCCATGAAGACGACGCGATCCGCAACTTCCTTGGCGAATCCCATCTCGTGCGTGACGACCATCATGGTCATGCCCTCTTTCGCCAGATCCACCATGGTGTCGAGAACTTCCTTGACCATTTCGGGATCGAGCGCCGAGGTCGGCTCGTCGAACAGCATCACCTTCGGGTTCATCGTCAGCGCGCGTGCAATCGCAACGCGCTGCTGCTGCCCGCCGGAAATCTGGCTTGGATATTTATCCGCCTTGTCGGGAATGCGAACGCGCTCCAGATATTTCATCGCAGCGGCTTCGGCCTGCTTCTTCGGAATGTTACGAACCCAGATCGGCGCCAGCGTGCAGTTCTCCAAAACGGTCAGGTGCGGAAACAGATTGAAGCTCTGGAACACCATGCCGACTTCGCGGCGCACGTCATCGACGCGCCGCAGGTTCGGCCCCAACTCGATGCCGTCAACGACGATGCGACCTTCCTGAAATTCCTCCAGCGCATTGATGCAACGGATCAGTGTGGATTTTCCTGAGCCTGACGGGCCGCAGATCACGATGCGCTCGCCGCGCGCCACTGAGAGATCGATGTCGCGCAGGACATGAAAATCGCCGAACCACTTATTGAGGCCCGCAATGTTGACGATTGTGTCGCTCATGATGTGATCTCAGACATTCCTGTGGGCGTTCAATCGACTTTCCACGAACAGCGAATAGCGCGACATTCCAAAACAGAACACAAAGTAGATCATGCCGGTGAAGGCAAAGCCGGTGAACAATGTCGTCGGCGTCGCCCAGTTCGGATCGGCGAAGGCGGCGCGCAATTGTCCGAGCAGATCGAAGATCGCGACGATCAGCACCAATGTCGTGTCCTTGAACAAAGCGATGAAGCTGTTGACGAGACCGGGAATGACGTGGCGCAGCGCCTGCGGCATCACGATGAGCCCCATAGTCTTCCAGTACGAAAGGCCCAGCGCGCTGGCGGCTTCCGGCTGGCCGCGCGGGATCGCCTGCAATCCGCCGCGGATGACTTCAGCGTTATAGGCACCCGCGAACAGCGCAATGCCGATCAGCACGCGGACCAATCCATCGACGGTGAAGTTGCCGGGCAGGAACAGCGGCAGCATGTAGGTCGCGAAAAACAACACAGTAATCAGCGGCACACCGCGCCAGAATTCGATGAAGGTGATCGAGAAAACCCGTATCAGCGGAATGGTGGAGCGCCGCCCCAGCGCAAGCGCAATGCCAACCGGCATCGAGGCCACGATGCCGGTGACCGACACCACCATCGTTACAAGAAGCCCGCCCCATTGGCGCGTATCGACAATCGGTAGTCCGCCGCGATCGAGAGCCATCACGGCGATCACGATGGCGATGCCGGCAAATGTCACAAGGCTCATGACCAGCGAGCGCCATCCGCTGCGGATGTGGCCGTTCAGAACAAACAGCAGGATTGAGACAACTGCCGTCGTCGCAGCAAAATCCGACCACAGCGGAATGGCACTCACTTGAATTTGGTCGCGAAGCCAAATCACCGGATAAATAGCGTAAGCGCCGGCAATGCCGAGCCAGGTAATCGCCGTCGCCAGTGCGTTGAGCAGCGGTCTGAACATCTCGGAAGTCTCTGCCGCGCGCGCCAGCACGATGCCTGCTTCCGCAACGAGGTTGACCAAGGCCAACAGCAGACTTGCCAGCCAACTCACGCCGAAGCCACTCAATCCGCCGCCGCGCAGAAGGAAGAACGCCACAAACGGAAACGCGACGAAAAACAACCCCGAGTTCAGCGTCTTCGCCGGAATGCGCGGGATCAGCAACGGCAACAACAGGAGCGCGCCCAGCGCGAATGTCAGATTGACCCGCCAGCGTTCCGCTGCGGGATAGAAGCCGTAGACGAACTGATCGAACTTCGCCTGAATGAAGGGCCAACACGCGCCGACGACGTGGCCGGCATTCTCCTGCAGACATGCGGCGCGGTCGGTGCCCCTCCACACCGCATCCACGATCAGGAATTTCACCGCAGGCACAATCGTGAACCACAACAGCAGCGCGCTGACGATGGTGAGCATGATGTTGAACGGTGTGCTGAACAGCCGCTCGCGGACAAAGCCGACAACGCCTGTGGTTTTCACCGGCGCGCGGCGCGGCTCTGTCAGTTCTGTTCTTACGAATGACGATGCGGGATGATCCGTCATGCGCCGGCAATCCGGCCAAGCCGCCAGCCGTAAAAGCTCATGATCGCGCTCGTGACCAGCGAGATCAGAAGATACACGCCCATGGTGATCGCGATGATCTCAACCGCCTGTCCGGTCTGGCTGAGAGTCGTTCCGGCAAACACTGACACCAGATCGGGATAGCCGATCGCAACCGCAAGCGACGAATTCTTGGTGAGGTTGAGATACTGATTGGTCAGCGGCGGCAGAATGATCCGCAACGCCTGCGGGATAATCACCAGCCGCAGCGTTTCGCCGCGCGTGAGACCAAGCGACGCGCCCGCTTCCATCTGGCCTTTTGGAATCGCCTGAATTCCGGCGCGAACGATTTCGGATATGAACGCCGCCGTATAGGTCGATAGCGCCAAGAGCAACGCCACGAATTCAGGAACGATGCGCGAGCCGCCCGCGAAATTGAAACCTTTCAATTCCGGGATCTCGAATGTTACAGGTGCACCGAACACCATGGCCGTCAGTATCGGCAACCCTATCAGCATTGCGACAACGAACGGCAAGATCGTCAGCATCTGGCCATGCTTGAACAGCCGATGCCGCGCATAGGCGCGCATCACAAGCGACGCCACGATGCCGATCACGATGGCGACGAGAAAGACACTGAGGCCGCCCTGCGCAATCGGTTTCGGCATCACCAGACCGCGGTTGCTGATGAACACGCTACCAAGCAGCGAGATACTTTGTCGGGGACCGGGAAGCGTCGCCAGCACCGCGAGATACCAGAACAAAATCTGAAACAGCAGCGGCAGGTTGCGGATCAGCTCGACATAGGCAGTCGAGACTTTCGACAGCAGCCAATTCGGTGACAATCGCCCAAGTGCCACCGCAAGCCCGATGATGCTTGCGAAAACGATTCCGATAATCGACACCACCAGCGTGTTCACCAACCCGACGAGAAACACGCGGGCGTAGGTATCGCTTTCCGAATACGGGATCAGCGCCTGACTGACGCCGAAGCCTGCGGTGTTCGACAGGAAGCCGAAGCCGGAGGCAATCCGCTGCGCCTGCAAATTCGCGCGCGCGTTCGCAACGATTTCATAACCGATCCCGACGAGGACGATGACAAATGCGATCTGGATGAGAACGCCGCCCCAGCCGGCCTGCCCGCCGAGCGCGCGCCGCAGCCTTGCGACCAGTCGCAGCGGCGGTTTGCGCACGGCGGAATCCATGACGGATCAGCGGATCGGCGGCGCGTATTGAATTCCGCCCTGGTTCCAGAGTTTATTCAAACCCCGCGCGATGCCGAGCTGCGAACCCGCACCGACATTGCGATCAAAGGATTCACCGTAGTTGCCGACGGCCTTGATGATCCGCGTCACCCAATCCTTCGTTAGCCCAAGCTGTTCGCCGAGATTGCCGTCCGTGCCGAAGATGCGTTTGAATTCCGGCTTCGGCGAATTCGCCATCTCATCGACGTTCTTCTGGGTGATCGCAAGTTCTTCGGCATTAATCATCGCGAACAACGTCCACTTCACGATGTCGAACCATTGATCGTCACCGTGCCGCACCACCGGCCCGAGCGGCTCCTTGGAGATCACCTCCGGCAGCACACCATGATCCGCAGGCGCGGACAATTTCAGGCGCTCGGCATACAGCTGCGACACATCCGAGGTGAACACGTCACACCGCCCGGACTCGTAAGCCTTGACGGTCTCATCCGCGGTGCCGAACGCGATCACCTCATACTTCATGTTGTTGCCCTTGAAGTAGTCGGCGATGTTCTGCTCGTTCGTCGTTCCGGTCTGCACGCAGATCGACGCGCTGTTCAGTTCGAGCGCGGAATTGACCTTGAGCGATTTGCGGACAAGAAATCCCTGCCCGTCGTAATATGTCACGCCGGTGTAATTCAGGCCGAGCGATGTGTCGCGCGACAGCGTCCATGTCGAGTTTCGCGACAGCACGTCGATCTCGCCGGACTGAAGTGCCGTGAAACGGTCCTTCGCCGACAACGGAACGAATTTCACTTTTGTCGGATCGTTGAAAATGGCGGCCGCAATCGCGCGGCACACATCGACGTCGAGACCGGTCCAATTGCCCTTGTCATCCGGGGCGGAAAAACCGGGCAGCCCCTGACTCACGCCGCATGACAGCGTGCCGCGATCTTTCACGTTTTGCAGGGTTCCGCGTTCCTTCGGCTTGTCCTGAGCATGGGCGACAGCGCCGTGCGCAATGACGGCAGCAGCAAATGCAAAGCCGAAGGTGAGCCGTTTCATGAGAAAGCCTTTCCGAAAGGTATGGACCGGCGCCAATTGGCGAACGCAATCTGCGCGATCCGCCATTGGCGAATTCCGGCTAAATGTCTGGTCTGCATAACAGAACGGACCCCGCGCCGGGTCAAGGGGTTGACGTTGGCCGATGCCGACAGCTTACTAAGCGCAACAGACGGCTCACCTGCTGGGCCGCTTTCCCCAGATGCACTGCGCCTGCGCATTCTCCGAAACTCCGTGGCAAACAGATGAAAAATTCCAAGGACGGCGGCACGTCCAAGCCGCTCTCTCCGCAAACCGGACTTGTGATGTCGGGCCGCGACACATTGGCGCAAAAGGGATTCATCAATCCCCCGGTCGTGCGCGGATCGACGGTGCTCTATCCGACCGCCGAGGATTTGCACGCCCATCGCGGCGAGTTCCAGTACGGACGGCATGGAACGCCGACCACCAAGGCGCTTCAAGAGGCGCTGATGGAACTGGAAGGTCCGAACTGCGCGGGCGTTGGGCTTGCGCCGTCGGGCGTTGCGGCAATTACAACAACGCTGCTTGGCGTGCTGAAAGCCGGGGATCATTTGCTCGTCATCGACAGCGCATATCGCCCGACGCGCAGTTTTTGCGATGGCTTTTTAAAACGCTTTGGAGTCGAGACGACCTATTTCGACCCGGTGATCGGCGCCGGCATCGAGACGCATTTCAAATCGAACACGCGCGCCGTCGTCGTTGAGGCGCCCGGCTCGCAATCGTTCGAGATGCCGGACATTCCGGCCATCGCAGCGGTCGCGCACCGCAAGGGTGCGCTCGTGATCGACGACAACACATGGGCGACGCCGCTCTATCATCGCTCGCTCGATCAGGGTGTCGACATCAGCATTCAGGCCGCAACGAAATATATCGGCGGCCACTCCGACATCATGTTCGGCACGATCTCCGCCAACGCGAAAACTTGGCCGCAGATCGCCGAGTCCATTCGGCTGCTGGGCGTCTGCGCCGGACCTGACGATGTGTTTCTTGCATTACGTGGCTTGCGCACGCTGTCGGTTCGTCTCGCGCACCATCAGCAGTCCGGACTCGATATGGCGCGATGGCTCGCACAACGCCCCGAGGTGTTGCGCGTGATTCATCCAGCACTTAAGAGCGATCCGGGTCACGCGATCTGGAAACGCGATTTTACCGGTGCGACGGGACTGTTCAGTGTCGTGCTGAAGCCGGTCGCACAAAAGGCGGTCGATGCGATGCTCGACGCTGTGAAACTTTTCGGAATGGGATATTCGTGGGGCGGCTTCGAGAGCCTCGTTATTCCGTTCGATTGCTCGTCCTATCGCACGGCGACGAAATGGAGTCCCGGCGGCCCGACGCTCCGTCTTCACATCGGACTGGAAAGTGTCGACGATCTGAAAGCCGATCTCGAAACCGGATTTGTAGCACTTCGCGCCGCAAGCTAGCCGACGGTCTTCGACCCCGAACCGCGATTCTTGATAATCAGCATGATGTTGCGGATGTAGATGATCGTCGCCAGCGACTGCCCGAGGATAATGACCGGCTCACGCTTGGCGATGCCATAGATCAGCGTCATCGCGCCGCCGCCCATCGAGAAAAACCAGAACGCCATCGGCACCACGCTCTGGCCGGCGCGCTCGCTCGAAATCCACTGCACCAGAAAGCGCGCCGTGAACAACAGTTGAGCCACAAGGCCGAACGCCAGCCAGAAATCGAACTTCGCCACGAACACGTCGTAGAGATAGTCGCTCATCGCCTGCCCGAATTGAATCAACATCAGTTCACCTCGGTTGCGACCGGCGTCGGCTTTTTGCGGCGAATGAGCCACCAGACCCCGGCAAGATCCATCAGCCCGATCCAGAGACGATCGAAGAATCCGTAGTTCGATACACCGGAATGTCGCGGGCGATCGATCACATCGACGTAAGCGATGTCGAATCCTTCACGGCGCACGAGCGCAGGCAGAAAGCGATGCAGGCCGTCGAAATACGGCATCGACAGGAACACGTCGCGCCGGAACGCTTTCAGTCCGCAGCCGGTATCGCGCGTGCCGTCGCGCAGGATCATATTGCGGACGCCATTGGCGACGCGTGACTGGAATTTCTTGAAGCCGGTATCTTTTCGGCCGACGCGCTGACCGGCCGCAAGGCCGACGCGCTCGCCGCCTTTCTCGATTGCGGAAATCAGATCCGGCAAGAATGCAGGATTGTTCTGGCCGTCGCCATCGAGCGTGGCCACGATCGCACCTCGCGCCGCGCGGACGCCGCTGCGCACCGCCGCCGATTGCCCCGATGATTTTGCGTGAACGACCTGGCGCAAGTTTTTCCGCGCGCGCATCTCGGTTGCGAGCCGCTCCGCCGTCCCGTCGGTCGAGCCATCATTGACGCAGACGATCTCATGATCCCAGCGGCCATCGAGCGCCGCCGCGATCTCGGCGATCAGCGGAGAGACGTTGTTCTCTTCATTGCGCACCGGAACCACTATTGAGACGGCAACGGCGGCCTTTGCTGACGGTGTGGAGGGACTGTTCATGATCTCGTGAATCCGCGGAGGAAAAGCCCACTTCGACGGCAATCCGGCGCCCGCTTCTTATGTGGCGAAAGGCTCGCGGGCAACCCTTTTGAGGGCATTCCCCGACGCTCCCTGCAGCGGCACAATCGTGCCGTCATTCATGATCTTGAAGCCAAGCCGTCTGGCCGCGAACCAATACCGGACCGCCATCGCCCCCACGACGCCAATCAAAGCGCCCGCCGCCACGTCGCTTGGATGGTGCGCCAGCAGCACCACGCGGCTCAGGCAAATCAGCACCGCGAAGACCCACATGGTCATGTTGAGACGCGGCCAAACCGAGGATACGGCGAATGCCAGCGCAAATGCCGTCACCGCATGGCCCGACGGGAAGCTGGCGAAGGCTTCCGTTCGCGCGAAGGGCGAAAAATTGAACGCATTGGCGTCACCGCCGACGAAGGGCCGGCCTCGTCCGACCAGCCATTTCAAAACTTCACCGATCAGCACGGACACAAGGACGGCGAAAAACACATACTGGATTCGAATGCCAAAGGCGGCCAGCACCAGTCTCAACGCGCGCGACACCCGAGGCAGCATCGCGATCACGATGACAAGCACAACAGCCAGCGCCGCCAGCACGAACGATGACTTTGCAAAATCGGTAAAGATGCGAACCGGCCACAGATTGGCGCTGCCGCGTGCCGGCATCAGCATGATCGCCGACACATCGAAAGCCCGCATCAACGCCACGACTGCGATTACGGTGACGGCTGCGAGCCACAACCACCGCCGGGCCATCGCGCGCCGCGCCTGCTGCCGGCGCGAATGATCGGGCGCGCGGATCAGGCGGATCAATGATTGCCATACGATCGCAGCGATCTGCGGCAGATAGCGTCCGGTACCCTGACGACCAGTCTGAGGCGGCACGCTACTCCGTTCCTTCCGAACGGAACACCGCCACCGAAATCGCGCGGCCCTGCGAGAAATTATATCCCTCGATGCGGTCGCCGACAGCGTAGCGTAGCCCGATTGCCTCGGCGCGCTGCGCGAATGACCGCTCCTCGCGCGCCTCGACCAATGCGTAGCGACAGCTTCCTTGCAGCAGGAAATCCGCAGCCCCCGATCCGTTGGTCAGAAGCGTCGAGGTGCCGACCATGAACACCAGGCTCGGTTCCTGGAATCCGGCGGCCGCTGCCACCGGCCCCACGCATTCAACGTTGCGAAGCGCGCGCGCGATCTGCACGCTGGGAAACAACGGCGACAGCGATGGCAACACGACGCCGTAAATGCAGACCGCGAGAAACCACGACGCGCCGATTGCGTTGAGCAGCGAACGCTCCGCGCGGTGATCGTCGTACATCCACCACGCAAACAGACCGAGGATCAGAGAACCAGCAGCAAACGGCCACGCCAGGAATTGCGGTTGGCGCAACAGCAAGATCGCGATGAAAATAACGCCGACCGACGCGATCAGCGGAAATGCGAACCACCACGCCGATCCGCGCACGATCCATGGCGTGTGCGACAGCACGCGCCGCTCCAGCGCGCCGACAATCAGGATTGCGATGGCGGGATAAAGCGGCAGCACGTAATGGGGGAGCTTGGTGATGACGAGTTCGAAGATGACCCAGGCCGGCACCACCCATGCCAGCAGGAACTGCGCGCCCGGCTCACGCCTCGCACGCCAGACCGCAGGTGCCGCCATGCCGGCCATCGCGGCACCGGGCCAGAACGTCACCCAGAACAGCGCGAAGTAAAGTCCCGGCGGCGCGCCGTGGGATTCCATCGGGCTTGCGATCTTACTGAGCATGTCGCCGCCGAGAGAATTTTCAAAAAAACTATCGCCCGACTTCAGGAAGATCGCGACGAACCACGGCAGCACCAGCACCAGTGTCCACATCAATCCCCAGACCGGGCGCAGTCGCCACAGCCACGCAGCCGAGCGATCGAGGATCGCCAGCGTGACGACCGTCAAAGCAACGAACCCAAAAATCAGCGGCCCCTTGAGAAGGATGCCGCCGGCCATCGCGGTCCAGAAAATCGCCGGCAATGACCATGGCGGATGCGTGGTGTCATCGCCGCGCTGCCACGAAAGATAAACGCGCGCCATCGAACCCATCACAGCCGTCGTCGTCAGCAACAGCATTGCATCGGTCTTGGCGAGCCGCGCTTCGACGCCGAGCAGGATCGAACTGCACATGATGATGCCGGCGAGAACGGCCCCACGCCGCGTCACAAATCCGAGCGCCGTCCTGTAGGTCAGCAGCACGGCACCGATGGCGCCGATCAGCGACGGCACGCGATAGAGCCAGATGCGAACCTGAGCGCGCGGCAGTCCGAGTTTCGATGCGGTTTCAACCGCAGCCGCCTGCAGCCAATAAATGCCGACGGGCTTTTTGTAACGAACCTCGTCCTGAAAACGGATGTCGACGAAATCCTTGTTCTCGACCATCTGCTTGGTGGCTTGCGCGAACCGCGCTTCATCGCGATCCACTGGCGGGATGTTGAAAAATCCCGGCAGAAAAAACAGCAGGCCGCAGATCACCAGCAAGGCGACGGCGCGCGCATGACTGCCCGCGGCAAAATCCAGCACGCGGACGAGACCGCTGCCGGGGTTTTTGCGGACGGCAGCCTCGCGAGGCGCGCCAAATCGGGGTCCTGGATAGATATCGGCCATCGGTTCCGCATACGCTGAAACCGCTATAGGGACAACCGCTTGGCGCTATTCTACTGAATTCTCACATTAACTGTGTCCGCCGCACCCGTGGCGTCCATTACGGTCAGCCTGACGAATCCGGGACCGGGCGGATCGACCAGCTTTTGACGCCGGCTGTCGATATCGCCGACCGCGACACCGTTGACCAGCATGGTCATCGGCAGCACGCCACCCGCCACCTTCACCGGAAGCGCCGAGGCATTCGTTTCACCTGAATTGTACGCATCGATCCGCGACCCGTTCAGCGGGAACTGGATTCGCAACGCTTGCTCGCTGCCGGTCCGGATAAAATCGCCGGCAGCACGAAAGCGCCGCAACGGCAGCGGCAGCTTGGCATTGGTCGCGATCAGCGTGCCCTTGGGAGGCTTCGGCAGCGCGACCGGCAGCTTTCCGGTGCGAGCGAAGGCATCGAACAGAATGGGGGCCGCAGCCGTTCGGCCCGTCAGTCCCGGAACGGGGGCTCCGTCAGGCCGTCCGACCCAGACGCCGATGGTCATGCGTCCGTCGAAGCCGATCGACCACGCATCCCGGTAGCCGTAACTGGTGCCGGTCTTGAACGCGATCCGGTTATGCGGCGCGTTATCCGGCGGCGGCGTGCCCATCAGGATATTGCCGACTTGCCAGGCCGCCGACGGGTCCATCAGCCTGCGCACATCCGCTTCGCCGGTATCGTCCCGAACGATCTCGCGCAACGGCATCGCATTTCCAAGCCGCGCCAATCCCGCATACAGCCGCACCAGATCGTTCAGCGTAATTCCGACGCCACCCAGTCCCATCGCAAGACCCGGCACTTCGTCCTTCGGCAAAATCAAATTCGCGCCGGCCTGTTTGATCCGAGAGGACAAACGGCTCGATCCGACACGATCAAGCAATGCAATCGCAGGAACGTTGAGCGACATTTGCAATGCGCGGCGGATTCCGACCGTGCCCTGAAACGTCATGTCGAAATTCTCAGGCGCGTAGGAGCCGTAACGAACGGGCCTGTCTTCGATCAGACTTTCCGGATGCACGAAGCCATCCTCGAATGCGAGACCGTAAATGAACGGCTTCAAGGTCGAACCCGGCGAGCGCACCGCGCGTGTCATATCGACCTGCCCTGCGCGCCGCGCGTCGAAATAATCCGGCGAGCCGACATGCGCGAGAACTTCGCCCGTCGCGTTATCGACCGCGAGAATTCCGACCGAGATGTTCGCGCCCAGCCCTGTCACGCGGTCTCGTGCCAGGGCTTCGAGATTTTTCTGGATCGTCGCGTCGAGCGTCAATCTGATGACCGGCGCATCTTTGAGCGTCGAGATCGCCTGATCGGTCGCGTGCGGCGCCAGTAGAGGCATCGGCTTGCGCAATCGCGGCACAGGTTCGAGCAGTGCATGATTGGCATCGTCCTGCGAGACTCGATGCTCTGCAACCATCCGCGCCAGCACGCGGTCGCGCGCGGCGCGCGCAGCATCCGGAAAGCGATCGAGCCGCCGCGTCTCCGGCGACTGCGGCAGCGCGACCAGCAACGCTGACTCAGCAAGCGACAGCCGCTTCGGCTCCTTGCCGAAATAGGCGAACGACGCGGCGCGCACGCCTTCAAGATTTCCGCCGAAAGGTGCCAGCGTCAGATAAAGATCGAGAATCTCGTCCTTGCTCAGTTGCCGCTCGATCTGCAGCGCGCGCTTGATCTGGCGCAACTTCGCGGAAATCGACCGCTCCTGACGCGGCTCCATCAATCGTGCGAGCTGCATGGTGATTGTCGAACCGCCGGAGACAATATGTCCGCGTGTTGCGATCTGGAATGCGGCGCGCCCAAGCGCCAGCGGATCGACGCCGAGATGCGAACGAAACCGCCGGTCCTCATAGGCCAGCAGCAAATCGACATATCCGGGATCGACTTGCGAAGTGGCGCTGACCGGCAACCGCCAGCGTCCGTCCGTCATGGCGTAAGCGCGCAACAATTTGCCGTTGCGGTCCAGAATAACCGTCGATGCCCGACGCGCTTGCTCGATCGGCAATGGCGGGAGTGATGTGACCCATAATGCAGCCACCGCCAAAGTCACGACGGCTGCGCCGCCCAGCACAATCGACGCAAGCCTTGCGCCGCGCCAACGCCGTTGGCGGAGCGATGCGGTCACTATGGTGTCAGCATCCGTCATTTCGCGGAGCGCACCTCGACTGTCCCCGTGCCGGTGCGGCCGAAGCGCGAGGGATTGTACATGTCCTCGACGTAAGCCTGCGGCAGCACGTATTTGCCGGGCGACACCGCGCGCACAACGTAAGCCACGGTGAAGACCGGGCTGTCGTCGCTGGCGCGTTCGATGGACGCGTTAAAACGATCGTCACGGAATTCGGTATTCTCCGGGTCCTCGCCGTCCTCGATCCAGTCGAGCGTTCCGGTATCGCCGGACGACACCAGTTTTGGATTATCGATCTCCAATCCAGCCGGCAGATAATCCACCACCATGATGTGACCGTATTCGGGCTTCGGCTCGGTGATCTTCAGCACGACGGCGAAGCGGTCGTTCTGCTTGGCCTTCGACGGGTCGGCGGGCTTGCCATCGAGCGTGAAGTAATTGCGCTCGATCTTGAAGCCGTTGGTGGTTGCTGGCTCCGGCGTAACCGGCGCACCCGTCACCGAGACCACCGCTTGAACGGGCGTGTCGCCCGTGTTGGTAATGCGTACTGGTTTCGCCGCCATCTCGGCGCTTCGGTAACTGCGATACAGCGCGTTCTTGATCGGCGCGCCGTCGACCGACAGCGACACGGCATTGGCTTCCTTTGCCAATGCGCGCGACGCCAGCACCAGCCACGCATTCTCCTGCGTCGATGTGTAGGGCGTGAGACCCCGCGCCGCTTCAACTCGCTCGACCGCAAGCGTCAACGTCGCTTTCGGCGCGTTGCCTTCGCTGGCCAACGAGACCAAAGCGGCTGCGTCGCGCAGTGACGATCCATAGTCGCTGCGGCCGAATTCCAGCACGGGCTTCGGTTGAAGGCTGTCGACCGCGTTGGCATAAACACGCTCTGCACGCGCGCGGTCGCCGACCAGCGCGAGTGCTGCCGCCAATTGCGCCTTCGCGATTGGGGTTGCGAGGTTGGTCAGCTTGGTGTCGGCGAGATAACGCAAATCGCCGATGGGGGCTGCGCCGTTTTTCGCCAGCACGTAAAGACCGTAAGCGAGATCGCGACCGCCATCCTTCTCCGGCTCGTCGGCATTCACGACAGAATTGCGAATACGATCGAGCGCGGTCTTGAACAAGATGTCCGGCACGACGAAACCCTTTTCGCGCGCGCGCGTCAGGAAGTCAGTGACATACGCATCGAGCCAGGCATCGTCGCCGCCCGCCGACCACAGGCCGAACGACCCATTCGAGCCTTGGCGCGCGAGCAGCCGGTCGATGGCGTCCTTGATGCGCTGATCGACCGCCGTGTCCATCGCCAGATGCGCTTCGGCTGCGAGATCGTTGACGTAGAGCAGCGGCATCGCGCGGCTGGTGATCTGTTCTGAGCATCCGAACGGATAACGATCCAGCGCCTTGAGGATGGTGGCTGCATCCAGCGCCGTCGACAGGCCGACTGAAAGCTGCACGCCGCCTGTGCCGGGCACGAGATCGGCGAACATGTCATTCGTCAGCGTCAGGCTCTCGCCCTTCGCCAATGTCCGCACCGAACGCCGCGCGAGAATTTGCGTCGCGGGCTTCACGTCGAGCGCATAGTGACGAGCGAGCGTGAGACCGTTCGGCCCTTTAATATCCACGTCGAGATTGGCCTGCCCCGCCCCGCCCGGTGCGTCGATTGTGAGCGCGACCGTGCTGCGTTGTTTCGACGCCAGCCGCATCGTCGTGGCCGGGTTGCCGTTCAGTTTGACGGGACCGGTCGTCTTGACGCTGATGACATAGTCGCCAGCAGCGCCTTCGACGTTATCGAGATCGAGGTTCATCGTGCCGCTGTCGCCGTTCAACAGAAAGCGCGGCAGCGTCGCGGTGAGAACCACAGGATCGCGTACCGTGACATCGGTATTGGCGCGACCGACTTTGGTCGCGGTCCACGCCACCGCCATGATGCGCGCGGTGCCGGCGAATTCAGGAATCTCGAACGAGACTTCGGCAACGCCGCTCGAATTGACCGTGACGATCCCCGAATAAAGCGCGAGCGGCTTTTGCGTCGGTGGGCTGCCTTGGAGTTCCGCGCCTGCGCCATCGCCGCCGGTTCGGATCTGGCCGCGCGTGCCCTGCATGCCATCGATCAATTGCCCATAGAGATCGCGGATTTCGGACGTCATCGCGCGCTGGCCGAGATAATAGTCATCCGGCGCAGGCGGTTTGTAGTTGGTGAGATTGAGGATGCCGACATCGACCGCCGCGATCACGATCTTGGCGTCTTCGCCACGGCTCATGCCTTCGATCTTCACCGGCAGCTTGAGCGTGGTGTTCGGACGCACCAGCGCGGGCGGCGTCAGATTCACCTTGAGCGTGCGTTCGGATTTGTCGATCCCGAACCATTTCAACCCGATGGCACGTCCCGGCATGCGTTGCGCAGCCGTATCGAGCGGACGGCGCAGGGTCGCAACGACGTAAGCGCCCGTCCCCCAATCCTTGCCGACCGAAATGTTGATCTTGTTCTGACCTTCCTTGATGTCGGAGCTTTGCGTCGTCAGCAGCCGGTCGCCGAGCACGTTGATGGTGAGCTTGCCAGCCGAGCGGGCATTGACCGACACCACCATCGTGTCGCCGGATTTGTATTCCGGCTTGTCGATGGATGTCTCCAGCAGGTCCGGTGTGTCGGCGCTGCCGTCCGAATACCAGCCGACATCGAATTGCACGGATGTGATCGGTCCGTCGGCGTCGGCCGATTTCACGTCGAGGCGATAACGTCCCGGCTGCGGCGCGGTCGCGATGCGCGCGGGCTTGTCGGCCGCAATCGTTACGTCACCGTCAGCCACGCGTTTGGTGGATTTGACCGGCTCGTAATCCCATGACGATCCCTGGCGATACCACTGATAGCGCGACTCGATCTTCATCAACTCGTAACGCAGCCCGCTGCGCGCCAGCGATTTGCCATCGGGTGCCACGAACACCACGTCGAAATTCGCCGGATCGCCCTCGGCGACGTTCTTGTCGGCGAACAGCGGCTTCACGCCGATCATTGCGACCTTAGGCGCGACCGGCAGCGTTAGCTTGCGCTCGACTGCGCGTCCGCCGGTCTCGACCATGCGGACGAAAATCTGGGCTTCCTGCGGGCGGGTGGAGGACGGCGGCTTGGCGAGGCTGACTTTGACCGTCGCCTTGCCGTTGGCGTCGGCCTCAGGGAGGTTTTCCAGTGGGGTGCGCTCATTGCTGGACGTTTCCTCGTCTGCGACGCCGAATTTGTAGCCCGCATAGCCCGGACGATCCGCAGCAGGAGCGACCAACAGGTCTCCCTCAAGTGCTAAGCCCGATGCAGGCGCGCCGTAGAGAAAATGGCCGTCCACTTGAAGTTCTGCAGGAACATCAGGAGATAGCTGCTTCGTATTGGAAAATAACGAGAACTCGATACGATCAGGGACGTAATCCTCGACCATGAAGGTGGTTTCGCCAACCGACGATCCCTTGGGGTCAGTGAAGGCCCGGACCCGCCAAGTGCCGGTCGGGACGGCCGAATTCAACGGCAGCGTCAGGCTGTGGCCGCCTGCCCCCTGATCCGGCACCACACTGCGCCGGAACTCGACGCCGTCAGGTCGCTCGACCACCATCGTCAGGGGTGCGCCGACGGCGGCATTGCCCTTCCCGTCGCGCAGCAGCGCCGTCAGATAGACTGTCTCGCCGGAGCGATAGACGCCGCGCTCGGCGTAGACAAACGCATCCGGTCCGGCGGGCACGGCCCGCCCGGAGACACCGCGGTCGCTGAGATCGAAGGCGTTGGATTTGAGGCTGAGGAAGGCGTAGTCGCCCTTGTCTGCGCTGACGGATAGCAACGCCGGTGACAAGCCACCCTCGCCGCGCGCCAAGCCTGCCTCGAACAGCACATGACCGGCACTGTCGGTTTTCCTGGTGGCGAGGATTTCGTTGTTGCGCGCGACCAGCCGCACTTCAGCGCCGTAAGCCGGAGCCGTCGTCGCCAGCGAATTGATAAAGACGTGGACGCCATCGTTGCCGGAGTAGGCTGTAAGGCCTAGGTCCGAGACGATGAACCACTGGGTCGCCAGTGAACCGGACTCGTCGTCGCTCGACGATCCCGGACCCTTCGGTGCCGCCGTCATCACATAGACGCCGGGCTGCAATTCGCCGACGGCCTGATCGACCGGAAACGCCGTGACGACATCGGCGTTCAGCGTCGCTGCCGTTGCAATCTCGCCGGTCCAGACCTTGACGCCCTTCTCGTCGCCGAGCGTGCTCAACTCGTAACTTTGCAGGGTTTGCTGAAAGCCGCCGTCGATGACCGAGTTGATGAGATTGCGGTCGCCGATACGAAACACGTTCACCGACACCGAGGGCGTGTTGACGCTGACCAGCGGTATGCCCTTCTGGCCGGTGCGCGGGAGCACATAGGCGCGTCCGGTGAAGCGCACGAACGGCTTGCGGTCGCGGACATAGATGTTGAACTCGGCGGATTTCGGCAGCGTCTCCTTGACGGTCGACGGAATACCGGCGCGCAGATTGACCGTGTAGCGCTCGCCGTGTTTGAGGCCTTCGACGCAAAGCTGTTTGTCCTCGGACGTCAGCGCCGGCTTGTCATTCCCGGCTAACGCGACGAACGGCGCGAAATCGGCGCGCTTGGCCAGATCCTCGGAGAACTGGAAACAGGCGCGCGGCGAGGCGGAATCCGAATCCACGCTGTAATCCATCAGGCGGAAGCCGTGATCGTCGCGAAGTTTCTCGTATTGTCCGCGCACGTCCGCGACCTCGCGCTGATCGAGCGACAGCCGCAGCGCATCGAGCGCGGGACGCCATAGCTTGCGTTCAGCCAATGCGCGGCCCAACACGGCCAGCGCGTCCGCTTCCTCGCCGCCATTCGACGCGCGCTGATAGGCGATATAGGCCGCCGTCGAAGCGCGCTCGTTGAAGAAGGTCTGTTCGCGATTATCCGAAGCGCGGATCTGCAAAATGGTCCGCGCCAGCCGCAGCCAGTTGCCGCTGTCGTCAGGTGCCACCGCCGCCGTCTGTCCGAGCAGCTGCAGCGCGCCGCGCAGATCGCTTTTCTTGAAGGCCGCGTCGATGTCCGCCTTCAGCGATGCGGGCGTTTTGGAAATGACGCCTGCCTCGGTCTTGATCTGCGCCTCAAGCCGTATCGCCGAATCCGTCAGATCGTCCCGCTTGAAGGCCTTGTCGGCGGCCTGCGCCGAACTCAAGGCAAGCACCAGCGCCGCGCCAAGCGATAACGCGCGAACCAAGCGAATCATTTGGAAACTCCCTAATCGGCGAACGAAGGCCGCCGTGGAACCTAGACAATGCGCGAATCGTGACCGACTCATGGCCGTAGTGTTTGTCCCGCAAAATTCATTCTCACGGCAACAGGCGCTAGACCTGATCGCCGCAACGGCCCGCTCGGTGGGCTTTGCAATGCCGCAACTTTACGTGGCGGACGGCCAAAGACAACGGCGGCACTGCGGAGTTTGTCGCGGGAGGGCCCGCAGAGGTTCGGATTTCCTGTTGAATTTCCGCACGTGGGGTCGGGGCTTTTTCATCTTTATGATGATATGACGGCCATTATGGTCCCGTAGCTCAACTGGATAGAGCACCAGATTTCTACTCTGGGGGTTGCAGGTTCGAATCCTGCCGGGATCGCCAATGTTTTCAACGGGTAAGGGTGGGCAGTCTGCGTCCAGCCGTGTTGCAGAATGTTGCAACCGTTCCCGTGCTGTTTCAATGGTTTGCAAGCATGCACAGCAAGTCCGTGCGACATTGGTGCGACAAGCCATTGCTGGCAGCCATGCGGGCGTGAGGCGCGGGCAGTGGACTCATTGGCGACACCGACGGCCGCCCACGTTGCACGGGTGCAAGGAGGTTGCC
>JAYVYQ010000140.1:0-4422 GCA_043784125.1 Afipia sp.
GCTCGGCTCAAGAACCGTTGATACGCGCGAGGCCGCGTTGACAGAGGCTGGAAATCCGTGTTTTCCTCACCATCTATCTTGTTACGTCGCGTCGGGAGAGACTGGCAGCTCTTATTTTCAAAAGAGCCGTGCCAGCGCCGAAGGAGCAACCGCCCCGGAAACTCTCAGGCAAACGGACCGCGCGACGGACTGAAATCTGGAAAGAGATGCGGCCGGCCTATCCGGTGCGGCATCCGCCGACGGGATAATACTCTCAGGCACAGCGACAGATGGGGCTTCGACGGATGTTCGGGAACGGTCCCGGATATCGTCAGGAGCCTCGATATGCTTGCAGCGACCGATTCCCCATCTGACGACTCCATGAAGCGCGTTCCGCTGCATGATCTTCATGTCGCGCGCGGGGCTAAGATGGTGCCGTTCGCCGGCTACGAGATGCCGGTGCAATATGCCGCCGGCGTGCTCAAGGAACACCTGCACACACGCGCCTCCGCAGGTTTGTTCGATGTCTCGCATATGGGACAGATCGTCCTCACGGCGAAATCCGGCAACGTTGACGATGCAGCCCGTGCGCTGGAGCGGCTGGTGCCGCAGGACATCGTCGCGGTAAAGCCCGGCCGCCAGCGCTACGCGCAGTTCACCAATGAAAGCGGCGGCATCCTCGACGATCTAATGGTCGCGAATTTCGGCGATCGTCTGTTTCTGGTCGTCAACGCCGCGTGCAAAATTGAGGACGAGGCGCATTTGCGCGCGCAGCTCTCGGATGTTTGCATTGTCGAGGCATTGCCCGATCGCGCGCTGATTGCGTTGCAGGGACCGAAGGCCGTCGATGTGCTGGCGAAATTCTCGCCGACGACCACGGCGATGAAGTTCATGGATGCGGGACCGCATCGCGTACTCGACATCGACTGCCTCATATTACGCTCCGGCTACACAGGCGAAGACGGATTTGAAATTTCCGTTCCGGCCAAAGATGTCGAGCGCCTTGCGGCGGCATTGCTCGCCGATCCTGCCGTGCTGCCGATCGGATTGGGCGCGCGCGACAGTCTGCGGCTGGAAGCGGGGCTCTGTCTGTATGGTCACGACATCGACACCACAACGACCCCAGTCGAAGGTGCGCTGGAATGGAGCGTGCAGAAAAGCCGGCGCAACGGCGGCGCGCGCGCGGGCGGGTTTCCCGGCGCTGAGTTTATTTTGGAGCAATTCGATTCTGGCGCATCGCGCCGCCGCGTCGGGCTGAAAGCGGAGGGCCGCGCACCCGTGCGCGAAAATTCATCGCTGTTTGCCGATAAAACATCGCACGAAACAATCGGCGTCGTCACCTCCGGCGGCTTCGGGCCAAGCATCAACGCGCCGGTCGCGATGGGCTACGTGCCCTCGTCGCTCGCGACAGACGGCACGATTGTGTTCGCAGAGGTGCGCGGACAGCGGATGCCGATGCGCGTCGCACCGATGCCGTTCGTTCCCCACAATTACAAACGATAACTCGCACGCGCCAAAGGATTTATCATGACGACGTTGTTCACCACCGACCATGAATGGCTCAAGATCGAAGGCGATGTCGCCACCATCGGCGTCACCGATTACGCGCAATCGCAACTCGGCGCCGTCGTGTTCGTCGAACTGCCGAAGGCCGGACGCGCGCTCAAGAAGGGCGAAGCCGCCGCCGTGGTGGAGAGCGTCAAGGCGGCCTCCGATGTCTACGCGCCGATCACGGGCGAAGTAATCGCCGTCAACGACGCGCTCGTGGCCAACCCGGCGCTGGTGAATTCCGGCGCCGGCGGCAAGGCGTGGTTCTTCAAGGTGAAGATCGCCGACAAGAAGGACCTCGACGGATTGATGGATGAAGCCGCCTACAAGGCGCATACGGCTTAAGGATCGTCACATGACTGCGCACAGTAAACTCCCCGAGCCTGCAATCGATTTTGCACGCCGCCACATCGGGCCTTCGCCGCGTGACGTCGCGGCGATGTTGCAGATCGTCGGCGCATCGAGTCTTGAGGCGCTGATGAGCGAGACGCTTCCTGCCTCCATCCGGCAGAAAGCTCCGCTCAAGCTCAATGGCGATGTGCAGCTGACCAACCTTGAACTTCCAATGAGTGAGACGCAGGCACTTGCGCATATGCGCGAACTGGCCGCGCAGAACAAAGTCTTCATATCGCTGATCGGTCAAGGTTACTCTGGAACGATTTTGCCGGCCGTGATCCAGCGCAACATTCTGGAAAATCCCGCCTGGTACACGGCCTATACGCCGTACCAGCCGGAAATCAGTCAGGGCCGGCTGGAGGCGCTGTTTAACTTTCAGACCATGATCTGCGATCTCACCGGGCTCGATGTCGCCAACGCCTCGCTGCTCGATGAAGCGACGGCAGCGGCGGAAGCGATGGCGCTGGCGGAGCGTGCGGCGAGCACAAAGGCGACATCGTTCTTCGTCGATTCCGACGTTCACCCGCAGACGCTGGCGGTGTTGCGCACCCGCGCCGAACCGCTCGGCTGGTCAATCATCATCGGCGATCCGATGACCGATCTCGACAAGGCCGATGTATTCGGCGCGTTGTTCCAGTATCCGGGCACGCATGGCGGCATCCGCGATCCGCGCGCGGCGATTGCGTCGCTGAAAGCGAAAGGCGGCATTGCCATTGTCGCTGCCGATATTCTGGCACTGACGTTGATTGCCTCCGTCGGCGAACTCGGCGCGGACATCGCAATCGGATCGACGCAACGATTCGGCGTGCCGATGGGCTATGGCGGACCGCACGCGGCCTATATGGCGGTGAAGGATGCGCTGAAGCGATCCCTCCCCGGTCGCATTGTCGGCCTGTCGGTGGATTCGCGTGGCCAACCTGCCTACCGCCTCGCTTTACAAACACGCGAGCAGCACATTCGCCGCGAGAAGGCGACATCGAACATCTGCACCGCGCAGGTGCTGCTCGCGGTGATCGCCTCAATGTATGCGGTGTATCACGGCCCCGAAGGGCTGACCTATATCGCCCGCAGCGTGCATCGGCGCACAGCCGTGCTGGCGGCGGGATTGCGCAAACTTGGCTTGGCGCCAAGCGACGCGGCATTCTTCGACACGGTGACGGTGAACGCGGCAGGCAAGGTCAAAGACATTGTCACCCGCGCGCGGGACGAGACAATCAACCTGCGCGTTGAAAAGGATATGATCTCAGCGGCGGTTGACGAGACAACCACGCCCGAAACCATCGAGGCGGTGTGGCGCGCGTTCGGCGGCAAATTGTCTTACGCCGATGTCGAAAAGGATGCGCGCGACGCACTGCCGGCGGACCTGAACCGCGCGAGTAAATTCCTCACCCATCCGGTGTTTCACGCACATCGCTCCGAGACCGAGATGCTGCGCTACATGCGCAAACTCTCCGATCGCGATCTTGCGCTTGATCGCGCGATGATCCCGCTCGGCTCCTGCACCATGAAGCTGAACGCGACGACCGAAATGATTCCGGTGACGTGGCCGGAATTCGGCTCGCTGCATCCGTTTGCGCCGAAGGATCAAGCCGCCGGCTATCACACGATGTTCACGCGGCTGGAAAAATGGCTGGCCGACATCACCGGCTATGACGCGGTGTCGCTACAGCCGAATTCCGGCGCGCAGGGTGAATATGCAGGATTGCTGGCGATCCGCGCCTATCATGCGTCGCGCAATGAACCGCATCGCAAGGTGTGTTTGATCCCCTCCTCGGCGCACGGTACCAATCCAGCCTCCGCTTCGATGGTGGGCATGGAGGTCGTCGTCGTTACCTGCGACGCGCGCGGCAATGTCGATGTCGAGGATTTGCGTACCAAGGCCGCGCAGCATGCGAAAAATCTCGCGGCGGTGATGATTACCTATCCGTCCACGCATGGCGTGTTCGAGGAGCACATCCGCGACATCTGCGATATCGTGCATAGTCACGGTGGGCAGGTTTATCTCGACGGTGCCAATCTCAACGCACAGGTCGGGCTGTCGCGGCCGGGCGACTACGGTGCCGATGTGAGTCACTTGAATTTACACAAGACGTTCTGCATTCCGCATGGCGGCGGCGGGCCGGGCATGGGACCGATCGGCGTGCGCAAGCATCTGGCGGCGTTCCTGCCGGGGCATATCGCGCAGGATGGCGGCAGAGCAAGCGTGGGCGCGGTCAGCGCGGCACCTCACGGATCCGCCTCGATCCTCGTCATCTCGTATATCTATCTGCTGATGATGGGCGGCGAAGGGCTGACACGCGCAACTGAAATTGCGATCCTGAATGCCAACTACATCGCCAAGCGGCTCGACCCGCATTTTCCGGTGCTCTATCGCAACCACAAGGGCCGCGTGGCGCATGAATGCATTGTCGATCCGCGCGCGCTGAAAACATCGTGCGGCGTCAGCGTGGACGACATTGCCAAGCGGCTGATCGATTACGGCTTCCACGCGCCGACCAT
>JAYVYQ010000141.1:0-4995 GCA_043784125.1 Afipia sp.
ATTTTTTCGAGCCGCGCCCGCACCACCGCCATGTCGCGGGCGTGATAATGCGCGCCGTCGCTCTGCTTGTAGGCCTGGTCGTGCTCCTCATCGACGACGATCAAGCCCAGATCCGCATAGGGCATGAACAGCGCGGAGCGCGCACCGACCACGACCGAGGCCTGGCCGGTCGATATCGCAGCCCAGTTGCGCGCGCGGGTGCGCGGGGTCAGTTCCGAATGCCATTCCAGCGGACGCACGCCGAAACGCTCGCAGAACCGGTCAAGGAATTGTCCGGTCAGCGCGATCTCCGGCATCAGGATCAGCGACTGCTTGCCCCGGCGAATGGTTTCGGCGATCGCCTCGAAATAGACTTCGGTCTTGCCCGAACCGGTGACGCCGTCGAGCAGCGCGACATGGAAGCTGCCATTGGCGGCCAGCGCGCGCATCGCGTCCACCGCGGTGCCTTGCTGGCGCGAGAACTGCGGCTGCGCGAACTGCGGATCGGGCGCCGGCGGCGCCAGCGCCGGCGGCATCGCCTCGATCGCCAGCGTTCCCTCATCGACCAGGCCGTCGATCACGCCGGCACTGACGCCGGCTTCCCTTGCTGCTTCCGACTTGCCGTGCAGCAGGCGGTCCGACAGCATCTCGATCAGCCGTCGCCGCGCCGGCGTCATCCGCCGCGGCGGCTCGCCGACCAGCCGGACACCCAGCCGCATCCGCTCGGGCCCGAGATTTTCTCCCATCCGCAGACACATGCGCAGCACCATGCCGCGCGGGGACAGCGTGTAGTTGGCGACCCAATCGACGAGGCTGCGCAGTTCCGGCTTCAGCGGCGGCACGTCGAGCTTTTCGCCGACATCCTTCAGGCGGTTGTGCAGCCGCGGATCCGGGTTGGCGTTCTCGGCCCACACCACAGCCACGACCTCGCGCGGACCGAGCGGCACGCAAACGACATCGCCCGGCTTCAGTTCCATGCCGCGCGGCACGCGGTAGGAATAGGCCTGATTGAGCGCAACCGGCACCAGCACATCGACGACGCGCGCCGACGATGCTGATGAGGTGTTCTGGCGCGAGGAATGGTCCATTTCCGACAGTCGATGGAGGGTACGAACTCACAAACTCATCATTGAGTTCAACTAAACAATCTTGTCGATAGCCACTCCACCGTCCGCCAAATACCCTCTCACGCGGCAGGAGAAGCTGTCTTGCCCCGGAGACATTTCTTCCGGGTCATTCGAAACTCCTTCGACAGAAACGGAAACAGTTGCGTCAAAGGAGACGCCATCACCACCAATCAACTCGACTTCCTCCAATTTCGCATTTGATACATACACGCGATCCGCAAACTGCTGCATTTCATGGGTCAGATTGTTTTCCCAGAACGTATTATCTTCCAGCTCTTGATGCATCAGATCGCCGTAGAGTTCGAATAACGTCTCGCCATCGCATTTCTGCGTTATTTCGATTTCCTGCTCCATATCAAAGTCATCGTTTTCTCTGAGAATCTCGATAACGTTGAATAGCCGCGCGTTATCGCTGGTGTCGCGTCCATACGCGATCAGTAGATTCTTCGCCTGGCGTGGGAAATTTCGGATCATTTGATCAAAGAAGGCAATAAAGACGTCAAAGTCCAGCTGACTTAGGAGACCGATTACGTGTCGACCAGGCAAACGGATTGCAAGCATTTTAAGCCTGTCGATAATGGTTTGCTGTTCTACGTCGTGAGGCCATACATTCTTTCCCTCCAAGCGTGCATATCTATTCGCATGCGAGATTAGGCAAGCTCGAACCCTTCCCGCAACGAACCGAGGCAGAACGCCCTCGATACGCTCCCGCGCCGCATCAAGTGACTCGGCCGCGCTCTTAGCATTTTGTTTGGGAAAGAACTGAAGACGCAAATCAGAAAATTGGTCCGACAAGAGCAAATTAGTCAATTCGAAACGGTCCCACACCTTGGTCTGAATTGACCCGCCGTTGGCAATGTCTAACTTGTCTAACTTCTCTTTAAGAGCAGTGGATGCAGTAGTGGACGTGGCGAGAAGAAAGCCGTCGCACTTGTGCTGTTGAACTTTGTCGATGATGCTGCCGATATCTTTTTCTAAAACGGACGAATTGCTTACAGATTTGTCTTTGCAATTGACCAACCATTTGATTGCTCGCGTACCCAGCCTGCCCGATTGCGCCTCAAGGAAAAATAGATCGCGGCCGCCGTCCGCTCCCCGCCCACTCCACTGAACGTTCAAGCCGAGACGCTCCCCCATTAACCGAACGAGCGCCTCAAAAGCTTCCCCGGCTGGGCCGCCGCTAAGCTCGCTAAAATCCAAGGTTGCCATAGTATGCCTTTGCCCGCGAATGCCCACGCACCCATATAGATATCAAATCCGGAACTTAGTCCGAATTGAATTTTGCTGCCGATGCGCGCCGGGCCTGGGAAGCGCGGTTCACTAAAGGTAAACGACCAAAATGTGATACTATTGGCTGTTCACGTCGGAAGTTCCCATGGCCAAATCTGCAGCGTCAGTCCAACCAATCGAGATCGTCTGCGCCGACGAAAGTTTTGCGCTGGAGATGACGCGCTGGCTGACGCATCTGCGCGCCGAACGGCGGCTGTCGCCGAAGACGCTGGAGGCCTATGCCCGCGACCTGCGGCAGTGCCTGACGTTTCTGGCCGGACATTGGGGCAAGCCGGTGTCGCTCAAGGGCTTTGCCGCGCTCGAAGCGACCGACATCAGGGCCTTCATGGCGATGCGCCGTGCCGACGACATCGGCGGGCGATCGCTGATGCGGGCGCTGGCCGGCCTGCGCTCGTTCGGACGTTTTCTGGAACGCGAAGGCAAGGGCAAGGTCGGCGCGTTGTCGGCAATTCGCGCGCCCAGGATTGGCAAAAGCCTGCCGAAGCCGATCCAGGTGGCCGCCGCCAAACGTCTGGCGGATGCCGACGAGCGCGCCGGCGAGGACCGCGATCCCTGGATCTGGGCTCGCGACGCCGCCGTGATGGCGCTGCTCTACGGCTCGGGCTTGCGTATCTCCGAGGCGCTGGGCCTGAAACGCCGCGACGTGCCGCTGCCCGGCGAAGGCGATGTCCTGATCGTGACCGGCAAGGGCAACAAGACCCGCATGGTGCCGGTGCTGCAAAACGTGCTGGCGCTGATCGTCGACTACACCGCGATGTGCCCGCACCCGCTGCCGCCGGCAGGACCGATGTTTGTCGGCGCCCGCGGCGGGCCGCTATCCCCGCGAATCATCCAGCTCACGATGGAACGGTTGCGCGGCGCGCTCAGCCTGCCCGACAGCGCGACGCCCCATGCGCTGCGGCATTCCTTTGCCACCCATTTGTTGAGCCGCGGCGGCGACCTGCGCGCGATCCAGGAACTGCTCGGCCACGCCTCGCTCTCCACCACGCAGATCTATACCGGGATCGACTCAGAGCGGCTGCTGGAAGTGTACCGCACCGCCCATCCGCGCGGCTGAGCCTTTGTTTGACGCGTTTTCTTTTCGCGAACCAACGTCACTTCGCTCGAAAACGCTATGGCAGCGCGACGACATATTCCCGTCACACCGTTGACACCTCGCGCTTGCCCCTTGCGCCGGCCATATTGTTCGGTCAATCGTGGCACCGGGACACGGCCATTTCACCGGGGAGAGATACCATGAGCGCACATGAAAGCATGGAGCATGCGGAGCACGCCGAGCATGCTTCGGGCTCCAACAAGAAGATCGCATTGCTGATCGCCGTGATCGCGCTGTGTCTGGCGCTGTCGGAAACGCTGGGCAAGGGCGCGCAGACCGAATCCATCAGCAAGAACGTCGAAGCATCCAACCTCTGGGCGTTCTTCCAGGCCAAGAGCATCCGCCGCACCACGGTTCAGGCCACCGCCGAACACGCCAAGCTCAGCCTTGGTACCCTTGGTGACGACGCCGCAAAGGCCGCGCTGCAAAAGCAGATCGACGAGTGGCAGAAGGCCGCTGCGCGCTATCGTTCGGAGCCGGAAACCGGAGAGGGGTCGGAGCAACTGGCCGCGCGAGCCAAGAACGCCGAGCACGAGCGCGACGAGGCGACCGCGAAGTACCATCACTACGAACTGGCCTCGGCGGCATTCCAGATCGGCATCGTGCTGGCTTCGGCGACCATCATCACCGGCATGATCATCCTGGCCTGGGTATCGGGCGCGCTGGCACTGGCGGGTATCGTCGTGACCGCGCTCGGCGTCTACGCCCCGCACCTGCTGCATCTGCACTGAGGGAACCTGTCATCGCCCGCGACGGCGGGCGATCCAGTACGCCGTGAAGTTAGTGCTAAACAAGACTGGCGCCGCAGAATACTGGATCACCCGCCTTCGCGGGTGATGACAGTTAGCCGATAGCTACCGCGCTTCGTGCACGCTCTTGCGAAAGCGCTGGATCAGCCGCAGCATCCGCGACGACCAGCCATCGCCATCGCCGCGCAGGATTTCCCTGATCCGTCGCTTGACCGGTTCGACCAGGGCTGCAGCCCTGGCGCGCAGTGCCATGATGAATTCATAGATCTTCTCGAACCACGGCATTTCCAGAAGCTTGGAGCGGGTCACGTCGAAGATGAAGGCCGTGACGCCGACGCCGATGAATTTCCCGAACACGATGACGACGCCGGCGCTGAGCCAGTATTCATGGGTCAGCAGCCACAGCCCGACCAGCTTGAGCGGGAACAACGGAATCACCGGCACCGCGAACACGATCAGCGTCATCGCCGGCGACAGCGTATCGACCCGCTCGGCCAGCCATGTCTTGAACGCGCGCAGCGGAATCAGCGCGACGATGCGCTCGACGATCGGCTCGAGATGATCCCACAGCCATGCCTCGATCAGGAAGACGACCGCAAGCAAAACCCAGAACGGTTGTAGTAGGCGGCGCATCATGGACGTGGTCTCTGGAGCACCATGACTTTACGTCCGCTCCATTCTGTCGTTTCAGCATGATCTTTCCGGATCATGCTACCCGGCTTCTGCCTGATGTCGATCACATATGGATTGCCCG
>JAYVYQ010000142.1:0-4227 GCA_043784125.1 Afipia sp.
TCACCGGCGGCGGCAGCGGTTCGCCGTCGATGACTTTGATCATGCGTTCGACGCCCGCCTCGATGCCGCCGTCGAAATCGCTGTTCTTGAATCGCGGCGTGATGATCTCGTCGATGATGCGCTTGGCGGTGGCGTCGTTCAGCACGCCTTCAAGACCGTAGCCAACCTCGATACGCAGCTTTCGGTCTTCCTTGGCGATGATGAGCAGTGCGCCGTCGTCGATCTTCTTGCGGCCGAGCTTCCACTGTTCGACCACACGCAACGAATATTGCTCGATCGTCTCCGGCGCAGTTGTCGATACAATCAGGACCGCGATCTGGCTGCCTTTACGCTCCTCGAAATCCTTTAAAGTCTGCTCGAGGCGCGTGACCTGATCGCTGCTAAGGATTCCTGTCTGATCGACCACGCGTCCAATCGGCGGCACCGCGACGTCCGCGAAACTCGCGGACGCGCAGAGCAGCAGCAACGCAACAAGCGCTGATTTCGCCGATGTCATTGCGCCCGCCCGACGCTATCGCCGCCTTACTTCGACGGCTGGGTTGGCGTTGGGGTCTGCGCGGGTGCGGCTGGCGGCGGGACGTTGAAGTCGACCTTCGGCGCGACCGAGATTTCCTTCTCGTTCTCGACCGTGAAATTGGCCTTCTCTTTATAACCGAACGCCATCGCGGTCAGGTTGTTCGGGAACGTCCTGATGCCGACGTTAAAGTCCTGCACCGCCTTGATGTAGCGGTTGCGCGCAACCGCGATGCGATTCTCGGTGCCTTCCAGCTGCGCCACGAGATCGCGGAACAATTGATCGGATTTCAGCGTCGGATAGGCTTCGGTCGTCACAAGCAGGCGCGACAGCGCGCCCGACAGTTCGCCCTGCGCGGCCTGGAATTTTTGGAAGGCCGCGGGATCGTTGAGAACTTCGGGCGTGACGTTAATGCTGCCGACCTTGGCGCGCGCATTGGTGACGCCGAGTAGCACGTCCTTTTCCTGCTGCGCAAAACCCTTCACGGAATTGACGATGTTCGGAACGAGATCGGCGCGGCGCTGATACTGGTTGGTGACTTCGGACCACGCCGACTTCACACTCTCATCGTTCTGCTGGATCGCGTTGTAACCGCAATTGGTCAGGCTCAATGACGCGAGCGCCGCGAGAATCGTCAAAATCTTGCGCATGTAAATCTCCCGGTAAATTGCCACCGAACCCGACGTCAGACGCCGTCATTCCCCGGCATCATATACGATGGGTTAGGCCACATAACAGGGTTGCGCGAGGTTTTTCTGGATCGCAGGCCCGGAGCCGCTCACATTCGACGGCAATCAAATCGACATAAATGGGAGCGACCGCATGGGCCACGCCGACATTATCATGGAGACCGGCACCGACGAGCTTCTGTGTTCGGTGCGCGAACGCGTGGCGACCATCACGCTCAACCGGCCGCAGGCGCGAAATGCGCTGTCCGACAATTTGAGTCCGGCGCTGCGGACGATGATTAAAGTCTGCGGCGACGACGCGTCCATCGGTGCCATCCTGATTACAGGGGCGGGCACCGCGTTCTGCGCAGGCGGCGACGTCAAGGGCATGGGCGACAACAATGCGGCAAAGCAACAACGCTCGCTCGATGAAAAAATCGCCGATCTGAAAGATCGCCAGCGCCGTCTGACCGGAGCGCTTGTGGCGGTTCGCAAGCCGACGATTGCGGCGCTCCCCGGTGCGGCAGCTGGCGCCGGCCTGTCGATTGCTTTGGCATGCGACATCCGTATCGCCGCAGAGTCGGCTTTCGTCAGCACCGGATATATGAAAGTCGGCCTCAGCGGCGACTATGGCATCGCGTGGCTGCTGACGCGCCTCGTCGGCACGTCTCGGGCGCGCGAACTGATGTTTCTGTCGGAGAAGATCGACGCGAAGCGTTGCGAAGCCATCGGTCTCATCAACCGCGTGGTGCCGGATGACAAGTTACATGACGAAGCGTTTGCTATGGCGAAGACGATGGCCGAAGGCCCGACCGTCGCGCTGCAATTCATGAAGGACAATCTCGACGAGGCGCTGGAGATTGACTTCAACACCGCGCTCGATCATGAGGCCGAACGGCTCACGCGCGCCGCCCAGACCGCGGATCACAAAGAAGCGGTGCGGGCGTTCATCGAAAAGCGCAAGCCTAATTTCAAAGGCGAATAGAAATTACCCCGACTGCAGCAACGCCACGGTGCCTTGTCCGCCATCGGCGCAAATGCTGACGATGGCGCGCTGCCCCGACGGCATTGCGGCCAGTTCTTTTACAGCCTGACTCAAAATTCGCGCACCGGTCGCGCCGAACGGATGACCGATGGCGACGCTGCCGCCGGTCGGATTGAGGCGCTCGCGTGGGAATTTTCCGAAGTCGGCTTTCACGCCCGCCTTGTCGCGAATGAAGTCCGGGCTTTCCAGCGCCTTGATGTGCGCCAGCACTTGGGCTGCGAAGGCTTCATGAATTTCCCAAAGATGGATGTCATCATACTTCAGTGCATTGCGCGCCAGCAGGCGCGGGATCGCGTAAGGCGGCGCCATCAGCAGACCCTCGACGCGGAAATCCACCGAAGCGATTTCCCAGTCGATCAATTTGACGCGCGGCGCATTGGCGGGAATTTTCGCAAGACCTTTTTCCGATCCAACCCAGATGCTCGATGCGCCGTCCGTGAGCGGCGACGAATTGCCTGCCGTCAGCGTGCCCTTGCCGCTGGTGCGGTCGAATGCGGGCGGCAGCCGCGCGAGTTTTTCCAAAGACGTATCCTTGCGCGGAATCGTATCGCGCCGCACGTCGCCGAACGGAATCACGAGATCGTCGAAGAAGCCACGATCCCACGCCGCCACGGCATGCTGATGACTCTCAAGCGCGATCTGATCCTGCGCCTCACGCGAGATATTCCAGACCTTGGCGGTGATCTCGGTGTGCTCGCCCATGCTCATGCCGGTGGTGCGATTGCTGACCGCCGGAATATAGAGCCGCACATCGCTGAGTTTCAGGTCGACGGCATGGGTGAGTTTCTGACCCAACGAGCGCGCACTCTGAAACTGGCGCACCCAGTTCGACAGCGACATGCCCAACCCCAATTGAATCTGGCTGAGACTATCCACGCCGCCAACCAGCGCGAGATTGCGCGCTTGGCCGTCGATCATGCCGGCGGCCTCGAACACGCCGATCATGCTGGTCGAGCACGCCATCACCGTCGAATAGGCCGGCACCGTCGCATCGACACCCGCATCCATGAGAATTTCGCGGGCGATGTTACTCCAGGTGAGGTTAGGCACGACGTTACCCCAGACCGCGAAGTCAGGTTTTCCGCCATTGAGCTTGCCGATCATGTTCTTGACGACAGGGACCGACATCGCAATCGCATCGACGCCACTCAATGGACCGTCGACCTTGGCAAACGGCGTGCGGACGCCGGATGCGAGCCAGATGTCTGGTTTTGCGGATTGTGCCATCGCGTGAGCCTCCCGGATCGACGGCGCCATGCTCGGCGCCCGGAAAGCCTAGTCGATTGAGCGCCGTGCAGACAAGCCGACAGATCGCGGCGCGGCAGGCGCAGCCATCACAAATCAGAGCGCGGGTGATAACGTGTTGGATGAAAAGCCGGATGCTGCGGCGATCCGCCAGCTTTCACACGGAATGTCCTCGATCACGGGCGACAATCGTTTTTCAAACCGCGTCTGCTTCCAGTCGCCGGGCGTGGCGGTGAAATTGAAACCGAGCTTGCGCGCCAGAGCGATCATGGGCTCGTTGTTGCGCAGCGTATCGCCGATCAGGCGGGTCGCACCCAGCGCCGCCGCGCGGCATTCGAGATTGGCCAGCATGGCCGCACCGATGCCCTGACCCTGAAAGCGATCGTCGATCGAGATTCCAAACTCAGCGCTCCGGCTCTCGGGGTCGAAAGCGTAGCGCGCCTCGCCGACAATGATGTCCGCGCCATCGACATTGAGTTCGGCGACGACTGCGAAAATATTCTGCGCGCCCACATGGGTGGCCTTGTCGAGTTCGGAGCGCGGCAATTCGTTCGCCGCCCCCATCAGCCGGCGATAGCGTGAATTCTGCGACAGTGAGCGGAAATAGGATTGCAGTGCTTCCGCGCCATCCGGAGTCACAAAGCGCACGCTCAGCGATTTGCCCGAGGGCAGCCGCAGCACGTCGCTGAACCGGCCGAGATTGTCCGCACTCAATTGATCTGGCCGATGCGCGAACATGACGATCTCCGCTGCCT
>JAYVYQ010000143.1:0-10253 GCA_043784125.1 Afipia sp.
GCGAAACGGTGACCGACTTGGAATCCAAGGGCGGAAACGCGGCGAGATTGTAACGCGCAGGCGGATCGCGATTCAGTTTGCAAATTTCGCCAGAGTTAACTTGACTCGCTTCTTCGGAATTCAAGTTCACGTTTTGAATGGCGCTTGCCGCACGCAATGTCTTCCGAAAGAGTGAAGGCATACAAGTCATCGCGCGACATGGCAGTTTTCGATCATGACAAAACAATCTCTCAACGAAGGCGCCGCGCTCGCCGGGACGATTAAAATTGGTGACCTGACCGTCAACCGATTGGGTTACGGCGCCATGTGGCTATGCGGAAATACAGTTTGGGGACGGCCAAGGGATCGTGAGCACGCAACCAAAGTTTTGCGTCGGGCGGTCGAGCTTGGGGTGAATTTCATCGACACCGCGGATAGCTACGGCCCCCACACGAACGAGTTACAAATCGCGGAGGCGCTATATCCTTACCCTCCGGGTCTGGTCATTGCCACGAAGGGTGGCTTGTTGCGGCCTAAGCCCCGATTATGGGTTAGAGACGGCCGCCCCGAACATTTGCGGCGCGCGCTCGAAGGCAGCCTGCAGCGTTTGAAGCTGGAGCTGGAGCGTATCGATCTGTATCAGCTCCATGCGCCTGACCCGAACGTGCCATTTGCCGACTCCGTCGGAGCGCTGGCTGATTTGCAGCGCGCGGGCAAAATCCGTCATCTTGGCATTTCAAACGTCACGGTCGCGCAACTGGAATTGGCGCGCCCCATCACGCCATCGTGTCGGTTCAGAATAATTACAATCTACGAGAAAAAAGCAGCGAAGGCGTTCTGACCGCGTGCGAGCGTCTCGGAATCGCTTTTCTGCCCTGGGCTCCGCTGGGCAGCAGACGCGGCCTGAAGGCACAGAAGATAAAAAAGATCGCCGCGCGCACCGGTCTGACGCACGCAGCCTTATCCATTGCGTGGCTGCTCGCCAAATCTCCCGTCATGCTGCCGATCCCCGGCACGAGTTCTATCGATCATTTGGAAGATAACGTGGCTGCAGCCGCGCTCAGGCTTGCGCCGGAAGACTTGCACGAATTGGGATGAAGGGCTTACGCCTTGAACGGCTGCGAGCGCGCCGCTCGCCACATCGTCCACAACACGCCGAGGCGCGACATCAGCGGTGGCGAGAACGGATCGGCCTTCTCCAACTGCCTCAGAATTTTTGTAATTTGCGCGAGTGGCAAAAATACCGGACGCGCTTCACGCGGCGCATCGCGCAACATCGCCATCGCGGCATCAAGCTGCGCGCTCGCCTCTCCGCGCAAATGCGCCAGCACGTCCTTCAGCGGTTCGGTGACGTGCCGCGCGAAAATCTCCTCCGCAGCCGTGCCCTTGAATGTCATCAGGTCGGCGGGGAGATAAAGCTGCCGCCGCGCGGCGTGCTTCGGCAGCGATAACATCGTATCGACGAACACTTCGGCGATCCCGGCATGCTCGGCGATCCGCGAAATCTCCGGCGAAGCTGCGCCGAGTATTTTCGCGCGTAATATATGGAGCGCCGCTGCCGTATCGCGGCAGTGCGCTTCCAGTGCGGCCAAGTCGGGCATTGGGTCGTCATAGACATCGAACACATGCGCGTCGATCAAGCGAACCAGCGTTCCGACCGGAAGATCATATTGCTTCACGGCCCGCAGCAATTCAGCAGCCACGGGATTGCCCTGCTCGCCGTCGTCCGCGCCTGTCAGCGTGTCGCGCCACCATTGCAGCCGGATTTCGCCCGGCATCGGCTGGCTGATGTGATCGCGGATGTGTGCCACGTCCGCGTTGAACGCCGCCAGTGCAAGCCACGCGCGGCGCGGCTGTGGCCGGACAAAGAGACTGGCTGCGTAGCCGGTGAAATCGTGCGTACGCGCCTGATCCGCGCAAAACGCCTGAGCATGTTCGTCCGCGCCGGTCACGGCACGGCGATCAGCGCTGCGGCAACGCGCCGCCGCTCGCTAATCATCACATTGTAGGTGCGCACCGCCGGGCCGGTCTGCATCACATCGAGAACGATTTTGGCTTTCCGTAATTCCTCTCGCAACGATGCCGGCGCAAGCCAGACATCCATTCCGCTGCCGATAAGCAGCGTATCGATGTGTTTTGAATTCTCGAAGATGCGTGCCAGCGATTTTACGTCGATGTCTTTCGGATCGGTCACATCCCACGCCCAGATCGCATCCGGCAGGCACAACAGCGAGCCGCGATGCGACATCTCGTCGAAGCGGAAGCCATTATTGCCATAGGCTTCGATCTGCGCGGATCGCGGCAGATGAAGCACTGCGCTAGCACCGGCTTTCCGAAGTTCGTGATCCACCTCAGCAACACCCCTTACGAACTTCGGAAAGCCATCGGTGCTAGCTAATTATAATTCTAGTACCGCTTCCTATTGGAAGTTCCTGAATCGGACTCGCAGCTTGCGCTACAGGAACTTCCAATAGGCGGTACTAGCGCTCCATCCTCAGGGCTTCGTCTTGGACGGCGTATCCTCGCTCGCGCGATTGGTGCCGACGCCGAGATAGATCAGCAGCGGTGCTGCGATGAAGATCGACGTATAGGTGCCGACCAGCACGACGCCGAACATCATCGTCGCGGTGAAGGAGTGGATCGCCTTGCCGCCGAACAGCAGCAGCGCGAACAAGGCCAGCGTGACGGTGACGTGCGTGATGATCGAGCGTGACAGCGTCGAGTTGATCGACGTGTTGAGCAGATCGGTCATCGGCAGTTTTTTGTAACGCCGCAGCATTTCGCGGATGCGGTCATAGATGACGACCGTGTCGTTGAGCGAGTAACCGAGAATCGTCAGCAGCGCCGCGATACTAGTGAGATCGAAGTCGATCTGCGTGACTGACATGAAGCCGATGGTGAGAACGATGTCGTGGACGTTGGCGATCATTGCGCCGAGCGCAAATTGCCACTCGAACCGGAACCACAGGTAGATCAGGATTCCGAAGATCGCGAGCATCAATCCGATGGTGCCATACGCGAGCAGTTCGCTGGAGACGCGAGGGCCGACGACTTCGACGCGGCGATATTCGACGGCGTCGCCCAGCACGCCGCGCACCTTTTGCACCGCCGCCTGCTGCGCGGCATCGCCGCCGGGTTGTTCGGCCAACCGGATCAGCACGTCGGCAGGGCCGCCGAACTGCTGGAGCTGCACGTCGCCAAGGTTAAGCGTGCTGAGTTGCGCGCGCAGCGTCGCGATGTCGGCGGGGCCGGACTTGGTCTGGATTTCCAAGAGCGTGCCGCCCTTGAAGTCGATGCCGAAATTCAGCCCGTGATAGAAATACAGAACGACAGCGAGCACCGACAGCGCCGCCGAGATCGGGAAACTGATGCGCCGGAAGCGCATGAAGTCGAATTTGGTGTCGTCGGGCACGATGCGCAGCGCGGGGATCACCCCATAGATGCTGAGCACCGTCAGAATGACGATGAAGATGGCCAGGCCAATGATGATGGTGTGAGTCATTTTCTTCTTACATCGGCACGGTTTGCGGCCGCTTCCAGCGAACCCAGGTCGCGACAATCAGGCGGGTCACGGTGAAGGCCGTAAAGACGGTGGTGAGAATTCCAATTCCGAGCGTCACGGCGAAGCCGCGCACGGGGCCGGTGCCGATATAGAACAGCACCACGGCGGCGATGAACGTCGTTATGTTCGAGTCCAGAATGGTCGAGAGCGCGCGGCTGAAGCCCGCGTCGATGGCGGAGATCGCGTTGCGGCCTCCCCGCACTTCCTCGCGGATACGTTCGTAAATCAGCACGTTGGAGTCGACCGCGATGCCGACGGTGAGCACAATGCCCGCAATGCCCGGCAGCGTCAGCGTGGCGTTGAGCAGCGACAGCACGCCGAAGATCATCGCGACGTTGATGGCGACCGCGACGTTGGCGAAAAATCCAAACAGCCGATAGGTCAGCAGCATGAACACCACGACGAGAACCGAGCCAACGTAAGACGCAAGCTCGCCTGCCGCAATCGAGTCCTGTCCGAGGCCGGGGCCGACGGTGCGTTCCTCGATGATCGTGAGTGGCGCCGGCAATGCGCCCGCGCGCAAGAGAATTGCGAGATCGTTGGCGCCCTGCACCGTGAAGCTGCCGGAAATCTGGCCGGAGCCTTGTGTAATGGGTTCGCGAATGACAGGTGCTGAGATGACTTCATTGTCGAGCACGATGGCGAAAGGCTGGCCGACATTCTCCAGCGTCGCCTGCCCGAATTTGCGCGCGCCGGAGGTGTTGAAGCGGAAGTTGACGACAGGCTCGCCCGAGCGCTGGTCGAATCCGGGTTGCGCGTCGGTGAGATCGCCGCCCGACACCAGCACCTGTTTCTTCACCACAAATGGCGGCCTGCCAGGTTCCTGGCTTTTCAGCACTTCGGCATCCGGCGGCGCACGTCCCTGCAACGCCTGATCCGCCGACACCGTGGAATCCACCATGCGGAAATCCATCTTGGCGGTTTTGCCGAGAAGCTCTTTCAGCCGTGTCGGGTCCTGCAAGCCCGGCACCTGCACCAGAATACGATCCGAGCCCTGACGCTGGATCAGCGGCTCGACGGTGCCGAGTTCGTTGACGCGCTTCTCAATAATCTGGATCGACTGCTCGACTGCCTGACGCACGCGTTCGGTGATTGCCGCCTGCGGCAGCGTCAGCCGGATCGCGCCATTGCCCGCGTTGGAGACGTCGACGGTGCGCTGGCCGCTGGTGCCGGCCAGACCCGTGAGCGGCTGCGCCAGCTCACGCACCTTTGTGAGCGCGTTCGCCTGATCCGACGCATTGGTAATGCGAACATCGACGCCGTCGCTGCGTACCGCAAGGCCCGTATAGGGAATCTTGGCATCGCGCAGCACGCGGCGCACATCGTCGCGAACCTGATCGAGCTTGTCCTTCTTGACCGAACCGGCATCTACCTCGAGCAGGATGTGCGACCCGCCCTGCAGATCGAGACCGAGCACGACATGACGCTGCGCCCATTTCGGCCATGTCTTGACCTGCGCCTCGGGGAAGAAATTCGGCACGGAGCAAAGGCATACGATCAGCGCGGTCAAAATAACCGCTATCGCCTTCCATCGCGTGAAATAGAGCATGAGGATGATCCGTCAGAAATTCAAAATGGACGCGGCCTTAATCCTAGGCGGCATCATCCTTGGACGAATCCTTGGCCGGTTCGCCCTTGGTCCGCACGCCGGAGACCATATTGCGCATCTGGCGAATCTTCACGCCGTCGGCAATTTCGATTTCGACCTGATCGTCATCGACCACTTTGGTCACCTTGCCGACCATGCCGCCATTGGTGACGACGGTGTCGCCACGGCGGATGTTCTTCACCAGTTCCTGATGATCCTTGAGCTTCTTCTGCTGCGGCTTGAGAATCAGGAAATACATGATGACGAAAATCAGCGCGAACGGCAGCAGCGACATCACCATGCTGTTGGTGTCGCCGCCGGCAGCGGCAGCCTGAGCAAAAGCGGGGGTAAACAGCATGTCTGGGGGTCCTTAAAGGGTCTTGGGCAAGGGTCTTGGTGAAGGCTCGCGCGGTCACGCGAAACGCGGCTGTGTCAGGCCATTTTGGGCGAATTTGCGCGGACTATAGCGGCGGTTATCCCAAAAGCAACGGCACCAAAGGCCCCGTTTCGGCGGCTTGCAGCGGCCCAGTGCGCTCGCATAGGGTGCGCCCCAAAGGTGGCCATTGATGTCGAAAAAACCAGCCAAAACGGGCTCCAGAAAGCCCCCGAAAACCGCACCCGGCAAATCCGGCGCAACCGCGACAAAACGCCCTGCGGGCTCGTCTAATGGCGCGCTGAATGAGCGCACCATGCGGGCGCTCGAAAGCATCGCGGCCAGCCTTGCGGCGTCCTCGGCTGTTCCCACCAAGCCCGATTCCCTCAAGGCCACCGACGCCTTCGTCTGGCACACCGATGGCCGCCTGATGCCGGTGCCGCGCGTCAGCCGCGTCGATCTCAGCCTGCTCAAGGGCATCGACCGGATGCGCGATATTCTGATCGAGAATACCGAGCGCTTCGCAAAAGGCCTCCCCGCCAACAACGCGCTGCTCTGGGGCGCACGCGGCATGGGCAAGTCATCGCTGGTGAAAGCCGCGCATGCCGCCGTCAACGCGCAGCCGGATGTGCGCGGCAAGCTCAAGCTGATCGAAATTCACCGCGAGGACATCGAGAGCCTGCCGCTCCTGATGACGCTGCTGCGCAATTCCGAATTTCATTTCATCGTGTTCTGCGACGATCTCTCCTTCGACGGCAATGACGCGTCGTACAAATCGCTGAAAGCCGTACTCGAAGGCGGCATCGAAGGCCGGCCCGACAACGTCATTCTCTATGCAACATCAAACCGCCGTCATCTGCTGGCGCGCGACATGATCGAGAATGAACGTTCGACATCGATCAATCCGGGCGAAGCGGTCGAGGAAAAAGTTTCGCTGTCGGATCGCTTCGGGCTGTGGCTGGGTTTTCACAAATGCAGCCAGGACGAATATCTCGACATGGTGCGCGGCTATTGCCGCCACTTCGGCGTCAAGATTGCCGACGCCGAACTTGAGCGCGAGGCGCTCGAATGGTCGACCACGCGCGGCGCGCGCTCAGGCCGCGTCGCGTGGCAGTTCACGCAGGAGCTTGCGGGGCGGCTGGGTGTGAGGATGAGGGCGAGATAAAGAATCCCAACTCAGTTGAACCCTCCTGTGGGAGATATCATGAAACTTTGGAAGTTTGGCTTAGTATCATTATTCCTTGCTAGTTCGTCGGCATTGGCGAAAGAGCCCGATTGCTATGGCCCAGAGCGTTGGGCAGAATCGATGGCATTTGCCACGTTAAAAAATCAAGGCATCACCGATAATGACAAAGTTGATTTCTCTAAAACGCAGGCCGTGAAGTTGGCTTCCGAAAAAATTGGGAAGGATAAAGATCATCATGAAGACCTTTATCGTCAGGTGCAGACTGTGAAATTCACCGAGAAATCTGGAAATGTTATTGAGGTAATAACGATAAGTGACGCCACGAAAAGCGAGTGTTCAATGGGCAGCGTTGAGGTCTATGTGGTATCCAAACATGTCAATTCCGATCATTCTACAGAGACATCAACATCCAAGTAGGGATGGGGCGAAGAAAGCCACGCCCTACTTCTTCACCTTCCGCATAACGCTTTCGATGTAGGTGGCCTTCGCGCCCGTATAGGCCTCGCGATCCGTCCGATGCTCAGTGGCCAGTTGTCGCTTGAGCCGCTCGTAAGTCGCCGCTTCCTCCGGATGCACGCGCAGAAAATCCCTGAACGCCAGCCGCTGCCACATCTCTCCCTGCGGCTCCGTCACGTGGACATGGTGGGTGCGCCTCACACCGAAGGGCGGCATGCCTTTGACGAAGAACATGCGATCCATTTTTGGATTCTCGGCCCAATAGACGTAGTCGAGATTTTCAAGACGTTCGACAAAGGTCGCGCGCGCATCCGCCAATGACCGGACTGCGATCAGGATGTCGATGATGGGTTTGGCCGACAGACCCGGAATAGCCGTGCTGCCGAAATGCTCAAGGCCGACGATCAACGATGGATCGAGTGCAGCGCGCAGCCGCTTGGCCTCTGCGTCGAACAATGACGGCCAGCGCGGATCGTAGGTGACGATCTCAACCGGGTCCTTCCCCGGCTCCGCGATCTCAATCATAAAAATATCCCCCGGCTTGCGCCGGAGGATATCAGATTACGTCCAGATATTTCGGCGTTATGCGCCGCCGAGGAATTGGGTCGGATCGACGGCAGTTGATCCTTTACGGATCTCGAAGTGGAGTTGCGGCGAACTCACCTCGCCCGTCTGACCCGATTTGGCAATGATCTGGCCGCGCTTGATGCTATCGCCGCGCTTCACCATCAGTTCACTCGCGTGGGCATACGCGGTGACATAACCGTTGGAGTGCCGCACCAGAATCAGATTGCCATAGCCTTTAAGTTCGTTGCCCGAGTAAGCCACCACGCCGTCTTCTGCGGCTTTGACGGGTGTGCCTTCCGGCACCGCGATGTTGATACCGTCATTCTGCTTGCCGTTGGTCTTTGCGCCATAATTCGTGACGACGCGTCCGCGCGCGGGCCAACGGAACGTCGGCAGCGCGTTGGTTGCGTCCGCCGTCTTGACGGGCGATTCCGCGACGTCAGGCGCGGTCTTTTCATTTGCGAGCGCTGCGCGCTGAACCGGCTCCGCCGTCGCGACCGCCACAGGCTTTGTGGTGACCGCAGGCGCGACCATCGCCTGCTTCTGTTCGACCGGAGCCGCAACAGGCGCGGCGGCAACCTGCCCGCCCGGCACCTTGATCTTCGCGCCGATCTTCAACTGCGCCGTCGGCGGCAGATTGTTGGCGGCTGCAAGCTGCGTTGCGGTGATGTGGTTACGTCGCGCGACGTTACTCAACGTGTCGCCCGGATTAACAACGTGAATGTTCGACATCGGCGCGGATGACATGCGCGTGGCCGGCGCATTCGACATCACGGGTGCTTGCGACTGCGCAATGCGCTTCGGGATAATCAACTGCTGGCCGGGCTGCAGCACGCGCGGCCCGCCGTAACCGTTGGCACTCATGATTTCGGTTGAAGGCACGTTGTAGCGCTTGGAAATTATATCCAGAGTGTCGGAGGTGCCGACGATGATCGTTGTGCCGCCTTCGCGGCTGTACGCATGGGTCGCAGCAACCGAGCGCGGCGTCACGCTGCCGGTGGATTCGATCGGCGATGACGATGGCGGCGAATAGGATGAAAGGCCGTGACCGCCGCCGGACGCAACCGGGCCTGACGGATACGACAAAGGCGCGGAGACAACCGGCGCCGAGGTATTCGAATAGCGCGGACGATTATATTGCGGAAGTTCGCGCGGCTGCTGTTGCACCGAGCCGGTCGCATCCGCGCTTCGCTTGGAGGCGAACGGGTTCGACCAGTTGTCGAATGGATTGGACCACTGCGGCGATGGATTGTTGGTGAAGCGCGAGGACGTATCGGCGCTACATCCGCCGAAGCCGACCGATACAAGCGCAAGAACCGCGAAATGCGGAGCATGACGCCAGCTAGACAACTCGGCGAAGCGGGGCATGATTACTCACTGGGTACGCAACTGGCACTCATTTGAGTAAACACACCGCGAGTAAATAACTCTTTAACTCGGCAAATTTGCGTTTGGTGACAAAGGGTAAACCATGTTCACAGCTCGCGGGCGATGCCCGGCAGCGCCGGCACGAAGCGAACGGCGAGAAGCTCCTGCCGCATGAACGTGTCGCCTGCCCGTTTGAATCGCGTCAGCACCTGGCTGCCGTCATGCGGACCGACCGGCGCGATCAGAATGCCGTTCGGCTCCAATCGTGCAAGCAGCGCAGGTGGCACTTCTTCCATCGCGGCGGTGACGATGATGCGATCGAAGGTGCCGAGCGTGTCGGGCACGGCGTAACCGTCGCCGAGAACGACCTCGACATTGTCGTAGCCCAGTTCCGCAAGCTCGAGCCGCGCGCGATCCGCCAATGTTCGATACCGTTCATAGCTCACGACATCGCGGCAAAGCCGCGACAGAATGGCCGCCTGATAGCCGGAGCCGGTGCCGATCTCCAGAACGCGATGCTCGGGCTTCAATTGCAGTTGCTCGGTCATGTAGGCCACGACAAAGGGCTGGCTGATGGTCTGCCCGCAGGCGATTCCCAGCGCCGTGTCGCGATAGGCGTGGCCGCGATCGAGCGAGGTCACGAACAATTCGCGCGGCACATCCCCCATCGCTTTCAGCACGGATTGGTCGCTGATCCCGCGCTGGCGCAGATTGAGCTGAAACTGCATCTTTTCCGGCGGCGGGGGCTTTAGCGGCGGCATGAGGATGGACGATCTCGCACGTTAATTTAGACAATTGAGTATTTTCGGCAGATTGAGGCAATCGCTCCTGACAAAGTAAATGCCGCCGATTTGACGGCTGGAACTCATTCGTCTGGTGCAATTTGTCTGGAGTGCAATTATGGTATTTCAGCAGCACGCATCATAGTTGCCGCAGAGGGAAAAATGTCAGGCATCGCACAAACAGGGTCGTTGCAGCGCTCTGTTCTGCTCGTCGAAGACGAGGTGATGATCCGCATGATGGTCGCCGATATGCTCGACGAACTCGGCTACCGCGTCGCCGCCGAAGCCGGCGACATCGACGAGGCCGTGCGACTGGTGCAATCCACCGAGTTCGACATCGCGATCCTCGACGTGAACGTCAACGGCCGGGTGATTTCGCCGGTCGCCGAAGC
>JAYVYQ010000144.1:0-4274 GCA_043784125.1 Afipia sp.
ATCTGCTCTGCGCTGAACCTCTTCTTCGGCATAACCAAAGCTCCTTTCCAAGACATTCTCTCACAATGCTTGGTTCAAAAAAGCCCGGTCAGGTCAACGGAGAAAGCCGTTTTTGTGGACCGACCAGTATTACTGGCGCAGTCTAACTTTCAATTTGCCGCCGAATGTGTTCCGAAAAGCTCATCCGAATTGATTACAGTGTACAATTCCCTGTTCCGGCTCCGAAATTCCCTGATCTACCAAATTCTTTCCCTGTTAATTCGCTTAGGGTATCGCCGCGAAAACCGCTGCGGCACAGAGACTTTCCTCATAGCTTCGCCGTCCTGAGCCTCGAATGCAGGCAATTTCCCTGTAAAATTCCCTGTTAGCAGGGAAATCGAACCGAGACCGGTGCGATCAACACTCCTCGCCAGCCAACCATCGACGTAAATCTTACAAATCCCGACGCCGTCGCCCGCTCATCGTTCGTGCGACAGCAATCGCATCGACTGAGCAATTCGTGGGAAGATTGCTAAGGCGCCGCGACATGGTCCACCATTCGGCATGATTCAGACACAGCGTTTAGCGGCTGCCCTGACGCCGCTCGATACCGCACTCGGACTGCTGCTCGGCGGCGTGACGCCGGTTGCCGCAATCGACATCGCGGTTGCGGACGCGCTCGGCTGCATTGCGGCCGAGATGCCGCCGCCGAAAAAGGGCCTGCCGGATTTCAGCCTTGCGACGGCCGATGGCTGGGCGTTGCGTGCGCACGACATTGTCGGCGCATCTTCATATTCGCCGTTGCAGTTGCCGAAGGCCCCGCCGTGGGTGGAGGCAGGCGAACGCATGCCCGACGGCTGCGATTGCGTGCTCGATGCCGATCTCGCCGAACATGCCGGCGCACACTTCCAGGTTTTGGCCGAGGCTCCTCCGGGTCACGGGGTCCGCCGGGCCGGAAATGATCTGGAAGCCGGGCGTGCGATTGTTGCGGCAGGACGTCGCATCGGCGCGGTCGATTTGCTTGTCTTGCGTGCGGCAGGGCTTGATCGGGTGCAGATTAGATCTCCGCGGGTGCGCGTGATCGACGCCGCGTCGGTGAACGGCAATACGGCTTCATCGCAATTTGTCTGCGAATTTGTGCGAACGACTGGCGCGCGCGTTTCGCTCACGCGCGCTGCGGCGCGAGATGCTGCGTCGATAGCCGCCGCTTTCGGCGCAGAACCATGCGATCTGCTGGCAATTGTCGGCGGCATCGGCTTTGGCCGCACGTACGCAACCATTCACGCGCTCACATCGCGCGATGCGCTTCTCGCGCACGGGCTTGCGCTGCAGCCGGGACGCACAGCGGCCATCGGCAAGAATGGCAAAACGCCAGTTGTTGCGGTCCCCGGCGCGCCGGATCAGGCGCTGGCAGTATGCTTGATGCTCATTCAACCGGTATTGGATAAACTATCGGCGCGCGCGCCACGGTCCGGGATTATGCGGCCTCTTGCGCGGAAGATCGCGTCCTCGATTGGTATGGCCGAACTGGTTCTGCTGAAAAATTCCGACGGGGCCTGGATGCCGCTGGCGACGGGACATCTTTCGTTGAATGCCATCGTCGACGCCGACGCATGGCATGTCGTTCCGGCAGACAGCGAAGGATACGCCGCCGCAACTGCACTCGAAGCCGTTTCCGCTTCGCGAAAGCCTGTGAGTTGTCCAATATGACAAAGCCGGCCATGCCTTCAAATCACAAGAGCGCCGATCAGGATCAGTTTCTGACCATCCTGTCGCGGGAAGACGCGCTTGCACGATTTAAAGCCGCATTGTTCCCCCGCAATCTTGCGATTGAAGAATGCGCACTTGCCGATGCGCTCGGTCTTGCTCTTGCACGCGATGTCATTGCAACCGGCGACGTCCCGCCGTTCGACCGCTCCAATGTCGATGGCTTCGCCGTGCGCTAGTCTGACCTTACTGCTGCCCGTCGAGATCAGGCGCGCGGTTTCGCCCGGGCAATTCGTGTCCTATGCGGGGTCCGACATCGCGCGCGGCGAAACCCTGTTGCGCGGGGGGGGGGGGGCGCTGATCGGCTCGCGCGAAATCGGCATGCTGGCCGCATCGGGAATCGCGCGCGTGGCCGTTGGAAAGAAGCCGCGCGTTGCGATCATCTCCACCGGCGACGAACTTGTGCAACCCGGCGAGCCGTTGCGGCCTGCCGCGATCTACGACACCAAGGGGGAGATCGTTGCGGCCGCCGTGTCTGAGAACGGCGGCGAGGCTTTTTTCCTTGGTGCGTTTCCCGACGACGAAGACAAGCTCGAAGCCGTCATACGGGATGCGCTTGCGAGCCACGACATGCTCATTGTGTCCGGTGGCACATCCAAGGGCGAGGGCGACGTATCCGATCGCATTGTTGCGCGGCTCGGCAAACCCGGTATCGTCGCGCATGGTGTCGCGCTGAAGCCCGGCAAACCGCTGTGCCTTGCGGTGTGCGATGGAAAACCTGTGGTCATCCTGCCGAGATTTCCGACCTCAGCGATGTTTACGTTTCACGACATGATCGGTCCCGTGTTGCGGCGCCTTGCGGGCCTGCCGCCTCGCAACGATGCACATGTCACGGCGAAGGTGCCGGTCCGAATTGCGTCCGAGCTTGGCCGGACGGAATTCTTCATGGTGTCGCTGGTCGAGGGCGATGACGGTCTGATTGCATACCCGTCGGGCAAAGGCTCCGGCGCGATCACGTCGTTTGCACAGGCCGATGGTTTCCTGAAGATCGACGCGCTGGCCGATCAGATGCCGGCCGGCACCGAGGCGGAAGTGACGCTGTTCACGCCGCATGTGCGGGTGCCGGACCTCGTGATTGTCGGCAGTCATTGTACGGGACTCGATATCGTCACCGCGCCGCTGGCGCGCGCGGGATTATCGGTGCGTTCGATTTCAGTCGGCAGTCTTGGAGGATTGGCTGCGGCGCGCCGCGGCGAGTGCGACCTCGCGCCTATTCATCTGTTCGACGACAAGACGAATACTTACAACACGCCGTTTCTTGTGCCGGGTTTTGAACTCGTGCCGGGTTACCGGCGCATGCAGGGCATAGTTTTTCGCGCAGGCGACAAGCGCTTTGAGGGATTGAGCGCAGAGGACGCGGTTCGCGCGGCGCTGAAAGATCCGTCGTGTCTGATGGTCAATCGCAATCAGGGTGCCGGCACGCGCATCCTGATCGATCGCTTGCTGGGAGACGCGCGGCCCGACGGCTACTGGAATCAACCGCGGTCCCACAACGCGGTGGCGGCTGCTGTGGCGCAGAACCGCGCTGACTGGGGCATGACGATTGCGCCGGTGGCGCGCGCGGCAGGCCTTGGATTTATCCCGTTTGCGGACGAGCATTACGATTTCGCGCTGGTGACATCGCGAAAGCAACGCCCTGCCGTTCAGGCGTTTCTTGCAGCGCTGGCGTCATCGGATGTGCGCAAGGCGCTGGAGCAGGCGGGCTTCCGTCCCGCTTAACACTTTCAGATCAAGCGTCTTCGTCGAGCGCTGCGATCCGCTCGGCCTCAGCGATGTCTTCGACCGTGTTCGCATTGAAGAATGGATCGAGCGGTTCGACCGGCCATGTCACGGTCGCGAGCTTGTAGCGCGCAGTCCAGCGGTCGATCTTGCGGATGTCTTCGACAACCAGCGCGTGGCGCAACTCGCCGCGCAGCGCGACATTCCACAATCCGACAACCGGATGGGTCTGATCTCCGGAAGCCGCGACCGCGAGCTGCGCATTTTCATTGATCCGTGCGTGTTGCAACCGCGCGACAAGATCGCGCGGCAGGAACGGACAGTCGGCCGCAGCACTCAATACCCATTCGATTTCGGGATGATGCGTGGCAGCCCAGTCGAGCGCCGTGAGAATTCCTGCGAGCGGACCGGCGAAACCTTCCACCGTGTCGGCAATGACGGGTAATCCAAAGGATGCGAAACGCGCAGGATCGCCATTGGCGTTGAGAATGAGACCGTCGCATTGCGGGGCGAGCCGCGCGATCACGCGCTCAAGAATGGTCTTGCCACCGATTGTTTTCATCGGCTTGTCGCCGCCACCCATGCGCCGCGCAAGTCCGCCGGCGAGCAGCACGCCGAGCGTTTTCGTGCCGTCAGTCATCGTCGCCACCTTTGCGGCGATTGCGCGCGGATTCCTCGGCCACGAAATCGAGATTCTGGTCGAACACGATCCGCTCCTGACCGGACAGTGCGATAAATCGCTTGCCTTTGGTGCGTCCAACCAATGTCAGGCCAACCTGCCGCGCAAGTTCGACGCCCCATGCGGTGAA
>JAYVYQ010000145.1:0-7186 GCA_043784125.1 Afipia sp.
GCGACCGCAACATACTTCGCGTTTCGCGACGATGTTCTGACCCGACTGATCGCGCGTCAGGCCGACATGCAATACGCCTATGAAGACCGCATCGCCGAATTGCGCGTGCGCGTCGATCGCGCCACCAGCCGTCAACTGCTCGATCAGGAGCAGTACGATCAGAAGCTGAACCAGATCATGCGCCGACAGGCGACGCTCGAATCCCGCGCCTCGGCATTGACCTCGATGCCGGATGTCGCCGTGACCGGATCGATCAAGCCAACATCTCGCGCGCCGCAAGCCAGCGAGACGGCGCCCACGGCCTCGCCGAAGCCCTCGCCGATCAGCGACACGGTGATTTTCGTTGCACCGCCGGATCGCGAAGCCCGGCTGGAGTCCCGCACGCCACCGGCCGCCAACCGCACCACCGACTTCGCAAAACTTCACGGCGTCGACAGCGTGCTGGTCAATCTTCAGTCCGCACTCGACAAGGTCGAAGGGCGTCAGTCGGCGATGCTGGGTTCGGTCGAAAGCGCCTACGAGTCGCGGGTCCGTCGCATGCGCAGCGTAATCGACGATCTCGGTCTGGATATGGCCACGCTTGAAGCCGCCGCTCCGAAAGGTGGTGTCGGCGGTCCTTACGTGCCCATTGTGAAACCACCGTCCGATGCCAGCACCTTCGAGCGGCAAATCTATCGCATCAATCTCACGCGTGCGCAGATCGACAAATTGTCGCGAACGCTGTCGCTCGTCCCCTATCGCAAGCCCGTCATCGGTGAAGTCGAATTCTCGTCCGGCTTCGGCGTGCGCAGCGACCCGTTCCTCGGGCGTCCCGCGATGCATACCGGCCTCGACTTTCGCGCTTCAACCGGCGACCCGGTGCGCGCCACCGCCAATGGGAAAGTTACAACCGCCGGCAATCAAGGCGGCTATGGCCGCATGATCGAGATCGATCACGGCAACGGTCTATCGACGCGCTATGGCCATCTCTCGGTGATCGGCGTGAAGGTCGGCGACACGATCAAGATCGGTCAGGTCATCGGCGAGGTCGGATCGACCGGACGATCGACCGGCCCGCATCTGCATTACGAAACGCGCATCGACGGCGAAGCGGTCGATCCACAGAAATTCCTGCGCGCCGGCGTGCGTCTCAGCCAAGGCTGATTGGCGACACTCTTACGCGCTGGCGATTTGGCTCCGGCTGAACAGCCGGAACACGCGCCCGTCCATCACCAGCAACGCGCTGCCGATGATGAATGCGCCGATGACTTCTCTCAATTCGATGCGTTCGCCCAAAATGAAATAGCCGAGAAGAATGGCGCTGATCGGCACGAGCAGCGTCACCAGCATGACGTTGCTGGCTCCGGAGCGAATGATGATCTGAAAAAAGATGATGTAGGCAAGCGCTGTCGAAAGCGAGGCCAGTCCGATCACCGCCATCCACGTCATCGCGCCCGGCATCGGCAAAGTCCACGGACGATCAAAAATCATCGCCAGGACGAACATCATCACGCCCGATGACATTAGTTGAAACGTCGCCGTGGCAAGCGGCGGCGAGCCCATCAGCTTGCGTGTCGCCCAAAGCGCTGAAAGCCCGAACCACATCGTCGCTCCAAGGCAAAGCGCAATGCCGATGCTTTGCCGCGAACCGAACTCGAAATGAAAGCCGCGCAATACGAGAACACCCGCCAGGCCGAGCAGCACACCGGCCACGCGCCGCAAGATCAGCTTTTCGTCGCCGAATGCCGCGGCGACCAGAACAACGAACACAGGCGTTGTCGCATTGACCACCGAAGCAAGGCCGCTCGGAATGTAGGTCTGCGCCATCACGATCAATGAGAATGGAATGACGTTGTTGATGAGTGCCATCACCGCAAACGGCATCCAGCCCGCAACGCCGACAGGAAATGGAATACGGTTGATCCGAAGCAGCGGCAGCAAAATGAGCGACGCGATAACGAGCCGCAAAAACACCAGCGTCAGCGGCGGCAATTCGTGAAGCGCGTAGCCCGTGAAAAAGAACGTCGCGCCCCACAGGACCGAAAGAAATACCAGCCGCGCCCAATCGCGACCTTCGATCCGCATTTCAATTGCTGACATTCCGACTCCGCGTCCGTGTATCGACGCGAACCCTTACGCGGGCGAAATGGGAAGCACCACCCGATTGCCGGCAATCCCGCCCTGCTCTAATCGACGTCTTCGACCGCACCCGGTGATGTGCCGAACGCTTTCTGCGCGAGCGTCGCTGCCATGAACTCGTCGAGATCGCCGTCGAGCACGCCCGAGGTGTCCGACGTCTGCACGCCGGTGCGCAAATCCTTCACCATCTGATAGGGCTGGAGCACATAAGAGCGGATCTGGTGTCCCCAGCCGATATCGGTTTTCGCAGCCTGATCGGCGGCGGCTTTTTCCTCACGCTTTTTCAACTCGATTTCATAAAGCCGCGCGCGCAGCATGTCCCACGCCTGCGCCTTGTTCTTGTGCTGCGAGCGTCCGGCCTGACAGACGACTGCGACGCCCGTCGGGATGTGCGTCAAACGCACCGCCGATTCCGTCTTGTTGACGTGCTGACCGCCCGCTCCACCCGATCGCATCGTATCGACGCGAACATCTGACTCGGCGATATCGATCTTGATCGTATTGTCGACCACAGGAAAAATCGCGACGCTTGAAAATGACGTGTGTCGTCGGGCGTTGGAATCGAATGGCGAAATACGCACGAGGCGATGCACACCGCCCTCGGTCTTGAGCCAACCATAAGCGTTGTGGCCGCTAATCTGAATGGTGGCAGACTTGATGCCGGCTTCTTCGCCTTCGGTCTCTTCAAGATACTGAACCTTGAAGCCGCGCTTTTCCGCCCAGCGCGTATACATGCGCAGCAGCATGGAGGCCCAGTCCTGGCTCTCGGTGCCGCCGGCACCGGCATGAACCTCGAGATACGTGTTGAACTTGTCCGCCTCGCCAGACAACAGTGCTTCGAGTTCCTGCCGCGCGACATCCTTCTTCAACGCCTTGAGGGCGTTCTCGGCCTCGGTGACGACACCTTCGTCCTTCTCGGACTCGCCGAGTTCGATCATGCCGATCTGGTCTTCGAGTTCGCGTTCGGTCTTGCCGATTCCGGAAAGCTGATTTTCGAGCGCAGTGCGCTCCTGCATCAGCTTCTGGGCTTTCTGCGGATCGTTCCAGAGATCGGGATGTTCGGCGAGGGCGTTCAGTTCGGCGAGGCGCGCCGTTGCAGCATCGACGTCAAAGATGCCTCCTCAGCAGTCCGACAGACTGCTTGATCTCTTCGACGATGCGTTCAATTTCGGGGCGCATGATAATTCCGGCTTGCGGCAGACGCCGCGATTCAATCGATGCAAGGATGTAGCGGCTGCCGAACGCAGGCGCAATCGACTTAATTCAGACGCGTTTTCTTGACGCGAACCGGTATCCACTTTGCTCGAAAACGCTTCAATAGAGGCCGCCCGTCCCCGAGCGTATGATCGCGCGATCCGCATCCGGCGAAACGCTCAATGAGCGTCCATCCGCATCGGCCACTCCGATGACGGAGTAATTGTCAGGCGGCGCGGTGCCGGGCTTGAAGGCTTCAAGGATGGTCTTGCCGCCGTCACCGGGTCCAGCGCGCATACCAGTCTTTGCATCGACACGGATCAGTTTGATGCCGGTCGGCACGCGGAACGGAACGGCGGGCTTGTCGGCAAGCGCAAGCTTGAAGAAGTCCTTCACGATGGGTGCAGCGGTGTGGCCACCGCTCTGACCGCGACCGAGATTGCGCGGCTTGTCGTAACCGACATAGACGCCGCAGACGAGATCAGGCGAGAAGCCGATAAACCACACGTCCTTCTCATCGTTGGTGGTACCCGTCTTGCCGGCGATGGGCTTGCCGACTTCGCGCACAATCGTCGCCGTGCCGCGCTGGACGACACCTTCCATCATCGACGTGATCTGGTACGCCGTCATCGGATCGAGAACCTGCTCGCGGCGATCGACCAGCGTGGGTTCAGCTTGGCCCTTCCAGCCATCATTCGCATCGCAGCCGCGGCATTCGCGCGCGTCATGTTTGAAGATGGTGTGGCCGTAGCGATCCTGGATGCGGTCGATCAAGGTCGGCTTGATGCGCTTGCCGCCGTTGGCGAACATCGAATAGGCAGTGACCATTCGCATGACGGTCGTCTCGCCAGCGCCGAGCGCGTAGGACAGATAGTTCGGCAGGTCGTCGTAAATGCCGAAACGCTTGGCGTATTCGGTGATGAGCGGCATGCCGACATCCTGCGCCAAGCGCACCGTCATGGTGTTACGCGACAGTTCGAGACCCGTGCGCAGCGTCGAGGGGCCGTAATATTTTCCGGCGGAATAGTTTTCAGGGCGCCACACGCCCTGTCCTGCGCCCTGATCGATTTCGATCGGCGCGTCGATGACCACCGTCGATGGCGTGTAACCGTTATCGAGCGCGGTGGCATAGACGATCGGCTTAAAGGATGAGCCCGGCTGACGATAAGCCTGTGTCGCGCGGTTGAACTGGCTCTGGTCGAAAGAAAATCCGCCGACCATCGCCAGCACGCGGCCGGTCCACGGGTCCATCGCCACCATGGCGCCTGAGACTTCCGGGACCTGACGCAAACGATATTGGCCATCGACCTTGCTGCCATCCTTGGCAAGCAGCGGATCTGCGTAAATCACATCGCCCGGCGCTATCACCTGCGTAATGTTGGTGGGTGTCTTGCCTCGAATGGGACCTGCGGCCGCCTTCGCCCATTTGACGCCCTCGAGCGATATCAGTCCCGTCTCGCGAGCCTTGCTAACCGCTCCGCCCAATTCGCGGCCCGGCTGAAAGCCGATACGCGCGGATTGATCGCTGGTCTCAAGCACCACCGCCAGCCGCCACGGCGAAATGTCGGACAGCGCTTTGACTTCGGCGAGTTTCACGCCCCAGTCGCCGGCGATCTCGATCTTGTTCTGCGCGCCGCGCCAACCTTGTGCCTCGTCGAAATTGACAAGGCCGCCGGCCATCGCCTTGCGCGCCATGACTTGGATCGCCGGATCGAGCGTGGTACGAACTGACAGGCCGCCTTCGTATAATTTCTTCTCGCCATAGCGCTCGAAAATGTCGCGGCGAACTTCCTCGGCAAAATACTCGCCGGCAAAAATATGTGCGCCGGCAGTGCGAGTGGTCACGACCAACGGTTCCTTGCGCGCCGCGACAGCATCAGTCGGCTTGATCCAGCCATTTTCTGCAAGCCGGTCGATCACGTAATTACGCCGCTCGATCGCGCGGTCGCGATTGCGAACCGGATGCAGACTCGAAGGGGCTTTCGGAAGCGCGGCGAGATAGGCGGCTTCTGCGACGGTCAGGTCGTTCACTGACTTGTCGAAGTAAACCAGTGACGCGGCAGCGATTCCGTAAGCGCCGAGGCCGAGATAGATTTCGTTGAGATAAAGTTCGAGAATTTTATCCTTGGTGTAGGTGCGCTCGATGCGCATCGCCAACAGCGCTTCCTTGATCTTACGGTTGAAGGAAACCTCGTTGGTCAGGAGGAAATTCTTCGCGACCTGCTGGGTGATCGTCGATGCACCCTGCGGGCGTTTGTTTGAGCCGTAGTTCTGGGCATACAGCACCATCGCACGCGCCATGCCGGTGAAGTCGATGCCGCCATGCTCGTAGAAATTCTTGTCCTCGGCCGCGAGGAACGCATTGATGACGGATTTCGGGATCGCCTGGATCGGCAAATACAACCGGCGTTCTTTCGAATACTCGCCGAGCAATGCACCGTCCGACGCATGGACGCGCGTCATCACGGCTGGCTCGTAATCCTGCAGCTGCGAGTAGTCCGGCAGATCCTTGGAATAGTGCCAGATCGCGCCGGCCACCACTGCCACGCCGACCAGAAACACGATGGTCCCCGCCGCAAACAAGAAGCCCATAAACCGCAGCAGAAACCGCATGCCGGATATTCCGTTTCTCAATTCTGCGCAGACCGTATCACCGGGCACCGTACAGGCGCGAGCGATTCTGCGATGTCCGCCAACGCCAATCTATAATGCCGCCGCTGTGTCCAAACTAGGGCAGGTTGTAGAGGTTATGATTGAACCTAACTCATTGAACTTACTAAACTGAGAGATTTAAATAGCGACAATACCATACACGCCATGGGCGCTCCAGCACCAGTTCACGCACCATCCTCGTCAGCCAAGATCCTCATGATCGCGGAAGCTCCTTTAGTCGACACAATCTGATTCAACTGAATATGGACCAACTGCCCATTGAGCGATTTCACGGAGAGTGCCGGCGAGTTCGACGCTGATGGTACAGCGCTTTTCGGAACTAACAAGTCTTCTGGATCGCACTTTAGAGCTTTAGCGATTGCCGCGAGACCATCCGATCTTGGAAGATATTTTCCGCGTATATAGGACGATATACGATCTCGTCCGATCGAGTGGCCCTGTACCTGTCCCTCGAAAACTTTTGGCAAATTGGCAGTCGCGCGACGCGATAGCTCAGTTTGATTCCACCCGAATTCGACCATGCGCGCGTGTAAGCGCCTCCCAAATTCGGCATAGGCGGCTCGATCTTCGGGAGACCGCTTAGAAGCGGAGGAATTTTCCGGGCCAGTGGGCGGACGCCGCGGTTTCATAAATTCCGCTCAGACGACAGAAATAAAATTCAGCTCTCAAAACTCTACAAAACCTCTCTACGCCGCGAGTAAGGTGTGCGTCAACGTTTTTTCCAGCGCCGGTAGCGACCCAAATCACTATTTCTCCCACTCCTCTAATTCCTAAAACGTCTTTGAAATCAATGCGTTGTTTCGAGAAACAATAATTTTTTAAAGCCACGGTTAGGCCCAAACTAGGGCTTTAAGAGCCGAAAGGGTTGCGTTTTCAGTTGCCGGGAACGGCCGAAACCACCCGCTTGCCAAGGAACATGTCCACGGCTTGCGCCACCGATCCCACAGTCTTGGAACGCCAGCTTTCCGAGACAAGGTGCTGAAGATCGTCCTTGTTCGAGACGTAACCAAGTTCGACCAGAACGGACGGAACATCATGCGCCTTAAGGACCTTGAAGCCTGCCGACTTCAAGGGATGCTTGTGCATGCGCGCCACGCTTTTCATCTGATCGGCCAGCGTGCGCGCAAAGCGGTTTGAAAAGGTCTTGGTCTCGCGCTGCGTAAGGTCGATGAGAATGTCGGCGACGTCCGGCGGCTCCTCG
>JAYVYQ010000146.1:0-2065 GCA_043784125.1 Afipia sp.
ATTGTCCTTTTCCTTGGCGGCATCACTGCTGTCATGGGAATCCTGTATGCCATGATGGAAAAGGACCTCAAGCGCCTGCTGGCCTACAGCACGATTGAAAATGTCGGCGTCATCTTCGTGAGCCTTGGCCTCGCGCTTGCCTTCCAGGCCAACGGCTTGAAGCCGGTGGCGGCGCTCGCCTTCACGGCGGCACTGTTCCATGTGCTCAACCACTCCTTCTTCAAGAGTCTGTTGTTTTTCGGAGCCGGCGCTGTCCTGACATCGACCGGCGAGCGGGACATGGACAAGCTCGGCGGCCTCATCCACCGGATGCCGTTCACCAGCTTCGTCTTTCTGGTCGGCTGCGTCGCCATATCGGCGCTTCCGCCGTTTAATGGCTTCGTGTCAGAATGGCTTGTCTTCCAGGCCGTATTGCAAAGCCCGGAGTTACCGCAATGGGCCCTGAAGATCATGGTGCCCGCGGTCGGGGCGCTGCTGGCCTTGGCTGCAGCGTTGGCAGCCGCTTGTTTCGTGAAAGCATTCGGCGTGACTTTTCTCGGACGACCGCGCAGCCCGGCCGCGGAAAACGCTAAAGAAGTCGACCGCTACTCGCTTTCGGCGATGTGCATCCTGGCCGTACTTTGCTTGCTGGCCGGTATCTTGCCGGGATTGGTCATCGATGCGCTTTCGCCGATCACGGTGCAGATTCTCGGTAGCCGCATGCCGATACAGGCTAACGAGCCGTGGCTTTCGATCGTGCCGATTGCGGCGAGCCGCAGTTCATACAATGGTTTGCTTGTGATGGTATTCATCGCGGTATCCGCCTCGCTCGCAGTGTTTTTCATCCATCGCTTTGCCTCTCATGCCCTGCGGCGGGGACCGGCCTGGGGCTGCGGTTTTTCCGATCCGACCCCCGCCGCTCAGTATTCGGGTGGAAGCTTCGCTCAACCGATCCGTCGTGTTTTCGGGACGCTCATGTTCTACGCCCGCGACCATGTCGACATGCCGGCCCCTGGGGATATCAGGCCAGCGCGTCTGAGGATCGAATTGCATGATTTGGTCTGGGAGGGAATGTATCTGCCCCTGGTGGGAGCCGTCGGTTTTGCCTCCGATCGGCTCAACCGTCTACAGTTCCTGACCATCCGGCGATACCTCAGTCTCGTTTTCGCTACCCTCGTCACGCTGCTGCTGGTGCTCGCGATATGGTCTTGATCTCAGACATTCTTGTGCAAGGCATACAGATGGCGCTGGTGCTGCTGCTCGCGCCGCTGCTGACCGGCTTCGTGCGCAAGATCAAGGCTCGGCTGGTGCGTCGCAAGGGAGCTTCGATTTTTCAGCCGTATCGCGATCTGCTGCGGCTGCTTCGCAAGGAAGTGGTTCTGGCCGACAACGCCTCTTGGCTGTTCCGGGTAACGCCGTACATAACGTTTGCTGCGATCTGGGTTGCCGCCGCCCTGGTGCCGACCTTTGCAACGGGCCTCCTGTTCAACTGGACCGCGGATCTAATCGCCATTGTCGCGTTGCTGGGAAGCGCGCGCTTTTTTCTGGCGCTCGCAGGCATGGACGTCGGCACCAGTTTCGGCGGTATTGGCTCCAGCCGCGAAGTCATGATCGCAGCGCTTGCGGAACCGGCGATGCTCCTGATTGTGTTTTGCATGGCACTCGTTGCCGGCTCGACCCAACTTTCGACGGTCGCAGACTTCATGGGCTCATCCGATGTCGGATTACGCGTATCGCTCGGAATGGCGATGATTGCGCTCATTATGGTGGCGCTTGCGGAAAACGCGAGAATACCGGTCGACAATCCGGCTACGCATCTGGAGCTCACCATGGTGCATGAGGCGATGGTCCTCGAATATTCCGGACGCCATCTCGCGATGATCGAATTCGGCGCCTTTCTCAAGCTCTTGCTCTATATCTCGCTGATCGCCTGCGTGTTCTTCCCCTGGAAGATCGTTCTGTTCGGTACCGGCTCGTTGGCATACACGATCGGCGCCGGTGCCTACATCGTCAAGCTTGCAATTGCCGGCTTTTTCCTGGCGCTGTTCGAGACCGCTACGGCAAAAATGCGCGTTTTTCGCGTTCC
>JAYVYQ010000147.1:0-2887 GCA_043784125.1 Afipia sp.
GGGATGCGTTTTGATGAACGCGACGATGCTTTCCCGGTCGGGAAAGGCGTTCGTCGCGTCAGGTTTCTTTTTCATTATCCGTTTGCTTTACCGGCGCTCTTTTTGGAGGCAACCGTCGCGGCCTTCGCAGCCGCGACTTTTGGCGCGGCCGCTTTCGGCGTTTTCGCAGCCGCGGTTTTCGCAGTCTTGCTTTTCACCGATTTGGCCTTGACCGGAATGACGACGGCGCCGGGCGCTTCAGGTTCGGCAGCCTTCTTCTTCGCAACAGCTTTCTTAGGCGCTTTCTTTGGCGCGGCGTCTGCGCTGTCGGCTTTTGCGGCTTTTGGCTTCGCGGCCTTCTTCTTTGCCGCGCGCTTGGGCTTGCCGCCGCCTCTGGCCGCGCGCTCTTCGATCAGCGCGATGGCTTCTTCGATCGTGAGTTTTTCGGGCTCGATGTTGTCCGGGATCGTAGCATTGATGCCGTCGATGGTGACGTATGCGCCGTAGCGGCCCTTCTTTCGCAAGATCGTGCCGCCGCGCGCCGGATATTCGCCGACCGGCGTTCCGGGATCGGCGCCGAAGCGTTTGCTCGGGCCTTTGAGAATCTTCTCCGCGATCAGCGTCACGGCGCGATTGAGTCCGACATTATAGACGTCGTCACCGGCCTCAAGGCTGGCATAGGTCTTGATGTGGCGAACGAAGGGTCCGAAGCGGCCGATGCCGGCGGTGATCGGTTCTCCGTCGTCCGGATGCTTGCCGATTTCGCGCGGCAGCGACAGCAGCTTCAACGCGAGTTCAAGCTCGACGTCGGCAGGAGACATTTCTTTCGGAATGCCCGCGCGTTTCGGCTTCTCGTCCTCGCCGTAATCCTTCGCATCGCCGAGCTGGATATAGGGGCCGAAGCGTCCGGCCTTCACCGCGACCTCGAGGCCTGACACGGGGTCCTTGCCGAGCGCGCGATCGCTGGATCCGCTGGACGCGGCGAGAGGGCGCGTGTAGCGGCACTCGGGATAGTTCGAGCAGCCGACGAACGCGCCGAACTTGCCGGCCTTCAAATTCAGTTTGCCGGTGCCGCAGCTCGGGCACTGGCGCGGATCGCCGCCATCGGTGCGCGGCTCGTAAATATGTTCGCCCAACATCGCGTCGAGCACGTCGAGCACCTCAGAGACGCGAACATCCTTGATGTCGTTCACCGCACCGATGAATCCGGTCCAGAATTCTTTCAGCACCTGCTGCCAGGAAATCTCGTTATTGGAGACGCGGTCGAGCTGTTCTTCCAGCGCAGCGGTAAAGTCGAATTCGACATAGCGCGTGAAATAATTCTCAAGAAACGCGACAACGACGCGGCCCTTGTCCTCGCCGTAAAGCCGTTTCTTCTCGAGCTTCACATAGCCGCGATCCTTCAGCACTTGGAGGATCGACGCATAGGTCGATGGCCGGCCGATGCCGAGTTCTTCCATGCGCTTGACGAGCGAGGCTTCCGAGAAGCGCGGCGGCGGCTCGGTGAAATGCTGGCTGACGCTGAGGTTCTCGCGCTTCAGCGTCTCGCCCTGATTGATGGCAGGCAGGCGCTTTGAGTCCTCGTCCTCCGCGTCGTCGTCGCGGCCTTCCTGATAGACCGCGAGGAAGCCGTCGAACTTCACGACCTGTCCGGTGGCGCGCAATTCGAGCACGCGCTTGCCTGCGGTCGCCGTAATATCGACGGTGGTGCGCTCCATCTCGGCCGATTCCATCTGGCTCGCAACCGTGCGCATCCAGATCAGATCGTAAAGCCGCGACTGATCGTTATCGAGTCTGGCTTTTAGCGATGCCGGGCGGCGCGACAGATCGGTCGGGCGAATGGCTTCGTGCGCTTCCTGCGCGTTCTTGGCCTTCGAGGTATATTGGCGCGGAGATTCGGGCACATAGGCATTGCCGTAATCTTCGCCGATCACCTGGCGCGCCTGCGTGATGGCCGACGGGTCGATCTGCACGCCGTCGGTTCGCATATAGGTAATGAGGCCGGTGGTCTCGCCGCCGATGTCGATACCTTCATAGAGACGCTGCGCGATGCGCATGGTGTGCGCGGGCGCAAAACCCAGCTTGCGGCTGGCTTCCTGCTGCAGCGTCGAGGTCGTGAAAGGCGATTGCGGATTGCGGCGGGCGGGCTTGGCTTCAACCGTCGAGACGGTGAAATTGGACGCTTCCATCGCGGCCTTGAAGTCTTCGGCCTCTGCACCCGTGCCGATGTCGAGACGGGTGATCTTCTTGCCGTCGGCGCCGACCAGACGTGCGTCAAAACTTTCGCCGCGCGGAGTCGCAAGCGTCGCCAGCAGCGACCAGTATTCGCGCGGAATGAACTTTTCGATTTCGAGTTCGCGGTCGCAGACAAGTCTCAATGCAACGGACTGCACACGTCCCGCCGAACGCGCGCCGGGTAGCTTGCGCCACAGCACAGGGGAGAGCGTGAAGCCGACCAGATAATCCAGTGCGCGGCGCGCCATGTAAGCATCGACCAGCGCGCCGTCGATCTGGCGCGGATTCTTCATCGCGTCGGTGACAGCCTGCTTGGTAATGGCATTGAAGACCACGCGCTCGATCTTCTGGTCCTTGAGGGCGCGCTTCTCCTTCATGATCTCCAGGACGTGCCAGGAAATGGCTTCGCCTTCGCGATCCGGGTCGGTTGCGAGGATCAGCTTGTCGGCACCCTTGAGCGCCTTGGCGATCTCGTTGAGACGGGCGGCGGCCTTGGGATCGATTTCCCAGATCATCTGGAAATTTGAGTCGGGATCGACCGATCCGTTCTTGGCCGGAAGGTCACGGACATGGCCGTACGAGGCCAAAACCTCGTAGCCGGGACCCAAATATTTGTTGATCGTCTTGGCCTTGGCAGGCGACTCGACAATGACGAGATTCATTTGATTCCAAT
>JAYVYQ010000148.1:0-11672 GCA_043784125.1 Afipia sp.
AACAGTAAAAATACTCTCAAATCGCCGCGTAGGTGTCAGCCACTGTTGGTCGAGAGCGGTTTCGGAATGCGGAGCTGCGTTTTCACACAGCCTGGGTCAGTTCAATACCAAGACGGAGGCTCCTGCAAAGAGTGACAGCTGGATAGACGGCTTTATAGCCAGACTCTCCAGCATCATCCGGGCGCTGGGACACAAATGAAATAAGGCCGCCTCACCGGGCGGCCTCTTTCATTTTCACCGGACTAAAGTCATCACCATCCGTCGCGAAACAGGATAAACAGGCCCGCAATTTCTGGGTGCGGGGCGGAAAAGAGAATATGCAAATTCAATCGGGCACTTTTACCGCGACGCTGGCGAGTCTGTTCAACAAGGGTCTGCGATATTCGACGGTCATCGACATCGGTTGCGCCGATGGAAATTTTTTCGTCGATCATTTTGACATGGGATTGTTTCCGGGCGCGGCGCCGCTCAACATCGACGCGAATGCGCTTTACTAGCCATCGTTGCGTCAGATCAAGGTTATTTTAGGAGGCAGTTACCGGATTGCCGCAATTACCGACGCGCCGGGCGAAATCGAACTGACAAATTCAGTTCATCCATACTGGTCGTCGATCAGGCCGGCGGATGACCCGTATTGGAAGCGCGTCAATGGCCTTCACGACGGCACAACCAAAGTTCAGGCGCAAACGCTGGACAGCATCATCGCGTCGGAGAAACTCTCGGGGTCCTTCCTAATTAAGCTCGATGTTCAAGGTGCAGAGGAAAACGCACTGCGCGGCGCGAGCGAAACGTTGAAGCAAACAGATTTAGTTATCGTCGAAGCCGATGCCGATGACTTCAATTTGATCCATGCTGCTCTGACCGCAGCCGATTTCTCGCTCTATGACGTGACTGGACAATGCTGGATATCAGACGGATCGCTCGGCTGGTTTTATCCGGTTTATCTGAACAACCGTCGCGCCGACTTAAAAACCGCTTCCTATTGGAACGCTGAGCAGGACAAGGCGACCATTGAAATGCAGGTCGCGCGCCGCAAAGCAATGCTGTCGGCAAACGCGTTCAAGCTTTCAAAATTTCAGCAGATGTTCCCCAAAAAGCAGCCGTGACGCGTCATTTACTTCCAGGCTTGTCCTTGCCGAAAGCCGCGGCCACTTCATCCTTCTTGATGCGTGCGTCCGGATTGCCCTTCTCGCCGAGATTCTGCTCCTCGGTACCGTCCCCCATCATGCCGGGATGCGAGACTTTGGGGTCCTTCTTGGTGTCAGTCGGTTTGCTGGTCATGTCGATGGGCTCCACGCGCGGATGCGCACCTGTTAACGTGCGATGCGGCCAATGGTTCAGCAATCGAATTCAAATTGCCGCTTGAACACATCCGCGTGCGAATGCGACACGTCCGCATGGCCAACACCGCGCCCTCGCCTCATTTGCGAAAATTCGCCGCAGCGCTGGCGGTCGCCGGATTGCTGTTCTGGCTTTATACGTTTTACGCCATCGCCCATGTGCCTTCAGGGGATGGCACCGGCTTGCAATGGCTTGCGGTCATTCCGCTCGGCGGCGTCTTCCTGATGCTGACGCTACCGTCACTGGTCCTGATCGGGCGATGGCTTCAGCTCGCAGCGATCCTCGGCCTCATAGGTTTGACCGCATTCGGCTATGTCTGGCTGCAATTGCTCGCCGAATTCCCCAAACACTAAGCCTATTGCGCCGCCGCCTTCGGTTTGACGGCTTTCGGCGCAGCCTTGACCGGAGCCTCGGCGGCGCGAGCGCCGGCCCACGGATCCGAACTCACTTTCGCATCAGGCACTTTCGCGCGCGCGGCTTTGGCCGCATCCTCATTGGCCTTCATGCGCTCTTTTTCCTCGTCGGTGTATTGCTTGCCTTCGTTGAGCCTGAAGCCCGGCATCATGGTCTGCGCAGAGGCGGAGGCGAGCGTGCCGACCGTGATCGGCGCCGCCGTCATGAGACTTAACAAAATCAGCCGAGACACACGCATGACATTCTCCCTCTTAGTCCGCGATCCGACCGTCGCAGCCGGACCTGATCGCCAGACCTGCCGCGCCTTCTCCCGGACATGAGCCGAAAGAATACCGCAACGGCGGTTTCAAGGCAAAAGCCGGATCACAGGTCTGAATCAATTCTGAACGCAATATTTCATGAAAGCCTGCATCGATTCAGCGTCCGGCAACAAGGCGGGATTAGCCTTGAGCGGTCATCCAGCAGGATTGCAGCCATGACGGAAAAACGGACGGAGCCGCGGCATCGCGTTTTCAAGGGCGGGACCATCTCGTTCGACGGCGCAGGCATCGATTGCACGGTGCGCAACCTGTCGGGCAACGGCGCGGGACTTGAAGTTGCCAGCGTTCAGGGCATTCCGCCATCGTTCAAGCTCGCCATTGCGGCCGATCATTTTCTGCGCCGCTGCCATCTGGTGTGGAACGCGGGCCGGCGCATCGGTGTGTCGTTCGACTGACGGGCTTTGAGCGAAGCGGCCGCAAAAATGAAACGGGCCCCAGCCTGCGCTGGAGCCCGATCAAAATAGCTCGCTCAGCCACAAGCGGAGTTATTTCAGGGAGGTGTTGATCGATGTGAACTTGCTTCCGAGGGTGGTGCCGAGGCCGTTGACCGCGGAGATAATTGCAAGGCTGATACCAGCCGCAATCAGACCATACTCGATAGCAGTCGCCCCTGATTCATCCGACATGAAGCTGGAAAGAAGGCGCCGCATTTGAATCTCCTATTCACCGCACACGGGTTCTCCCGTGCGTATGAACAGAACTTAAGTTCCAGTTCTTACATTCTCCTAAAAAAACGGGGTTAACCGTTCATCGGAGGCCGTAGCGGCTGCACGGGTTTGCGCAATCCACATCGGAGCGGCCCACGACGCGAGCGCCGTGGTTAACGGCAGATGAAAACAGCACGCCGCATTTATCCATAACCTCAAATTTGATTTTGAGATTTCGTCTCTATCGTCATTCTCAAGGGACATGAAACGCGATGCCTTGCGCAAGCTGCGCGATGCGTCGTGACGTGGAATGGGGATCGGGACGTGGTCGATATTGCCAACGCTGCACCAGCCACCGCCTCGCGTCGCGAGATGATGTCGCCGCGCGCGACGCCAGCGAAGCTTGAAGCCCGTGGCTTTGCTCCCCTCAATACAATCGCTGCCGATGGCTGGCGCGACCTCAGCGACCGCGCCATCGAGCCGAACGGTTATTATTTGCCGGAATGGGAATCGGCCGTGAACGCGTTCGCGAACGGACGCAGTGACGTCGATGCGCTGGTGGCCAGCGAAGGCCCATCGCGCATGATCGGCCTGATGCCGGTGACCTCAGCATGGCGCGCCTACAGACTGCCGATGCCCGCGCTCGTCACGGCCGATCCTTACAGCACGCTGGCGACACCTCTGATCGACCGCGATGCGGCCGATGACGCCGTCGCCCAACTGATGCAGAACGCCCGAGATGCCGGCGCGCGCGCATTGATCCTGCGCGATACGCCGATCGATGGCGCCGCAGTGAGCGCATTCACCCGCGCGCTCGACCGCGACGGCCTGCGCCCGCACATTCTCAATTCACACGCCCGCGCCTGCCTCGATGCCACGCGCGACGCCGACGATCTGCTGCGCGAGGCGCTGGGGCCGAAAAAACTCAAAGAACTCCGCCGCCAGCGCAACCGGCTTGCCGAACATGGCGAAGTGATCTTTTCCATCGCCACCGAATCTGCCGAGATCGAACGCGCGCTAGAGACCTTTCTCGATTTAGAGGCCAGCGGCTGGAAGGCCAAGCGCGGTACCGCGCTCAAACAGGACACAGGTGACGCGGCCTTCATCCGCCGTGCCGTGACGGCGATGGCGGCGCGCGGCAATTGCGAGGTCATCACGCTTCATGCCGGCGATACGCCGGTTGCATCCGCTGTCGTGCTGCGGCATCTCGACCGGGCGTTCTATTACAAACTTGGAGTCGATGAGCGCTTTGCCAAGCTCTCGCCCGGCGTGCAGCTCACGCTCGAACTCACCCGGCACCTGTGCGCCGATCCCGCCATCGCGATGGCCGACTCCACCGCAGCGCCCGGTCATCCGATGATCGATCCGATCTGGCGCGGGCGGCTCAGTATCGGCGACGTGCTGATTCCGCTCTATCGCCGCGATCCCTTGATCCCTGTCATTCGCCTCGCCCTCGCCGCGCGCAACTGGGTTCGCGAACCCGCGCGCCGCATTGTCCATTTCATTCGTCAACTTCGGGAGAAAAAATCATGAATGCGAATACGAATGTCGCCCCCGTCATCACCGCCGACAATGACGCGCTGACGCGGGATTTTCCGCTGAAGCCATTCGGCATCCGTCACAAGCTGTCGGGGCATCCGCTGCTCACGCTGGCGCGCGTTGCCAAACTCGCGTCTGACATGCCGCGCGACCTGATTGAATATAATTCCGGTGATGCGTCGATCAGCCAGGACCCCAACAAGGTGAAGGCCGTCGACCTCGATCCGGTTGCGGTCGTCAAAAGCATCGAGAGCGCAGGCGCATGGATGGTGCTCAAGCGCGTCGAGAAGAATCCCGAATATCGCCAGCTACTCGAAGACACGCTCGCGTCGGTCGCCCGCGCACGCGGCTTCAAGAACAATGAGGATGCCGGCTTCTCGCAGATCGAAGGCTTTCTGTTCGTCTCATCGCCGAATTCGACGACGCCGTTTCACATGGACGCGGAGGATAATTTCTTCGTGCAGATCCATGGCGACAAGGTTTTCGCCGTGTTCGACAATCGCGACGGCGGCATCGCCAATGAAGACCAGGTGGAATACTCGACCACCAAGCATCGCAACGTGCCTTATAACGACAGCTTCAAGCCGCGCGGCACCGAATTCAAATTGGTTGGCGGCGACGGCTGCTACATTCCCTATCAGTGGCCGCATTGGGTGAAGACCGCAGGCACCTATTCGATCTCGCTGGCGATCACCTGGAAGACCGAGGACGTGAAGCGCATGAACGATCTGCACTTCTTCAATTCGATGCTCCGCTCGATGAGCCTGCCACAGGCGGCACCCGGCAAGAAGCCGGCGCTCGACAGCATCAAGCTCGCGGTGTGGCGGAGCGCGCGCGCGGTGATCGAACCGCTGCGTTCATCCGAAACCATGCGCCGCGTGATCCGCCGCATCGCGCTCGGCAGAGGCGCGAACTATTATTTGAAGAAGGCGTGAGGGCTTTACCCTCACCGCACTGCACACTCCTTATCGGCAACCGTTGCGAATAGCACGGTTGCCGATTTCGTATGACAGGGCTGCGGCGCAACAGGTATCGTCGCCTCCGAATCCTTTGCCGGGGCCATCCATGACTCGCGACCGCATCCATTTCCTGTTTCTCAATGTCGGCCATTACCTCGATCATCTGTTCACACTGATTTTCGCGACGGTGGCGGCACTCGCATTGTCGCGTGAATGGGGATTGAGCTACGGCGAACTTCTCAAATACGCCACGCCCGGCTTTTTCGCGTTCGGGCTGTTCTCGCTGCCGACCGGCTGGCTCGCCGACAAATGGAGCCGCGAGGGCATGATCGCGGTGTTCTTCGTCGGCATCGGCGCGTCATCCATCGCGACAGCTTTCGCGCAAACGCCGCTGCAGGTCGGCATCGGCCTCTTTATCGTCGGCATCTTCGCGGCGATCTATCATCCGGTGGGATTGGCGATTGTCACGCAGCGCTGGAAGAACACCGGCATGCGGCTGGCCATGAATGGTATCTGGGGCAATCTCGGCGTCGCCAGTGCTGCCCTCATCACCGGCTATTTCATCGATTATGGCGGCTGGCGCATCGCCTTCGTGGTCCCCGGCGTGGCGTCGATTGTGATCGGCATTCTTTATGCCGTGCATCAGTGGAGCGAGATCACGCACGTCAAGCCGCCCGCAGTTGCCGGGGCAGCAACGCCCGCGCAATCGGCGGATTACCGAGCGATGCTGCTACGCATCTCCGCCATCGTGTTTCTCACGACCGCCGTCTCCAGCGTGATCTTCCAGTCGACGACGTTCGCGCTGCCGAAGATTTTCGACGAGCGGCTTCAAGGCATCGCGGCATCGATGGCGCAATGGCTGTCGGCCAGCGGCGTTGCAGCGGCCAAGGGCGACATCGCCACCATGGTCGGCGCGTTTACTTTCGTGGTGTTCGCAGTCGCCTCGATGGCGCAACTCGTGGTGGGCAGCCTGCTCGACCGGTTCGGGCCGCGCATCGTGTTCATGATCGTCGCCACCATCCAGATCGTTTTCTTCTCATTGATGCCGGGACTGCGCGACGGCCTCGCGATGGCGGCCGCATTAGGCTTCATGCTGGGAGCATTCGGGCAAATTCCAATCAACGATTTCATGATCGGCAAGATGGCGAGTGGAGAGGCCCGCGCGCGCATCTATGGCGTGCGCTATGTCGTGAGCTTCACGGCGCTTGCAGCGGCGTTGCCGCTGATCGGATTTGTTTATGAGAATTACGGCTTCGACACGCTGTTCCGCATCATGGCGGGCGCGGCGGCCTTGATCTTCATTGCGGTGGCGTGTCTGCCGTCGCGATTGCCGACGCCGAATACTGCACCGGTGGCAGCGTAAAAAAGGAACGAGATCGTGGGTGAAATCCCAAGCTGGCTCTCCGTGATCGCGCCGAAGCTCGATGACTTCCTGAAAAATTCGGAGAGCTGGGTCGGTGATTTGCGAAATGTCTTATATTTGCTTGTGTTGCTGAACGCCGCAACATTGCTGGTATTGATCTACATTGCTTACCGCGTGCACTAAGCCGCCGCGTTCACTTCCGCCGCCACCTGCCTGATCGCCTTGGCCAGTTGATCCGCAGGCTGCGCGCCGGAGATCGCGTATTTGTTCGCCAGCACGAATGTGGGCACGCCGGAGATGCCCTTGTCGGACGCATCCTTGGCCTGCGCGGAGATCAGCGCGACATCCTCATCCGTCGCAAGGCGCTTACGCACGCTCTCGCCATCCATACCGATGTCGGCGGCCGCCTTCACCAGCACATTGATGTCGGTGAGATCGCCGCCGTCGCGGAAATAAAGCTCCATCAACCGCTGCTTCATCTGCGCGGCCTTGCCGTCGGCATCGGCCCAGTGAATCAGGCGATGACTGTCGATGGTGTTGGGCTGACGCTTCACAAGCTGCGTGTTGTATTCGAGCCCTTCGTCGGCGGCCGCCTGCGAGACGCGCCCCGCAATGCCTTTATAAGCCTCGACCGAGCCGAACTTCGCGGTGAGATATTCGTCGCGGGAAATACCCTCGCGCGGCACCCACGGATTGAGAAAGTAAGGCCGCCAGTGCACGTCCACCGGCACGTCGCTGGCCAGCGCCAGCGCATCCTCGATCCGCTTTTTGCCGATGTAACACCATGGGCACACCACGTCGGAGACGATGTCGATCTGAAGCGGCTTGATCATCATACGGTCCTTATCCGTGGCTGCGTCAGAGATAGGCGCACGACGCTGCCCCGACAAGCCAGTGATGAAAGGCGATTTCACCGCAGCGCAACCGCGCCGGTCATCCACAGGCATCCGCGAGCCGATGGCGCCGCAACCCTTGCAACGACGCGTGCGGGAGCGCTTCAATTCCTCCGCCGCGCTCGTGCGGCGATTAGGGGGACATCACATGAATCTCAGCGCACCGACACTTCCGGTTTTTCTGGTCTCGATCATTCTGGCGATTTTGGCCGCCGTCGTCATGTATGGCGGCGTGAAAATCCCCGTCGTCAGCGGCAATACCTTTGCGACGCTGCTGATCGGCTATGTCGTGCTGCTCGCCGGAAACCTGTTCAAGGGAATCTGACAGCGCGTTAAATATGTCCGCGATGAAGTCCGCTTAAGCCTGGCTCGCGAGAGCCGGGCTTTTTGCCTGACGAGGCGTCAGCGATTTGGTGCGAGCCGATTTGGTCTTGGTCGGCTTGCCGGTCCCGCGCGCATGGGCATGGGCAGCCTTCGTTGAAAGTTTCTTCGACTTCGCTTTTTCAAGTTTGCGTTTTGCCTTGCCAACTTTCTTGTCGGCCTTCTTTTCCGCCTTCAGCTTCAAACGCAATTTTTCCGCACGCTCCTCGGCGCGCTTTTTCTTGCGCTTCTTCTCGCAGGCAGTGCACTTGCAACCGATCGGCTTCAGGAATTCCTTGAAGTAATCGGTGCCGTAATCGTAGTTGATTTCCTCGCCCGGCTGGATGGTCTTGATGGCGCGGATTTCGACCCGCAGCTTCTTCTTGCTGACGTCGGATTCGGCGTTGGGCTTGCAGGCGTGATTGATGTAGCGCGCGATGTTATTGCGCACCGAGCCGTCGATGGTCCAGCGGTTGGTGATCTCGAACAGGTATTTGTTGTCGATCGCGTCGTGCTTCTTGTTCTTGGAATCCAGCATCGGTCCGAAATAGCGGACGATCTTGCTGCCCTTCTTGATTTTCTTGGTGGCGAAGAGGCCCAGTCCGGTACGGGAACGGCCAATGCGGTAGGGCTTATTCGGCGAAATTTCAGGCATGACGGCTACGAAGGCTCACTGAACTTGAACAACACGGGATTGGCATTTCATTTGTAGTGCGATTCCGGTGACAATGTCATGCTTTTCGCATCCTGCGCTTGAACGATCCACATGCGTTAAGCGACAAACATCACGATCTCTACACGCGTCATCGGATGGGTTCCGGCATGCTCCGCAAATTGTCGATTGTGACTGTCATGCCCCTGCTCGCTGTGGCCGGTGGCATTAGCCCCGCCCCAGCGCAGACCGCCCAAATTGTCAGCACCTACTCCTCGACCGCGCCGAAGGATTGCCGCGTCCTCAGCAAGGGCGACGAAACCGGCTGGGGAGCCCGAGCGTGTAAAGGGCCGTCTGGCCTCGCCGTTGTGGTCAGCGAGAGCGATCTGCGGGAAACCGTATCCGTGGCGCGCAGCGTCAAGGTTGCGGAAAATGAACCGGCGGCGAAAAGCTGGTTCGGCCCCTTCAGTTCGACAACCAATACGATTGAGTGGCGAACGAGCGACAAATCCAAGCTCCCATTTGCCATGATCCAGCGCTGGCACCTCGCCGACAATGAAGACACCGGCAAGGACAACCGGCCCATTGCAAAGCCCATGCTGGTGGTGACGCGGCTTCCGCCTGGGAAAGTCTGCCATGTGGCCTATATCGACGTGCAGGCCAATCCCGATGCCAACGAACTGGCGCGCAAAACGGCGGACGACATCGCCCGCGACTTCAAATGCGGAACCGACAGTTTGCGTGTGATCGGCAACAGCGGGCGGGCGGTCGAACTGGCGAAGACCGACTAACCATTACGCCTTCGCAGGCTCGCCGGATTTCAGCATCGCCGCCAGCAGGGCTTCTTCGGTGGTTCCCGGCGGCAGGCCGGCCATGATGTTGTGGAGCCGGCCATCGAGGTACAGCAGAGCAAAGCCGTGCACCATCGACCAGAGCCGCGCGATCTCGGCGGCTTGCGCCAACGTCAGATGCGTTGGCGAAACCTCTTCTTGACGCTTGGCACCCACCGCGCGGGCGAGATTCTCGAACGCCTGAACGGACGCCTCGTGCAGCATCGGCCGCTGATAATCGAGCTTCTCGGCGCGAAACATCAGCTGGAACATGCACGGATTATCGCGCGCGAACCCCACATAGGCTTTGGCCCGCGCTTCGCCTTCCGACGTGCCTGCCGTCTTGGCTTTCTCCGCAGCCTCGCCCATCGCCGCCCGAAACTGCTGAAAGCCGATGGCGGCAAGTTCACTGAGCAGACCGGTGATGTCGCCGAAATGATGCGCAGGTGCCGCATGCGACACGCCGGCCTCGCGCGCCACCGCCCGCAGCGTCAGGCCCGCAAGACCTTCGCGGTCGGCCACCCGCTTGGCGGCCAGCAGTAACGCCTCATGCAAATCGCCGTGATGGTAGGCGCGCTCCGCGTTGGCGGGACACGACGCCATTGCCCGATTTTTGATCGCAGACATGGCCGATTTGACCCGGCCGACGCGGGATTTACCCGCCTTCGCCAGCTTGGAGGCCTTTAAAGAGGCCTTGGCCGCCTTTGAGGTGCCCTCGGTGCCCATACAAGCAAATTAGGCATGCATATTGACATTGTCAAGATTTCGCTTGACGGGCAGCGGCGCGAGGTCTATTTCATCTTTACAGCGTCAAGATACTCCGCCGCGGAGACCGGCCATGACCCTCTTTCTCATCCTTGCCCCGTTCGCAACCTTCGCCGCGCTGATGATGCTGACCAGCATCCAGGTGACGCTTGCCGCGTCCGCTCTCGTCGCATTCGGAGTGCTGGCATGGGATGCTGCGCGCGGCCGTTCGGTCAAGGCTTTGGCCGCAGGCGCATTCGGGATTTTCGCCGGCCTGCTGGGCTACCATTTATTGTCCGAGACCGCGATGAGCCCGACTCATATCCGGCTCGCAGTCGATGGCGGCGTGGTGGCCATCGCACTGGTCTCGCTGGCGATCCGTTACCCTTTCACGCTTCAATACGCGCTCGAGATCGTGGACGCCGAAACCCGCGAGCGGCCTCTTTTCATGCGCACCAACTACATCCTGACCGGCGTCTGGAGCGCAGCGTTTGTCCTGATGCTCGCAGCCGACGTCGTCGCGATCTATCTTCCGAGCGTGCCGCTCTGGACCTGCGCGGCGATTGCCTTCGCGGCGCGCAACAGCGCATCGCTTTTCACCCAATGGTATCCCAAGCGAGTCCGGGCCGAGATCGCAGCCGGCGAAATATCGCTGAAACCTATTTGAACCTGAACCCATCTAAGTACGACCAATAGCCAAATCCCGCATCACCGACCTATGGAGCCGATCATGGCCCGCAATATCCGAAATTCGATTCTGAGCTTTCTGTCGACCGCCGTGTTTTTCGCGACCTTCGTCTTGGTCGGCGACGTTCTGGTTGCGGCGACCGCAGCGGTGGCCACCGCCCTCGTGCAATTCATCGTCCGGCAATCCACCCAGCACAGAACCGGCGTGTTGATGTGGGCAAGCCTCGCGCTCGTGATCGCATTGACCGGCCTGTCGATCCGGGGTGACGACGCACTTGCCTCGACGCTGTCGCAGGTACAGATGATTCGCCAGCTTAACGGTCACGTCGCGCAGTGCGGCTGCCGCCTGCAGCCTCATGCGACCGAAGCGAAGCTGGCTGCGACACCCACGCTGTGATGCCGATCTCCCGGCCGTCTTGCCTCACCAACCATCGCGTGTGAAAACCACGCGATGGCCAACGTCTTCAAACAGCTCTTCGTCGATTTTTTCTCCACCATCGTCTTTCTTGTCGTCTATCTCGCGACAGGAGACGTGCTGATCGCGACCGGCGTCGCGATTGTGGGCGCCATCGGCCAGTTCATCTACGCGCGCGTTAAAGGCCAAAAGCTCGACGTCATGACATGGGCGAGCCTCGCGCTCGTCATCGTGCTCGGCAGCGCCACGCTCCTCACCAACGATCCGCGTTTTGTGCTGATGAAGCCGTCCGTCGAATTGGTGCCGCCATCTTTCCTTATGCCTGCCTTTGGGATTGGACCGCATGTAGAGAAAATCCGCCCAGGCCGCGTCGTCCACCGCCGAGGGATCGGGTGGGCGGGCGATCCCGGCTTCACCCCCGTAATGGAACTCGTTTTCCGGCCGGGGGCCGCACCAGGGGCACGCGATGAGCAGCATCAGTGCGACACCGCGGCGGCAGCGGCCTCAT
>JAYVYQ010000149.1:0-4370 GCA_043784125.1 Afipia sp.
CAAACGATGAGAACGCAGGCGAGAACCGCAATCAGGCCCTCAACCGCAAGCCGCGTGCGCGCGGAAAATCCGGCGTCGGTCTGTTTCGTCACTTTCAGATAATCGTCGTAGAAACCGACGAAGCCGAAACCGAGCGTGACGCCGAGCACGATCCAGACATAGGGATTGCGCAAATTCGCCCATAGTAATGTCGCGACCACGAGACCGGCGAGAATCATCAGGCCACCCATGGTGGGCGTGCCTTTCTTGGTGACAAGATGCGTCGGCGGCCCATCGGCGCGAATCGGCTGGCCCTTGCCCTGTGCGAGACGAAGATGATCGATGATCCAGGGTCCGAACATGAAGACGACGAGCGCGCCCGTCACCATCGCGCCGCCGGTGCGAAACGTGATGTAGCGAAACACGTTGATGCCGGGGATCGTGCCTGCGAGATCTGTCAGCCAATAAAACATCTCATCCGTCCTGTATCGCCCGCTCTAGACAATAGCGTCGTCGAGCGCGGCTTTTCCTGGAAAATGCGTCTGCAACGAAGTCACGATCAATTTCATGCGCGAACCGAGAGAGCCCTTTATCATAATGACATCACCGGCACCGAGGGCCGCGACCACCTGCGATTCGAGCGCCGCCGAATGATCGGCAAATCCGCCCTTTTGCGCCGAAGGAAGTGCCTCCCACAAATGTTGCATCAACAGACCGCAACAAAATACCGTGTCGATCTTGTTGGCGGCGACGGCATCAGCCAGACCGCGATGCAAAGCGGGCCCTGAGATTCCGAGTTCCAGCATGTCGCCGAGCACGGCGATACGACGGCCACGCGATCCGACTTTGGCTTGTCCGAGCACTGTGAGCGCTGCCGCCATCGAAGCCGGATTGGCATTATAACTTTCATCGATCAGCGTTGCAGTTCCACCCGTAACAGTGAGCGTTTCCCGCACGCCGCGTCCCGATGCCGGTTTGATCTGCGCCAACGCCAACGCGGAGAGCGCAAGATCAGCACCTGCCAGCGACGACGCAGCAAGCACCGCTAAGGAGTTCACCGCAATGTGCTTGCCCGGAACCGCGATCTTGTAGGTGACGTCGCTGCCGAGAATATCGGCGTGGACCGCCGAGCAGGTTGGATGCAGCGAAATATCGATCAGCCGCGCATCCGCTTTCCCATTCGTGCCGAACGACACGACGCGCGAGACGCCCGCTTTTTCGGCGCGCTTTTTTAACCGCGCGAATTGCACATTGTCGATGTTGAGCACCGCAGCACCGCCCGGCTCCAAGCCCAAAAAGATTTCCGCCTTGGCGTCCGCAATCGCCTCGACGTTTGGAAAAAATTCGAGATGCACCGGCTCAACCGTAGTGACGATCGCCACATGCGGCCGCACCATCTTCACCAGCGGCTCGATCTCTCCGGCGTGGTTCATGCCGATCTCAAAAATTGCGAACTGTGTCGATGCCGGGCATCGCGCCAGCGACAGCGGCACGCCCCAGTGATTGTTGAACGACGCAGCCGACGCATGGGTTTCGCCCTGCGCGCTGAAAACCGCGCGCAAGGCTTCCTTGGTCGATGTCTTGCCCACCGAGCCTGTCACCGCGATGACTTTTCCGCCGAGCCGCGTGCGTGAGGCTTTGGCGAGATCGACCAGTGCTTCGAGCACGTCGTCGACGATGAGCAATCGCGCATCGGCGGCGAATTTCTCCCGATGCGATTTCGCAACCACCGCAACGGCGGCGCCATTGGCCAACGCCGCGCCGACGAAATCATGACCGTCGTGCACATCGCCCTTGATGGCGAAGTAGGCTTCGCCAGGAGCGAGTGTGCGGCTGTCGATGGAAATGCCGGTGACGTTGTCCGAAAGCGTGCCCTGGCGCTCGGCGTGCATCGCATCCGCCATCGCGGAGATTGTCCAAAGCGCGCTCATGCGGCGTGCTCCGCCAGTGCTGCCGCCGCCGCCTCGTGATCGCTGAACGGAAGAATCTTGTCGCCGACGATCTGCCCGGTCTCGTGACCTTTGCCCGCAATGAGAAGGGCGTCGCCTTTTTGCAGACCCGCAATCGCAGCGCGAATTGCCTCGGCGCGGTCGCCGATTTCCTTTGCGCCCTTCGCCGCCGTCAGGATCGCCGCGCGGATCGATGCGGAGTTCTCCGAACGCGGATTATCGTCGGTGACGATGATGCTGTCGGCTTTCTGCGCGGCAATCTCGCCCATCAAAGGACGCTTGCCGGTGTCGCGGTCGCCGCCCGCGCCGAACACAACGACAAGCTTGCGCTTGGCATAAGGCCGCAAGGCTTCCAGCGCCTTCGCCAACGCGTCGGGCTTGTGAGCATAATCGACGAATATCGGCGCGCCGTTGCGTTCGCCGACAAGTTCAAGACGGCCCGGCGCGCCCTCGAGTTTTTCGACAGCCGCGAAGACGCGCTCTGCGTCGCCGCCGGTTGCGATGGCCAATCCCGCCGCGACCAATGCATTCTCGATCTGGAATTCGCCGACCAACGGCAGACGTAATTTTCGTCGACTGCCGTCGTATTGAACAGTCAGCGTCTGCGCGAAACCGTCAATGGATGCGTCGATCAACTTAATCGTCTCGCCTTTGCGGCCAACGGTGATGATGTTCAGCTTTCGTGCGCGCGCGGCGTCGATCACCGCGCCGGAATGTTCATGATCGGCGGCAATCACAGCGACCCCGCCATCGACAATCAAATCGGCGAACAGCCGCAACTTCGCACTAAGATAGTGCTGAACTGTCGGATGATAATCCATGTGGTCACGTGACAGATTTGTGAAAGCGCCTGCGTCTACGCGCACGCCATCGAGGCGAAACTGATCGAGCCCGTGCGATGAGGCTTCCAGCGCCAGATGCGTGACGCCCTCGCCCGCCAATTCATCGAGCGAGCGATGCAGCGCAATCGGATCTGGCGTCGTCAGCGAGCCGTAGACGGTGCGCTTCGGCGACACCAGGCCGATGGTGCCGATGCTGGCCGACGCAAATCCAAGTCTTTCCCAGATCTGCCGCGTGAACGCCGCGACCGACGTCTTGCCGCTGGTGCCGGTGACGGCTGCGATTGTTTGAGGCTGACGCGGAAAGAATTTCGCCGCAGCCAGCGCCAGCGCGCGGCGCGGATTGGGTGAAGCGATAAACGCCGCGCGATTGTCGTTTTGCGGAATGCGATCCGCCACCACCGCCACGGCACCCGACGCAATGGCCTTATCGACGAACCGCGCGCCGTCGGTCTTGGTGCCAGCAAGCGCAAAGAAAACATCGCCCGGCTTCACAGTGCGGCTGTCCACGGCAAGACCCGTGACCGCAACAGCGGCATGCTGCGCGTCCACCACGGCATCGCCCCTGAATAGGTCGCCCAGCTTCATGTCATTCCCGTCCGAAAGCGCGGAATTCCGATGCGCTTACCGGCTCTCCCTCGATGTCGCAAGAATAAGGCGCTCGGACGGCGGCAGATCGAACCGGGGCGCAATTCCCAATAGTGGAGCGATGCGCTCGATCACCTTTGCACCGGTCGGAACGGCATTCCATCCCGACGTAATAAAGCCGTGGGTTTCCGGAAGCGCCTGCGGTTCGTCCAGCATGACCAGCAATTGATATTTCGGATTGTCCGCCGGCAGGATCGCGGTGAAGGAATTTAGCACCTGCTTCTTTGCATAGTGGCCGTTGACGACCTTCTCGGACGTGCCGGTTTTGCCGCCGATGTAATAGCCTTCCACATTGGCCTGCTTCGCGGTGCCGATCTCGGCATTGAGACGCATCAGATAGCGCATCTTGTCGCTGGTCTCGGTTTTGACGACGCGCGTGGCGAGCTTCATCGCATCGGCTTCGCTGCGCCTGAGGAATGTCGGCGGAATCAGATAGCCGCCATTGATGACAGCATTGATACCCATCACCGCCTGCAGCGGCGCGACCGACAGACCGTGACCGAACGCGATGGTGACGGTGTTCAACTCGCCCCAATGTTTCGGCACGATCGGCTCGGCGCTCTCCGGCAATTCGGTACGCAGGCGATCCAGCTGGCCCATCTTTTTCAGGAACGCCTTGTGCGCCTCGACGCCCTGCGACAGCGCGATGCGCGCTGCGCCGATGTTCGACGAATAGGTGAAAACTTCAGCGAGCGAAATACTGCGGCCGAGCGGATGCGAATCGCCGATGGAAAATTTTCCGTAGCGTAATGACGCGCGTGCATCGAATTGCGAATTCAGCGTGGCCTTGCCGGAATCTAGCGCCATCGCCAGCGTCAACGCCTTGAAGGTCGAGCCCATTTCATAAACGCCAGTGGTCAGGCGGTTGATGCGGGTCGGGTCATTGGCTTCACGCGGATTGTTGGGATCGTAATCCGGCACGGACACCATCGCGACGATCTCGCCGGTGTTCACA
>JAYVYQ010000150.1:0-11525 GCA_043784125.1 Afipia sp.
CCGTCCCTTCGGGCATCAGACTGAGCGCCGAAAAACCGCAGGCATTGTCGGCAATCGCGGTGAGGGCGGCGGCATGAACGAAGCCGTGTTGCTGCGCGATTGCAGGAGTGGGTTTCAATTCGACCTCGACCGCTCACGATGAAATTTTCCCGAGAGTAGCGCCGAGAGTTGTCATCATTCCCTGTTTGTCAAAACTGGTCCTGATGCGATCTGCGAAATCCACGGCTGCCTCAAACTTAATGCTTCGCCGCCTGATGCGCGTGATCGGCAATGGCACCGATGACAATCGGCCACATCGGCATCGGCAGCGCGTGGCCCATGCCTTCGACCAATAATAATTTCGCGCCGGGAATTGTGGCGGCGACGGCCTTGCCGTGCGCGACCGGCACCAATGGATCGATGATGCCGTGAATCACAAGCGTTCGCGCTTTCACGCCGCGCAGCCGCGAGGTGCGGTCGCCCGATGCGAGGATCGCGCGCAACTGACGCCCGACACCCGCTGGGTTCAAGCCGCGCGCGTAGGTCTCCTCGGCGCGTGCCTGATCTTTCGCCTCATCCGCCGGAAAGCTCGCGCCGCGAAGGATTTTCCAGTTCGATGCGAAGCGCGCGAAATACTCATCCTTGGTTTTGGGCGCGGGCGCAATGAGCATCGCCATCGCTTCTTTGGTCGGGTTCGGCAATTTCGGATTGCCGCTGGTCGCCATGATGGATGTCAGCGACAGCACGCGATCCGGATGGTTCATCGCGATTTCCTGCGCAATCGCGCCGCCCATCGACAGGCCGACAATGTGCGCCTTCTTGATACCGAGCACATCCAGCAGGCCCATCACGTCATTGGCCATGTCCCACAATTTGTACGACGCCTGCGGCGCGATCTTGAAAATCCGCAGCTTGAGGAAATCCATCGCGGTGAGCGCCTTGCCGCCCGACATCTTGGTGGACAGCCCGATGTCGCGGTTGTCGAACCGGATGACGCGGAAACCACGGGCCGCCAGATCTCTGCAGAACTCGTCGTCCCAGAAAATCATCTGGGCGCCGAGCCCCATGATGAGCACCATGGGCTCGGCATTGGCGTCGCCGAAAATATCGTAGCAAAGCTCGACACCGTTGGATTTGGCCATTTTCGGCGCTTCGTAGGGAACTGCGTTCACGTCGTTTCTCTCTCGGGCTTTGGCATTGTCAAAACATGCAAATTCTATTGCATGCTTTGCGGCTCGGCAGAAGAGGTGCGAAGGACCGCAGCGCCGCAATTGCCGGTATCCTTGTTGACCGGGGTGGCGTGACGGTATGGAATGGCAAAAAAGACGGGGCCCGCGCAGGCACTCGCCGTTCCGGAGGAAACAATATGGCGGACAAGCCGAACGATCCTGTGCAGCTTTGGCACAGCATGCTGGCGGAAATGGAGAAGGGCTTCAACGCCATGGCCACGCAGGTCATGGGCTCGGAGCAATTCAGCAAGACCGCGCATCAACTGACCGGCGCTTCCGTCGGCGCGCAAAAGACAATCGGCGACATGATGGAGAAATATCTCGTCAGCATGAACATGCCGAGTCGCGCGCAGATGGCCAATATGGGCGAGCGGCTGCAGGGCATCGAGTCCCAGCTCAACGAGATCAAGGCGCTTTTGAATCGCGCGCATCCCGAGGCCGTCACGGGTGACGGGAATTCGGTGGCGCGTCCGCCGCGCACCAAGCAGCCGCCGCCTGCCGGAGGAAATTCGGCATGAACGCGACCGCAGGAAAGGCGAACACCGCAGGCGCGTCGCCTTTGCCCGATGCGGAGGACATCAGCCAGCGCATCCAGTCGGAAATCGAGCGCACGATTCAGCGCAGTATCAAGGGCGTCGAATATATTTCGTCGTCCGGCCCCACGCTTGGATCGACGCCCAAGGATATTCTGTATTCCAAAGGCACGATGAATCTCTATCACTACCGTCCGCTGTCCGATGAAATCTACCGCGTGCCGATCCTGATCGTGATGGCGACCACCAATCGCGGTTACATCCTCGACATGGTGCCGGGTCAGAGCTTCATCGAATTCTTGCTCAAGAAGGGTTACGACGTCTACATGCTCGACTGGACCGCGCCGCGTCCGGAAGAAAAGTCGTTGCGGATGGAGGATTACGTCCTCGACTTCATCCCTGAGAGCATGCGGCGGGTGCAGGAAGATTCCGGCGAGACCGATGTGAGCGTAATCGGCTATTGCTTCGGCGGCGTGCTGTCGTTGCTGTACGGCTCGATCAATCACGACGGCCCGATGAAGAATCTGGTGTGTTTCACCACGCCAATCGATTTCCGCGAAATGAAGCTGTTCCAGAACTTCTCGGATCGCCGCTATTTCAACGTCGATCAGCTGGTGGACTCAATCGGCAACGTGCCGCCGGAAATGATATTGTCGTCATTTGAAATGCTGCGCCCGGCGTCGCGCGCGATCAGCCAGGTGACGCTGTGGGAAAATATCTGGAACGACGAGTTCGTGAAATCCTACCGGATGTTCGACCGTTGGGCCGTCGATACGCTTCCATTGGCGGGTGAGTATTTCCGCCAGACCGTAAAAGACCTGATGTGGGACAATAAATTGTTCAACGGCACCATGTCGGTCGGCGGGAAGGCGGCAGACATCTCGAAAATCAAAGTGCCGATCCTGCACGCCGTCGCCGAACACGATCACATCGTGCCTTATGAGGCGGCGAAGCATCTGATCCCGAAAGTGGCGTCGACCGACAAAACCGAAGTCATCCTCAAAGGCGGTCACGTCAGCCTTGTCGCTGGCGCGAACGCCGTGAAGCGGCTGTGGCCGAAACTCGATTCCTGGTTAAGTGAGCGATCCACATGAGCACTCCGAACAAGCGTACCTATCCGCGCCGCGTGGCGACCGAAGCCGGCGAGGTCGAGTTTCGCCACATGACGGCGGCCGATGAAGCCGCCGTGCTGGCGTTCGCCAAAAAGCTGCCTGTCCACGATCTGCTGTTCATTCCGCGCGACATCAGCGAGCCCAAGGTGCTATCCGCCTGGATCAAGGAGATCGAGCGCGGCGGCATGATTAGTCTGCTGGCCGTGAAGAACGGCGCAGTGATCGGCTGCGGCACCATCGTGCGCGATCCACTCTCATGGTCGTCGCATGTCGGCGAAATCCGCATGGTGGTTTCGACAGATGTGCGCGGGACGGGCGCGGGGCGTGCGCTGTCGCAGGAGATTTTCGCGCTGGCGCTGGAGGCGGGCGTGGAGAAGATCGTGGCGCAGATGACGGTCGACCAGCGCGGCGCGATTGCGCTGTTCGAGAGCCTTGGCTTCAAGGCTGAGGCGCTCTTGAGGGAGCAGGTCCGCGACAAGTCCGGCAAGGCCTACGACATCGTGGTTCTGGGCCATAACGTCGCCCAGGTCCGGGCCCAGCTCGAGGCTTATGGCGTCTCCGACGCCGTAAGCTGATATTTTCCAATAACTTATATATAATCACGGTTTCGTGATATCGCGATGCAACATTGATGTTGCGTCGCACCATTCCCTATGGCATATAGGTCATGCGCCGGGCCATGCCGGACGGCGCGGGCCAATCGCTCAAACACCTGAGGATGGAGACCAACATGACCAATTCTTTCAACGCCGAAACCGTCATCAACAACGTCAAGACCGCTTTCGCGCCTGTCACCGACGCGCTCAAGAACCTCCCGAACATGGAAGTTCCTGAAGCTGCCCGTGACTTCGTGAAGAAGGCTGCAAACACCGCGCAGACCCGCGCTGCTGAACTGCACACCGGTTCGGACAAGGTGACTGCGGCGATCGAGACGGCTGTTTCGGATTCGGTTTCCAAGACCGCTCAGTTCAGCCGCACCATCTCGCAGGCTGCTCTGGCTGACGCGCAGGCACTGTTCACGACCATCGACAAGCTCGCTTCGGCGAAGTCGATCTCGGAAGCCGTGCAGATCAACACCGACGCTCTCAAGGCGCAGGGTGAAGTCATCGTCGGCCGCGCGAAGGCCACGACCGAATACCTTGGCAAGGTGATTGCCGACGGTGCGAAGTCGGCTCAGGACAACTTCGCCAAGGTCACGAACTTCTCCAAGACCGCTTAATTAGGTCCGCTTAATTCACCTCGCAAACTCGACATCGAAGGCCCGCGCGAGCGGGCCTTCTTTTACCTCCAGGCGCTTCGTTCAAACTGGCTTTGTTTGAACGTTGCGCGTTGTGGTGCATTGTCGAGTCCGAATGCGGGTGAGCGCACAAGGCTGACTTGAAATGGCCGACGCCGATAAATTCGTGCTGGTTGCGGATGCGGGCGATATTTCGCGCGCCGCCGAGCTGCGCCGTATCAAGTTCCTCGCCACGCTGGTGCTGGCGGGCTGCGTCGGCGTGCTTGTGGTTGCTAAAATTTTCGAGCGCAATTATCCCGCGCTCGGATACCTCGCAGCCTTCGCCGAAGCTGCCACCATCGGCGGGCTGGCCGACTGGTACGCGGTGGTCGCGCTGTTTCGCAGGCCGCTCGGTTTGCCGATTCCGCACACCGCGATCATTCAGCAAAATCAGCACAGAATCGCTGAAAAACTGGGCGAATTCATCGAGGTGCATTTTCTCAGCGCATCACCTGTGAACACCAAGCTGCGCGAGGTCGATTTCGCCAAGTTCATTTCCGACTGGCTGGGTGATCGCAAAAAGAGCAGCGATCTCGCGCGCTTTGTCTTGCGGCTTCTTCCTGCAGCGCTCGATGCGGCTGAAACGTCGGGTCTGAAGGATTTCGTCACGCGCCGCGTGTTGCAGCAGGTCAAAGACATCGACATCGCGCCGCTGGCTGCCGGCGCGCTGCGTGGTTTCTTCCGCGACCGCCGCCATCAGAGCCTGCTCAACGATCTCCTTGGCGCGCTGAATGAAACAGTCTCCAAGCCGGAAACGCTGGCGCTGTTGCGCGAAAAAATCAGAGGCGAGTTGCCGACGCTGCTCAAGCTCTATCGCGCCGATGCCTTCCTGCTGAAACGCATTGCGGCGTCGGCAACTTCGTTCCTCGAAGAAGTCCGTAACGATCCGCAGCATCCGTTCCGCGATGAGTTCGATCGCATCCTGTTGCAGTTCGTCGACAAGCTCGAACAGGAACCGATCTATGCCGACAAGCTCGATGGCCTGAAGCGCGATCTCCTGGCGCGGCCGGAACTCGCGGCACTCGGCAACGACATCTGGCAGAATGTGAAATCCTTCATCGACCGCAGCGCCAATGGCGACAGCGACGTGCTGCAAAATCATCTGACCAATGTGCTGGTCGAGGCGGGCAGGCAGCTTGCGAATGACGCCGAGATGCGCGGCGAAATCAACAACGGCATCGTGGTCGTATTGCGCTCATTCATTGCGGACCAGAAAAGCGGCGCGTCGCGATTCATTTCCGATCAGGTGAAATCATGGGACATGAAACAGCTCATCAATCTGATCGAAATCAACATCGGCCGCGATTTGCAATACATCCGCTTCAACGGCGCGCTAATCGGCGGCCTTGCGGGGCTGGCGCTTTACAGCGCGGAGAAATTCATCAGGACGCTTTGAATTCAAACAAGAATCTGGAAGGCGAAAAACGGACGGAAAGGTGACGGACTTGGATTGCAATGGCGGGATTAAGACCCTAGCTTTTCAGGAACGTTGCGTCGCACCATGCGTTGCTTGAGTCGCGTCACGAGAGTCTTTTGAAGATCTTCGCGCGGGATTGCCTTGAAGGGATCCCGCCATGAAAGGAATTGAAATGTCTGCCGCAACTATGTCGCTTCAGCCGCCGTCCAGAACCTTGATGCTTCTGGAAGCGCGCGCGATCAACGAATTCGGCGCCTTCCTCGGCGCGTTGCCGTTGTTGTCGCTCACCGCCAAGGGTGACGGCCATCCGGTGATCGTGCTGCCCGGTCTCGTCACCAGCGATACATCGACCGGCCCCTTGCGCACATTTTTGAAAAGCCGCGGCTATGCGGTGAGCGGCTGGGGCCTTGGCCGCAATTTCGGCCTGCGCGCCGGCATTCAGGATGCGATGGTCGATCTGGTCAAGCGCGCCAATGACGAGCACGGACGTAAGGTCTCGCTGGTCGGCTGGTCGCTCGGCGGACTTTATGCGCGGCAGCTGGCGAAGATGATGCCCAAGCGCGTGCGCTCGGTGATTACACTCGGCAGCCCGTTCGCCGGAAGTCCGAAGGCAACCAATGCGTGGCGCGTCTATGAAGCCGTCAGCGGCCAGCGCTCCGACGATTCCAATCCGAGATTCGGCGGCGACATGGCGAAGACGCCGCCGGTGCCGACTACGGCGATCTTCAGCCGCTCGGACGGAATCTGTGCGTGGCAAAGCTGCATGGAAAAACCCGGCAAGAATGTCGAGAACATCGAAGTGTTCGGCAGCCATTGCGGCATGGGCCATCATCCTGCTGTCGTATACGCCGTCGCGGATCGTCTCGCGCAGGCCGAAGGCGCGTGGAAGCCGTTCGATCGCAACGGCTGGCGCAGCGTCGTGTTTCCCGATCCGGCGCGGTAGTTCACGCGCATCAATAATGCGGCGGCACTTCCGATGACGGTCCGGCGCCGGAGTGGTGCTCCGCATCCGCCAGCCGTTCGCGCAGTTCGACGATCTCGCGCCTCAGCCCATCGAGTTGCGCCCATTGCGCCGTGATGGTCTTGTTCAGCGCCTCGATGGTTTCGTCCTGGTAGGCGACGCGCATTTCCAGCGTGTCGATCCGCTTGGCAAGACTGTCAGTCATCGGATTGCTCGCTGATGTCGATTTCGGTGGCGTCGGTGTGGTCTCGACTTAGTTCTTGTGACTTGTCGCGCTCGCTGAGACCGTGACCGAGCGCGATACGCTGGTCGAACACGAAACATTCGCCGCGCCACAGGCTTTGATCTTCGGGAATTTCTTCCAGATATTTCAGGATGCCGCCCTTGAGGTGATAGACCTCACCGAAGCCCTGCGACAGTAAATATGAGCTTGCCTTTTCGCAGCGGATGCCGCCGGTGCAGAACATTGCGATTTTCTTGTGCTTGTTGGCATCGAGCGCGCGCGAGGCGAAATCCGGGAATTCTCCGAAGCGCGTGATGCGCGGATCGAGCGCGCCCTCGAATGTCCCCATCTCGACTTCAAACGCGTTGCGGGTGTCGATCACCAGCACGTCCGGCTGCGTCACCAGCGCGTTCCAGTCTTTCGCATCGACGTAGACGCCGACCTTCTCATTCGGATCGGTGGCCGGATCGCCGAGCCGCACGATTTCCTTTTTCAGCCGCACTTTCATGCGATTGAACGGCACCTCGGTCGCCGTGGAAAATTTCAGTTCGAGATTGTCGAGCCGGCCCGCGAACAGGTCGCCGTTCTGGAGCTGGTTGACGAGGGCGTCGATCGCCACTTCGGTCCCGGCCACGGTGCCGTTGATGCCCTCGGATGCCAGCAGCACGATGCCTTTGATGCCCAGCGCCACGCACATGTTGCGCAGGGGCTCGCGCAATTCCTCGAAATCGGGGAGGGCGACGAATTGATAGAAGGCAGCGACTTTATGCGACATGGCGGGCTTATAGCAGGGCGGTCACGTTGCGGGGTACCCCTGCAAGCGTGCCCGCAATACCGGTGGAAACGCGGGCTTCCGTGGCTCGACGCTGCGGCCATGATTCTGCATAATTACTGCATTATTTCAGGCATATCCCTGTCCCGACGGGAAATCTGCTAGATAAAATCGACGCCATTGCACAGAATCGGAACGCCCTTTGTCGCACGGACAGCCCTTCGATCCCGCCTCCGAAACCCCTGGAAAGCGTAACTTCAGCATCGCCTTCGGGCTTGAGCGGATCGGGCTGATCGCGCTGCGCGCGCCGCGTCTTGCGGCGGCCATCCTGCTGGCGCTTTGCCTCGTCGCGGTGTTCGGCATCCAGCGCATCAAGATCGACGATTCGCTCAGTCAGCTGTTTCGCTCCGACACCCCCGAATACAAGCAATATGAGGAAGTGACCAAGCGCTTCCCCTCCAGCGAATACGACGTGCTGGTGGTGGTGGAAGGCAAGTCGCTGCTGGAGCGCAGCTCGCTCGAAAAGCTGCGCGATCTCACCACCGATCTGCAACTGATCGAAGGCACCCGCGGCATCATCTCGCTGTTCTCCGCGCGCCAATCGCCGGAAGCGGGAAAATTGCCGGCGGCGCTGTTTCCGGAACCTTTGCCGGAAGGGCAGGCCTATCAGGACTTCATCGACACCAAGGTGAAGACCAACGAGATCATTCGCGGCAAGCTGATGTCGGATGACGGCACGCTGGCGCTGGTCGTGCTGGCGCTCGATCCGGCCATTGTGGGCAACAAGGATCTCAACGCCACGATTGCGGAAGTACGCAAGACGATGGCGGACGATCTCGCCGGCACCGGCCTCAAGAGCGAATTGTCCGGCGTGCCGGTGATGCAGCTCGAAATCCGCAATGCGGTGGAGCGCGACGGGCTGACCTACAACATCGCGGGTATTCTCGCCGGCTGCCTTATCGCGATCGTGTTCTTCCGCCGCGTGTCATTCATGATCGTCGCGGCATTCCCGCCGCTGCTCGCGATCCTGCTCGCCATCGGCACGCTGGGCTGGCTCGGCTTCAGCCTCAACATGTTCCTCAATGTGATGACGCCGCTCATCATGGTGATCTCGTTTGCGGATTCGATGCAGCTCACCTTCGCGGCGCGCGACCGCCTGATCGCGGGCGAGGACAAAAAGACTGCATTCCGCAATGCCGTGCTGGTGGTGGGGCCGGCCTGCGTGCTGACGCACGGCACCGCGGCGCTGTCGTTCATCGCGTTGCAGTTTTCGAGTTCGGATTTGATTCGTTCATTCGGCGAGGCTGGCCTGTTGGCCACGTTGATTGCGCTGATCGCGGTGCTGTCGCTGGTCCCGGTGTTCGGCGTGCTGTTCGTGCGCAACGAGCATCTGATGGCGACGACAAACGTCAAAGCCGCCGACAGAGGTGTCGAGGCGCTGCGCGCATTCTGCCGCTGGATCGCGGTGCGCATGGTCGGCCGTCCCGGCCTGTTCAGCCTGATCGCGCTGCTGGTCGTCGGCGGTCTCGGCATCGTCTATGCCAATCTGGAGCCGCGCTATCGTCTCGCCGATCAGGTGCCGGATAAAGAGCAGGCGGTTGCGGCATCGAGCCGTCTCGATGCGAAACTCACCGGCGCCAATCCGATCGACGTGCTGATCGAATTTCCGAAGGGGAAATCCCTGTACGATCCGGACACGCTCGACACCATTGCGTCGGTTCACAAGATCATCGAGACGCAGGCCGGCGTCGGCAACGTCTGGTCGGTCGAAACCCTGCGGCGCTGGATCGCGGAGAAGCTCGGGCGTTCCGACCCCGCCATCCTGAAAGAATATGTCGACCTGCTGCCGAAATATCTGTCGCGGCGTTTCATTTCCGAAAATCAGGACGCGGTGGTTGTGAATGGACGCGTACCCGATCTCGATTCAAGTCAAATTCTTCCCGTCGTCGAAAAACTCGATCACGCGATGGATACGGTGCGCAAGGCGCATCCCGGTTATCTGGTCGCCGTGACGGGTCTGTCGGCGATTGCCGCGCGCAATTCCGCGCAGATGATCGACAAGCTCAATCGCGGGCTGACGCTGGAATTCCTGCTGGTGGCAATGTTCATCGGCCTCGCATTCCGCTCGGTGGTGGTTATGTTTGCCAGCATCCTGCCGGGCATCTTCCCGGTGGTTCTGTCCGGTACCGTGCTTTACGTGCTCGGCGAGGGACTGCAATTCGCCAGCGTCGTGGCGCTCACCGTGTCGTTCGGATTGGGACTGAGTGCCACGATCCACTTCCTCAACCGCTTGCGGCTCGAAGAAAAGCCGGGCGTCGATGAAGCCGAAGCCGTGCAGCGCGCGACCGTGCTGGTTGGCCCCGCTCTGATCCTGACCACGGTGGTTCTGGCCTGCGGTCTGGTGGTGACGGTGTTCTCGGACCTGCCGTCGCTGCGGCTGTTCGGCTGGCTCAGTGCATTCGCGATGATCGCCGCCCTCGTGGCCGATCTCTTTATCCTGCGTCCTACCGCGATGTGGCTCATCAGCACGTCGGAGCGCATCAAGGCGAAGTGGGCGGCGAGGTAGCGAACCTATCGCGATTACTTCTTTCGTCATTGCGAGGAGCGTTAGCGACGAAGCAATCCAACTTTCCTTCCTAAGAAAGAACTGGATTGCTTCGCTTCGCTCGCAATGACGTTTCGGGTCGAAGGTAAGGCGTCAGTTGCCCTTGGACAGCGCCATTGTCACGCCGCGCAACTCGCCCTTGGAGGCGATATTGATGTTCTGCTTGCCGCCGCGGGTCGAGACGTTGAACGTCGCCGCATAGCCGTTGGTTGTCACCAGCGCAGTGATTTCGCCGCCGGAAATGTTGCCGTCGATGGAGCCGTTGACGTTGCGGGTCTCCTCGGACCAGCTGCCGCTGATCTTACTGCCAGATGCCTCGACGTTGCTGCGCAACTCGAACTTGTAGCTGTCGCTGGCGCATTTGATGTTCTGATGCAGCCCATTGCCGGCGGCATCCACCTTATAGATGCCCCTGCAGCGAATGCGCTCGGTTCCGGAATCCGCAATCGTGATTGTGCCGTTGCCCGACCAGCTGCCGGCATAGTCATCGAACGGGCCGGCATACGCATAACCGGATCCCAACAGGGTCAATGCCGCGACGGGACCATAAAATTTGCAAAAATTGAAATTCAACAAAGACATATCCAGACACCACCATTTTGCTGTCGAACACCCTAATGGGTGTCCAATACCATGATTTTGTTCACTGCAAAATGGCCGCGACAGCGCCCGTCCAAAACTTCGCGGCGCGAATGTTGCGCTTTTTTGACACGGGTCGAACGCGTCTGCCTGCTTTTTAGCCTTAGGATGTTAGTCTTGGCGTGACCCGTTCCACCGGGTTCGGGCGGGCGAACCAGCCTCGGTTTAGGGTCGTATCAGGCGCGGTTCGTGCGGTGCAGCAGGGCGCTCCCGGCATAAGTCGAATTCCGGTGTGCCGGTGGACAAGAGCAAATTCCAGCCATCTAATTGTGCACAACAGGACCGGCGATCAACGCCCGGCCGGGGCGCGGAAATTCTCAAGGACATCCTCAACCTGGCGATCGAACGGAACGCGCGCACGGCATCAACCGGCGCGGAACATGGTCGTGCTCCGGTACGGCCGCAGATGAAAGTCAAAGCCTGACCATGGTGACACTGAAGGTCCAGAAACTCACGGATTTCGTCAGCGATATTTTCGTCCGCGCAAAATCGTCGAAAGAAGAAGCGCAGCGCATCGCGCATTATCTCGTCACCGCCAATCTCACCGGCCATGACAGCCACGGTGTCATCCGCGTGCCGCAATATGTGCGCTGGGCCAATGAGGGCGTCATTATTCCGGACCAGAAAATCAAAATGGTGGTCGATACGCCGTCGATTGCGGTGGTGGACGGCGGCTTCGGCTATGGGCAGACCGTGACGCCGCAGGCGGTGAAAATCGGCATCGACAAATGCAAGGCGAACGGTCTTGCGGCGATGACACTGAAAAATTCCGGTCATCT
>JAYVYQ010000151.1:0-2734 GCA_043784125.1 Afipia sp.
GGCGGTCTTGATGTTGTCGGCCAGCACAACGCGCTGGCGCCGTTCGTCGCGCGCCTCAACGATGCGGGCATTCGCGTGTCGCTGTTCATTACCGCAGAGCCAGCGCAGATCGAGATGGCGGCCAAGTTGAAAGCGCCGGTGATCGAAATTCATACCGGTGCGTGGTGCGATGCGTTGGTCGACGGCAAACAGGAAAAAGCGAATACCGAATGGAAGCGCATCGTCGATGGCGCAAAGCTCGCACAGTCGGCAGGTCTTGAAGTCCATGCCGGTCACGGTCTCGATTACAAAACCGCGCAGACCATCGCGGCGCTGCCGCAGATTATCGAACTGAACATCGGCTACTTCATGATGGGCGAGGCGCTGTTCGTCGGTCTCGCGCAGACCGTGCGCGATATGCGCGCGGCGATGGACCGTGGCCGCAAGACGCTGCAGGCCTATCTATGATTATCGGCATCGGGTCTGACATCATCGACATCACGCGGATCGAAAAGGTGATCGGCCGCCACGGCGAGCGGTTTCTCGATCGCATCTTCACCGATGCCGAGCGCGCCAAGGCTGAGCGGCGTTCGAAAATGCCGAAACTGGTATGGGCAACCTATGCCAAGCGCTTCGCCGCCAAGGAGGCATGCTCCAAGGCACTCGGAACCGGTATCCGTCGCGGCGTGTGGTGGCGCGACATGGGTGTGGTCAATCAGCCGGGTGGGCGGCCGACGATGAAACTCACGGGTGGGGCGCTGGCGCGACTCGAGCAGGTGACGCCGCCGGGGTTTGAGGCGCAAATCGACCTGACGATTACGGACGACTGGCCGCTGGCGCAGGCTTTTGTCATCATTTCGGCGGTCGCGGCACGGTGAGCGCTGGCTGCGGCCCTGACGGGCAGCTCAACACTCCTGATAACACACGAAATCGTGCGCTTTTTCAGCATGTTACGAAAGCTTCATGGCCCGGTTGATTGATTGCACCGCATTCGACAACGGTCTAAAACGCGCGCGGGTGATTTGGGATGCCGTGTGGGCTGGCTCCTGAACTCGAATATTCAGGACCAGACAGAACAATGAGCGCGACAACACCTGCCAAAACAGAAGGCGGCACCGGCGAAACCATTCGCGTCGTCATCCACGCAATCATTATTGCACTGGTGATCCGCACATTCCTGTTTCAGCCGTTCAACATTCCGTCTGGTTCGATGAAGGCCACTCTGCTGGTCGGTGATTATCTGTTCGTCTCGAAATATTCCTACGGCTACACGCATTATTCGATACCGCTTTCGCCGCGGCTGTTCTCCGGCCGCATCTTCGGCTCCGAGCCGGCGCGCGGCGACGTCGTGGTGTTCCGGCTGCCGAAGGACGACACTACCGATTACATCAAGCGCGTCATCGGGCTGCCCGGCGATCGCATCCAGATGAAAGAGGGCGTTCTCAACATCAACGACAAGCCGGTGCAGCGCGAACGCCTGCCGGATTTCGTCGGCGAAGATCCCTGCGGCTCGGATGCCACCGCTCGCGTCAAGCAGTGGAAAGAAACCCTGCCGAACGGCGTGTCTTACAAATCGCTCGATTGCGTCGATAACGGATTCTACGACACCACCAACGTCTACACCGTGCCGCCCAATCATTTCTTCATGATGGGCGACAACCGTGACAACTCCACCGACAGCCGCGTGCTCTCCGCTGTCGGATACGTTCCGTTCGAGAACATCATCGGCCGTGCGCAGATGATCTTCTTTTCCATCGCCGAGGGCGAACAGGCCTGGCAGTTCTGGCGCTGGCCGTTCGCGGTGCGCTGGAACCGCATCTTTTCCATCGTGCGATGAGCGGCGACACCACACTCGCGAAACCATCTTCAAAAGCGGCTGACGGTTTGACTGCCGATGCCGGCGCGATCAAGCCTGCCAATATCAAGAACAAGAGCAAGAAAAAGGCCGCGCGCAAACCGAGCGCCAAGGCTGCGGCCAAAATCGTCGAGCAGCGCATCGGACATACATTTGCCGATCCGTCATTGCTGGCAACGGCTTTCACGCATGTGTCGGCGCTGAAATCGGCACGCAACCGCGCGGATTCTTATCAGCGTCTCGAATTTCTCGGCGATCATGTGTTAGGGCTGATCGTCTCGGACATGCTCTACCGCGCATTCCCGAAAGCCGACGAAGGCGAACTTTCCAAGCGCCTCGCGGACTTGGTGCGCAGGGAAGCCTGCGCCGATGTCGCACGCTCGCTGGGTCTGGATGAAGCGATCAAGCTCGGCAGCGTCGGCGCGGGAGCCAGCGCGCGGCTGCGCAAATCCGTGCTCGGCGATATTTGCGAAGCGGTGATCGGCGCGATTTTTCTCGACGGCGGCTACGACGCCTCGGTGGTGTTCGTTGAAAGCAACTGGACCGAGCGGATGCGCAAGCCGGTTCGCCCGCTGCGCGATCCGAAAACCGTGTTGCAGGAATGGGCGCAGGGCAAGGGCTTGCCGACGCCGTCCTACCGCGAGGTTGAGCGCACCGGACCGCATCACGATCCGCAGTTTCGTGTCGTCGTCGAATTGCCGGGACTGAAACCTGCCGAGGGCATCGGCGGCAGCAAGCGGGCAGCCGAGAAAGTCGCGGCCACCGCGATGCTCGCCCGAGAAGGCGTCAAGGGCGGCAACGATGATTGACCAACCCGTAGCAACAGGCGTGCCGACGCGGTGCGGCTTCGTCGCGCTGATCGGCGCGCCCAATGTCGGCAAATCCACGCTCGTCAACGCG
>JAYVYQ010000152.1:0-9195 GCA_043784125.1 Afipia sp.
CTTGGACATCATTACGGATTCGCGGACCAACCCGCTGAGCGTCGTCGAGGACATCGCGTCCTCGAACGATTGGTCGTTCGAGCGCTCCGGCGACGATGAAGTCACGATTCTGACGCGCGGCCAGTGGACAGATTACCAGCTCTCCTTCACCTGGATGGGCGAGATCGACGCGCTGCATCTGGCCTGTGCCTTCGACATGAAGATTCCCGAGGCGCGGCGCGAGGAAGTGCGCCGCCTGATCGCCGCCATCAACGAACAATTGTGGATCGGGCATTTCGACCTGTGGACCACGACCGGCTCGGTGATGTTGCGGCAGGCGCTGATCCTGCCAGACGGTATCGTCGCCTCGCCCGCGCAATGCGAACTGATGCTGGAAGGCGCCATCGGCGCGTGCGAACGCTATTATCCGGCGCTGCAATTCGTGGTCTGGGCCGGAAAGACCGCCCAAGAGGCCATGAGTGCCGCGATGTTCGATACGGCGGGTGAGGCGTAGATCTCGTTTATCCCGATCATTCGCAAACTGTAGAATGTCGTCCCGGCGAAGGCCGGGACCCATAGCACCTGTCGCGCAAGTTTGGCGGGGCATGTTGCAAATTCCCGGATTCAATGGAAAGTCGGTGGTTATGGGTCCGGGCCTTCGCCGGGACGACCTGAGTGTTGCGTAGAATGGCTTCATCTTCCGACGCACTGAAAAATCTCTTCGGCACCATCGTTCTCGCGGGCGCGGGCAAGATGGGCGGCGCGATGCTGTCGGGCTGGCTGGCGCAGGGCCTCGATCCGAAGCGCGTCGTTGTGATCGAACCGCATCCGTCGGACGAGACGCGCGACTTTGCAACCAAAGGCGTGAAGCTCGTTGCTAGCGCGCGGGATGCCGGTTCTGCCGACGTGCTGGTGCTCGCAGTGAAACCACAGATGCTTGAAGAGGCTGGGCCGCAACTTAAGGAGCTAATCCAAGGTTCAACGCTAGTGATCTCCATCATGGCGGGAGTGACCCTAACGGTCATTAAACTTGCCTTCGGCGGCAAGGCCATTCGCGCGATGCCGAACACACCCGCCGCTATAGGGCGCGGCATAACGGTTGCTGTCGCAGAGCGCGATGTCTCATCAGATCAGCGCGCCGTTGCCGATGCGCTGTTACGCGCTAACGGCGACGTTGAGTGGATAGACAGGGATAACGAACAGCAGATGGACGCCGTGACCGCAGTATCGGGCTCCGGCCCTGCCTACGTCTTCCTTCTGGCCGAAGAACTCGCGCGCGCCGGGATCGCCGCCGGACTACCGGAAGCGCTTGCCACAAAACTCGCGCGCGAAACGGTTGCGGGTTCCGGCGAATTACTGCGCCGTTCGGATTTGACCAGCGCGACATTACGCGAGAATGTCACCTCTCCGGGCGGCACGACGGCGGCTGCATTGAGTGTGCTGATGGGCGATGGCGGGTTCCAGTCGCTGCTGACACGCGCTGTCGCCGCCGCCACCAAACGGTCGAAAGAATTGTCAAAGTAACGACCAGGCAGGAGTGCGCCATGCTCGATAAAACAAAATCCATGAACGTCGACGATCTCGTCGCCATCGACATCCACACCCATGCGGAGGAGCCTTGCGGCACGCATGGCGATGACGGCTACGACGAATTCCAGGCGCAGATGGCGGAGTATTTCAAATCGCCGCACAAGCACCCGCCGACCGTGCCGGAAACCGCCGCCTATTATCGCTCCAAGAAAATCGCCGCCGTGATTTTTCCAGTCGATGCAGAGCGCGAGACGGGATTCCGCCGCTACCACAATTACGAGATGGCCGAACTCGCCGCTGCGAATTCCGACGTGCTGATTCCCTTCGCCAGCATCGATCCGGCGAAAGGCAAACTCGGCGCGCGCGAAGCCCGCACGCTGATCGCGGACTACGGCATCAAGGGATTCAAATTCCATCCCACCATGCAGGGTTTCTATCCGAATGACCGCATGGCCTACGATCTTTACGAAGCTATCAACGAAGCGGGTGCCATCGCGCTGTTCCACACCGGGCAGACCGGCGTCGGCTCCGGCATGCGCGGCGGCAACGGCATGCGGCTGAAATATTCCAACCCGATGTATATCGACGACGTCGCGGTGGATTTTCCGGATATGAAAATCATTCTCGCGCATCCCTCCTTCCCCTGGCAGGAGGAAGCGCTGTCGGTCGCGACCCACAAGCCGAACGTCTATATCGACCTATCGGGTTGGTCGCCGAAATATTTTCCGCCGATTTTGGTTCGCTATGTGAACACGATTTTGCAGGACAAGATGCTGTTCGGATCGGACTGGCCGGTGATTACGCCGGATCGCTGGCTGTCGGATTTCTCCAAGCTGGAGATTCGCCACGAGGTGCGGCCCAAAGTGCTGAAGGCCAACGCGCGCAAGCTGCTGAATATCTGAAGGCGGATCGATGAGCGTCGAATCCGTCCGCGCGTTCTTTGCCGCCCATGCGTCGGAATTTTCCGTGATTGAATCCGACAAAAGCTCCGCGACGGTTGCGCTCGCCGCCGAAGCATTCGGCGTCACGCCTGCTGAAATCGCCAAGACGCTGTCGCTACGCGTCGGCGATAAAATCCTTTTGGTCGTGACGTGCGGCACCGCGCGGCTCGATAACAAGAAGGCACGCGCCGTGTTCGGCGGCAAGCCGCGTATGCTGAACGCCGAAGAGGCGCTTGAGGCAACTGGGCATCCAGTCGGCGGCATTTGTCCATTTGGATTGAAGACGCCACTGCCGATTTACTGCGATGTCTCGCTGAAGAATTTCAGCGAAGTCGTGCCAGCGGCGGGCTCGATCAACAGCGCCGTGCGGATTTCGCCCGTGCGCATGGCGGAATTGACGCAGGCCGAATGGGTCGATGTCTGCGACGTGGCGCCGTGAACGCCGGCGGCCCGAGCGATGATGACCCAAAGCGATTCGCGCGCAACTGGTTGATGTTCGATGAAAGCCGCCCGGCGCGGCCTCGATTGTTGCGCAACTTTGTCGCCGTTGTCGCGGCATGTTTCGCGGCCACCGCGCTGCTGGCAATTATCAGCGCGTTGACACGCTGACCCCTACTGCACCTTGCCGATGGTCTTCACCGCCGCAATCAGTCGCGCGCTGTCCACCTCGACGAATTTTTGAAACTCCGGCGCGTCCATATAGGCAACCGGGCTTCCGCCGGTCTCGAATGTCTTGACCACTTCGGGACTCTTCACCGCTTCGCGCATCGCATCGCGAAGGCGAAGCATGATCGGCTCCGGCACCGCCGTCTGCGCGAACAGTCCGGCCCAGATATAAAATTCGACAACCGGAAATCCCAATTCCTTGAACGTCGGCGTATCGGGAAAACTCGAAATCCGTTCCGCGCCCCAGTTTGCCAGCACGCGCATCTTGCCGTCATCGACCTGCGGACGCAGCGTGCCCGGTGCCGCCGCAATCGCCTGCACGGTCCCCGAAAGAAGTCCGGTGAGTGCGGGGCCGGCGCCGCGAAACGGCACATGCAGCAGCTTGATGCCGGCGCTCGATGCAAACATTTCCATCGCAATGTGCAGCGTGCCGTAAGGACCGGAGGAGCCGTAGGGAATTTCGCCGGGACGTTTTTTTGCGTCGTCGATAAAATCCTGCAGCGTCTTCCATGGTGCTGTGGCCGGCACGGCAAGCAAGGTCGGATCGGCGAGCACGCGCGCGACCGGCTTGAACTGCGAGACTTCGTAGGCGACGGGACGCTCGAAAAGCCGATCCGCTTCCGGCAAAATTGCCAGCGACGACAAAGTCATCAGCAATGTGTAGCCATCGGGCTCGGCGCGCGCGGCCTGTGCGTTGCCGACCGATCCGCCTGCGCCGCCTGCGCGGTTATCGACCACCACCGGCTTGCCGAGAATGCGCTCCAGCGCGATCGCGACCGGGCGCGCGGCAAAATCCGCCTGACCTCCGGCGGGAAACGGCACGATCATCGTGATGTTGCGCCCGGGATAGCCCGCCTGCGCGTCGGCTTCAAACGTAAAGGTGTGAAACACAGTTTGCGACAGCGGCAACACCGCAGCCGCCTTCAATAGCTCGCGCCGATTCATGAACGTCTCCCCAGGGTATTATTTTTGCTTGCGCCCAGCCTGACGGATCGGCGGATGGCGAGCAAGGCTTCTTGCACAGCAGCAAAATCGCCGTGCAGTCTGCGCACGAAGGAATAAAGCCTAAGCGATCAGGCCCTGCACGGCTTTGACGCTCGCGCTTTCCGGAAATACCGAGTCGGCCAACACCTTGTCGCCGAGACCGAGGTGATCGCGCAGCACACCCTTGATGACAGCGCGGAGATCCGTTGTGGGTTTTAGATCACGATTTTCATAGAGGTTCGCGATCTTCAATCCCGGCCAATCCGAAATCACGCGGCCGCCGTTCACCGCGCCGCCTGCCAGCAACGCAATTGTGCCGGTGCCATGATCGGTGCCATCGGTGCCGTTGATGCGCGCGGTGCGGCCGAATTCGGTGGCAACCACGATCACAGTATCGCGCCAGCGTTCGCCGAGCCCGGACTCGAATTCCGCCAACGCTCCATCGAGACCGCCGAGCAATTGGGCGAGACGCCCCACGGGTCCGCCCTCATTGGCGTGGGTGTCCCAACCGTCGAACGCCAGCGCGGCGATGCGCGGACCGTCATCCGCCGCCATCAGCTTGGCAGCGCCTTTCGCGGCAAGCCGCATCGCGGCCGCGCCGTTCATGCCGGGCTTCGGCTTCATGTCGTCGCCCAACGCGGCCTTGTCGATTTGCAGGCCTTGCGACAGTGCGGCGGCCAGCGCGGGATCGCGATGCTGATAAAGATCGAGCAGACGTGCAGCCGTGTCGTCGGCGGCTTGCGGCAATGTCACGGGCGTCCATCCGACGGTCGGCGCCGCGCCGCGCAACACCAGCGGAGTCGTCGGCCCAACGCTTAACGCGCTCATCACGCGTTCGCCGCGCGGCAGGTTTTCGAGCGCGCGATTGAGCCAGCCGCTTTGCACGCGGCCCGGACCGCCGAAGCCGCTTTCGAGCACGTCCTGCCCATCGAAATGCGAGCGCTCGCGATAGGCCGTGGCGACGGCATGCACCACTGCCGCCTTCTTGTCTTTATACATGCGCGCGAATTCCGGCATCGACGGATGCAGCGCGAAGAACGAATCGAGCGCAGTCGCGGCGTGCGGGCCATCGCGCGTCAGCGCAATCGAGCCATGAAGGCCCGCATAGTCCGGATCGCCGACCGGTGCCACTGTCGCCAGTCCATCGAGCGCGCCGCGCAGGATCACGACGACGAGGCGTGGATCGCGGCCATCGGCGGCACGCGCGAATTTCGGCAGATAGGCCCATGCAGCAAACGTCGCCGCCCCCATCAGCAGCGAGCGCCGCGAGACGCCGCGCAGGGAGTGACTTTCGCAGCAATCCAAACCGATGATCGTCATGCTCATCTCCTCTGGAATTCCGGCGACATCAGCAACAGCGCAAACGCCTGCTGTTTCGACTCGGCGCGTTCGATGGTCTGGCGTGTTTCGGTCGAGGCCGCCTCGCCCGCCACGACATCGAGCAGCGCGCGCGGATCGAACGCATCGCCGATACGCGCCGAGATCTGAGATGAAATGTCCAGACGCAGTTTCATGTTTTCGGGCGCGGCCCACGCTGCATTGGTATCGGGAAAACCGTTCGGGCCCGGCGGCGTCCACAGCGGCTGGCCCAGCACATTGAGCCCGCCGATATAGCGCTGCGGGTCTTCCGGCATGCGGGCGATCAACCGTCCGCTCGCCACCAGAAATTCATACGGCGTGCGCAGCTTGGTCATTGGTGCATTCCATGCCTCGTCCGCATCGACGAGCGCCATCGTCATGGCTTTCAGATCGCCGTCGGTCTTGCGAAAGACGCTTTCGAGATTCGCCACCAGCGCAGGCGGCGGATCGTCGGCGACGAAATGGCGCACAAACTTTGTCGCAATGAACTTTGCGGTGGATGGATGACGCGCGATGTCAGCCAGCGCCGCCTCGCCCTGTGCGAGTCCCTCCTCCTCGTAAAACTTGCCGAGCAGCTTATGCGGACCCGGCTCATGGAAGTTCTGGACGAACGCAAAATGTCCAGGCGGCCCGAGACGACCGTTGCGGCCGGAGAACGTCCAGCCGCTAATGATGCGCGCGAGCGACGTCACATCTCCCTGCGTGTAGCCGCCGCCGACGCCGAGCGTGTGCAATTCCATGATCTCGCGCGCGAGATTTTCGTTGATGCCCTTGCCGCGGTTGATTCCGGCGCGCGAGTTCGGCCCCATCGATTGCTGGTTATCGAGGAAGAAGATCATCGCCGGATGCTGCTCGACGGCCTTGAGCATGTCGCCGAGGCGTCCAAGCACGTGCGGGCGGATCGCCTCGCGCTCGAACGAACCGGCCCACATCCGCTCAAGACCTGCCTTGTTGGCGGAGATACAGAAATGGTTGGACCAGAACACAACCAGCCGTTCGACGAAGCCGCTTTCTGCAATGTTCGCGCGTTGCAGCCGTGCCAACGCTTCGGCGCGGAAGGTTTTCTGGATGATGTTGAGTGGCTGCGGCGGCTCCTTGGCGGCAGCGGTATTCGGCTTGATCGCTTCGGGCGATATGACCGTACCGGATACCGAACCCGGCTGCGTCGCCGGATTCGAATCCGTCATCGGCGCATCGGGCTTCGCCACGTCCGATTTTACGTCCGACTTAATATCCGGCTTGGCTTCCGCGGTCGCCGATGCCATCGCATCCGCCACCTTGGGCGGGTTCGCACGCTCGCGCTCCTGTTCGGCCTGATAATCGAAAAACGCCTTCGCCAATTCGGGCGTCGCGCGCAGGCTCGGCAGATCGAGCAGCGCGCCATTCGGCCGGAACAATTCCGCCTTGACGAAACCGCGCGGGTCGGAAGCCGCGCTCGAAAAATCGCTGGCCGCACCTCCGCGTGCGCCGAGACCGAAGCGGTTGAGCGCGATGAGGGCGCCTTGCGGATCGCGGGCCATTGATATCTCGCACTGTCTCGCGGTTGATCTGTAGCCTTGGTCGGCCCAATATAGCGATGCGTTCATCACTTTACTGCGCAAGACTTTACTGCCCAAGCCGATGAACCTGACATGAAAGTTTCGGCAAAATCGTGATTCGGACCATGACAAAACCGTCAGCGGATGCCGCAAAATCCAACCCACGCGCATTGACCTGCCCGCGCTGCGGAACAGCATTTTCCTGCAATCTGTCGGGCGGATGCTGGTGCGCTGCGGAAACCGCCAAATTGCCGATGCCGGTCAGTGGTGAAGATTGCCTTTGCCAGACCTGCCTGCGCGCGGAGGCGGAACGGCAATCCGCAACGCGCTGATTAGCCGTGGCGCAGCTTCATCGCGATGATGACCAGCGTGAACATCATCGAGACCGCGTTGGCGGCGATCAGCGGCCAATTGCCGATTGCGATGCCGTAAATCAGCCAGAGCAAAATCCCGGTTGCGAAGATCAGATTCGTCGCCAGTGAAATCGCGCCTGTGTCTTTGGTGCGGACGACACGCACCGCCTGCGGCAGCCAGCAGATCGTGGTCAGCACGGCGCCTGCCGCGCCGACCCAATGAATGGACGCTGGAAAGAAATCGCTCATGACGAACAGCTAGCAGCGATTCGCTCCTCACCGATGACACCGGCGTGACAAGTCGGTGGTTTCAGACCGCGTAACCCGGAGACTTGCGCGCCATGCCGCCGAATGCGTCGAGCATTTTCTCACGCCACGCATAAACTGGATCGTCGTCCTTCAGGAATTTGAACGGGCTGGTCGCGCGCGCCCACTGGAACGGGCCGAACACGATGTAGTCGCCGTAGTTGGGTTTATCGCCGCCGATGAACGGCTGCGATTTCAGCGTGACGCGTAGCGGCTCCAGCGTCTTGCGCCAGTTCTCGACGCGAGCATCGCGATCCGCAACCACGTCTTCGAGTTTTTTTCCGAAGCGTGCTTCGCGCGACGCTCGGAAATAATCCTGATCGACGGGGCCAAGCTGACCGTGGACATCGGCGACGATGAACGGTGCCATGCTCGCGGCCATAAGGTCGCCCCACGAATTGAGCATCCGCGCCATTGCGCGGCCGCCCGCGCCGCCGAACAACGACGGCTTGTCCGGATAGGTGTCTTCCAGATAATTCGCAATCGCCCATGAATCCGCGACGGCTTCGTCGCCGTGAAGCAGTACCGGGACTTTCTCGGAATTATGTTTTTTGATCGCGTCCTTTTCGGTGAAGCGCCACGGAATCGATTCTGCTTCAAGGCCCTTATGTGCCAGCGCCATGCGGATGCGCCAGCAATAGGGACTGAACACGCGCGCCGGATCGGTGCCGCACAACTCAAACAGTTTTAGCGCGGCTGCCATCAGTTCAAGCCTTCACGACGGAGGCGGTCTGGCCGAACAGAATCTTGCGCTGTTCCTCGGTGTTGATGCCAGCCTGAGCTGGATTGATCTTCGGTCCCTGCGCGTAGGCGCGCACGGTCGCGGGCTTGGCCTTGATCGCCTCGAACCAGCGCTTGAGATGCGGGAAGTCTTCCAGCTTCTGATTCTGCCGCTCGTAAGGCACGATCCATGGATAGGAGGCCATGTCGGCGATGGAGTATTCGCCCGCCACATACTCGCGATCGGCGAGACGCTTGTTCAGCACGCCATAGAGACGATTGGTCTCGTTGACGTAACGGTCGATCGCGTAGGGCAATTTTTCCGACGCATACATATTGAAGTGATGGTTCTGTCCGGCCATCGGGCCGAGGCCGCCCATCTGCCACATCAGCCACTGCAGCACGTCGAACTTCTTGCGCAGGTCGGCGGACATGAACTTGCCGGTCTTCTCGGCGAGATAAATCAGGATCGCGCCGGATTCGAATATCTCCACCGGCTTGCCGCCGTCGGCGGGGCTTGCGGTCGATGATCGCAGGCATGCGGTTGTTCGGCGAGAACGCCAGAAACTCCGGCTTGAACTGATCGCCCTTGCCGATGTTGACCGGATGAATTTTGTAGTCGAGGCCGGCTTCTTCGAGAAACATCGTGATCTTATGGCCATTCGGCGTGGGCCAGTAATAAAGCTCGATCATGCTGGAATCCTGCTGTGGCGGATCGGCAAACGCCGATCAATGCGATTGCATGAACTTCGCCCTCCAGCCTTCAGGAGTCAAGGACGCGCACCTCCGGAACGCGGACATGTGATCTGCGTGGCGCGC
>JAYVYQ010000153.1:0-6309 GCA_043784125.1 Afipia sp.
TCCGAAGGAATTTGGCGGCCTTGGATTCTCGCCTTTCGCGCATTCCGAAGTGGTGCGGAAGATTTCATCGCGCTCGGTGACGGCAGCCGTCACCGTGATGGTGCCGAACTCGCTTGGACCGGGCGAATTGCTGATGCGTTTCGGCACCAAGGAGCAGCAGCAGAAGTGGCTGCCGGGCCTCGCCGACGGACGCGAGATTCCATGCTTCGGATTGACCAGCCCGGAAGCCGGCTCCGATGCCGCCTCGATGATCGACACGGGTGTGATCTGCAAAGGCACGTTCAACGGTAAGGAAACGCTCGGCCTGCGGCTGAACTGGCACAAGCGCTACATCACGCTCGGCCCGGTCGCGACGCTGCTCGGTCTCGCGTTCAAAGCGCACGACCCCGATCATCTGATTGGCAGCGAGGAAGACCTCGGCATTACGGTCGCGCTGATCCCGACCGATCTTCCGGGTGTTACCATCGGCCATCGGCATCTGCCGGCGATGCAGGTTTTTCAAAATGGTCCGAACTGGGGCAAGGACGTTTTCATTCCGATGGATTTCATCATCGGCGGCCAGGAACGGATCGGCCAGGGCTGGAAGATGCTGATGAGCGCGCTGGCGGCGGGACGCGGCATCTCGCTGCCGTCGCAATCGGCGGCAGGTGCGGCCTATTGCGCGCGCGTGACGGGTGCGTATGCGCGCATCCGCCAACAATTCCATGTGCCGATCGGAAAGTTCGAGGGCATCGAGGAGCGGCTCGCGCGCATCGCCGGCACCGCCTATCAGGTGGACGCCGCGCGGCGGCTGACCTGCGCCGCGCTCAATCAGGGCAAACATCCGGCGGTCATTTCGGGGATCATGAAACTGCATGCGACCGAGCGGCTGCGCATCGTCGTCGATGACGCGATGGACGTTCACGGCGGCAAGGCCGTGATCGATGGTCCGCAGAATTACATGGGGAATCTCTATCGTTCGGTGCCGGTCGCGATTACGGTGGAGGGCGCGAACATCCTGACGCGCAATCTCATCATATTCGGGCAGGGCGCGACGCGCGCGCATCCGTATCTGCTCAACGAGATCAACGCCATCGGCAATCCCGACCAGACGCAGGGCCTTGCAGATTTCGACAAGTATTTCTGGAAACATGCCGGCCACGCCGTCGTCAATGTGTTCCGCGCATGGGGCCGCAGCTGGACCGGCGGCCTGTTTGCGCCTGCACCCGATGCTGGCGCGGCGACACGTTACTATCGCCAGCTCTCGCGCTACTCCACGGCGTTCGCGCTGTGTGCCGACATGGCGCTGCTGACATTGGGCGGCGCGTTGAAGCGACGTGAAATGCTGTCGGCGCGGTTCGGCGATATTCTGTCCGAACTTTATCTGCTCTCGGCGGCGTTGAAGCGTTGGGAAGACGAGGGCCGCCAGGACGCGGACTTCGCGGCACTCGAATGGGTGATGGCGGACGGTATCCGCACCATTGAAAATCGTCTGGCGGAGATTCTTGCCAATCTGCCGAATCGTTTCATTGCGGTCATCTTGAAGATCATCGTGCAGCCGCTTGGCGCCAATCCGCTCGGACCTTCGGATGAGGTGGTGCAGCGTTGCGCGCAACTGGTTCTCGCGCCCGGTGCGGTGCGCGACCGTCTGACGGCTGGGCTTTATCACATCGACGATGACGGCCCGCTGGCGCGGCTGGAGCGCGCCTTCCTCGCCGTCACGGCCAATGAGCCGATCGACAAGAAAATGCGCGCCGCGCATCTTCGCGACTGGAACGACGCCGTGAAAAAAGGCGTGATTACCGCCGATGAAGGCGCAAAGCTCAAGGCTGCGCATGATGCCGTGTCGCTGGTGATCGAGGTGGATGATTTCGCGCCGGAGGCGTTGTCGCCGATCTACAAGAAACGCACCGAACAGAAACAGGCCTCACCTGACCGGGCTGCCAGCTGATGGCGCGTCCGGTCTATATCGTCGATGGCGCACGCACGCCGTTTCTGAAAGCGCAGGGCGGCGGCCCCGGTCCCTTCACGCCGGTTGATCTCGCCGTGCAGGCGGGACGGCCATTGCTGGCGCGGCAGCGGTTCGCGCCGGATGCGTTCGATCAGGTCATTCTCGGCTGCGTCAACGTCATCGCGGACGAAATGAATCCGGCGCGCGTGGCGGCACTTCGCCTTGGCATGGGCGAGCGCATGGTTGCATTCACCGTGCAGATCAATTGCGGCTCCGGCATGCAGTCGCTCGATACCGCCTACCGATATATCGAAGCCGGTAAGGCCGACATGATTTTGGCCGGTGGCGCGGAGGCGTTGAGTTATGCGCCGCTAGTGTTTCCACAATCGGGCGTGCGGTGGTTTTCGAAATTCGCAACTGCCAAGGGGCCGCTTGCGAAACTTGGTGCGTTTCTCAAGGCGCGGCCGTCGTATTTCAATCCGATCATCGGGCTTGAGCGTGGGCTGACCGATCCGATCACGGACCTCAACATGGGCCAGACTGCGGAAGTCATCGCGCATCTGATGGGCGTGACCCGCGAGCAGGCGGATGCTTACTCGGTCGAGAGTCACAAGCGGCTCGCCAACGCGCAGGCGCAGGGCTTTCTCAAGGGCGAAGTTGAAACCTCGTTCGGCCGCGACGGAAAATTCTACGATCACGACGACGGCGTGCGTCCGGATTCCTCAATGGACAAGTTGGCGAAACTCAAGCCGGCGTTCGAGCGGCCATGGGGTCAGGTGACGCCGGGCAATTCCTCTCAGATCACCGACGGCGCATGCTGGACGATTTTGGCGTCGGAAGACGCGGTGCAGAAATACGGCCTCAAGCCGAAGGCGAAAATCGTCGACAGCCAGTGGGCAGGGCTCGATCCGGCCATCATGGGGTTCGGACCTGTGCTGTCATCGGCTGAACTGATGAAGCGCAACAATCTCAAGCTGCAGGACATCGAGACCTGGGAAATCAACGAGGCCTTCGCCTCGCAGCTTCTCGCGTGCCTTGCGGCTTGGAACGACGACAAGTTCTGCCGTGAGATTCTTGGGCTCGATGGCGCGGCCGGCCAGATTGATCAGGCCAAGCTCAACGTCGACGGCGGCGCCATTAGCCTCGGCCATCCGGTCGGCACCAGCGGCAATCGCATCGTGCTGCATTTGGTCAACGCCATGCAGCGGCTCGGCACCAAGCGCGGCATCGCCACCGAATGCATCGGCGGCGGGCTCGGCGGCGCCATGCTCATCGAGACAGTGTAAGGGAACGATCATGGACTCTCGAATCATGGACGCTCTCAAGGATCGGGTGCTCGAACTCGGGCCGAACGCCGTCATTGGCGCTTACAAGAATTTCAAGCTGACGCGTGACGAAGATGGCATCGCGTGGCTGTTGTTCGACCGCGCCAATGCCAGTGCCAACACACTGTCGGGCGATGTCATCGAGGAGCTTGGGCAGGTTGTCGGCGCGCTTGAGGCCGAGCGCCCTGCGGGATTGGTCGTTCGCTCGGCCAAGACATCTGGCTTTATCGCGGGTGCGGACGTGAATGAGTTTCGCGGCGCGACCGATCCGCGTCAGGTCGAAGCCGAAATGAACAAGGCGCATGCCGTCGTGGACCGGCTCGAAGCGCTGAAGATTCCGAGCGTCGCCGTCATTCACGGCTTCTGCCTCGGCGGCGGACTCGAGATCGCGCTGGCCTGTAACACGCGCATCGCCATCGACAATGCGCGTTTCGGATTTCCCGAAGTGATGCTCGGCCTGCATCCGGGCCTCGGCGGCACCGCGCGTTTCACGCATCTCGTCAGTCCGCTTGAGGCGATGACGATGATGCTGACCGGCAAGACCATCGACGCGCGCAAGGCGAAGTCGCTCGGTCTCGTCGATGCCGTGACGCAGGAGCGCCATGTGCGCGGCGCGGTGAGGGACGCGATCTTCGGCCGCCTGAAGCCGCACAAGCAAAGCCTGCTCGGGCATCTGATGAATTTCGGCCCGGTGCGCGGCATTCTCGGCAACCGCATGCGCGGCGAGGCGCGTAAATCCGCGCCGCAGGAACATTATCCCGCGCCCTATGCGCTGGTCGATCTGTGGGAAAAGCACGGCGGCAATCGCGCCGCGATGCTGGCCGCCGAGAAGACGTCGTTCGCCAATCTGATGGTGACGCCGACCGCGCAAAATCTTATCCGCGTGTTTTTCCTGCGTGAGCAGATGAAGAAACTCGCCGACGGCAAAAATACCGTGAAATATGTGCATGTCATCGGAGCCGGCGCGATGGGCGGCGATATTGCAGCCTGGTGCGCCAATCAGGGATTGCGCGTGACGCTGGCCGATATGAAGCCTGAGCCGATTGCGGGCGCGATCAAGCGCGCGGCGGATCTGTTCGGAAAAATTATTCGCAAGAAGACCGACCAGCGCGATGCGCTCGATCGTCTGATCCCCGATCTGAACGGCGAGGGCGTCCGCAACGCCGACCTCATCATCGAAGCGGTGCCGGAAAATCTTGGACTGAAGCAGAAGGTTTATGCAGGTCTAGAGCCGATCATGAAGTCGGGCGCTATCCTTGCCACCAACACGTCGAGCATTCCGTTGCAGGATCTGCGCACCACGCTGAAGAATCCGCAGCATCTGCTCGGTCTGCATTTCTTCAATCCGGTGTCGCGTCTGCAGCTTGTCGAAGTCGTCAGTCATGACGGCGTCGATCCGGAATCGCTCGCGACTGCGATCAGGTTCGTCGGGGCCATCGACCGCTTGCCGCTGCCGGTGAAAAGTTCACCGGGCTTCCTCGTCAACCGCGCGCTGACGCCGTATATGCTGGAAGCCATGGTGATGCTCGACGAGAAAGTCGACAAGGCGACCATCGACGCTGCTGCCGAAAAATTCGGCATGCCGATGGGACCGATTGAATTGGCCGATCAAGTCGGGCTCGATATTTGCCTCGCTGTCGGCGACATGCTGCGCTCGAAATTCGGCGATGCGCTGCCGCCTGCACCGGACTGGTTGCGCGACAAGGTCAAGAACGGCGAACTCGGCCGCAAGACCGGCAAGGGCTTCTACGAGTGGAAGGATGGCCACGCCGTCAAGACGCCGTCAGCCGTGAAGCCGACGCAGGAAATGATCGACCGGCTCATTCTGCCGATGTCGAATGTGTGCATCGCCTGCCTGCGCGAGGGAATCGTGGACAATGGCGACCTCGTCGATGGCGCGATGATTTTCGGAACCGGCTATGCACCGTTCAGGGGCGGCCCGGTCAACTACGCAAAGACGCGGGGGGCGGCGGACATCGTCGCGACGTTGGAAAATCTCCGCGCGAAATTCGGCGACCGGTTCAAGCCGGATGCAGGATGGGCTAAATATAAGTAATCACGTTTTGCAATTCGATGGATTTTGACTGATGGCCGATACGACTGTTCATGCCCCGCCCGCGCCGACGTCTCCTACGGGTGAATTATCGATTCGGAATCTCGCAATGCCGGCCGACACCAACCAGAACGGCGATATTTTCGGCGGCTGGCTGATGAGCCAGATGGATCTGGCAGGCAGCATCTTCGCCTACAAGACAACCAAAACCCGCAACGTCACTGTTGCGGTCGAGGCGATGACATTCCGCAAACCTGTTTTCGTCGGCGATGTGGTGTCGGTTTTCGCCAATACGGTGCATGTCGGCCGCACGTCGATCTGCGTTCATCTCGAAGCATGGGTGCAGCGGCGCAACGAGGAGAACTCCATTCTCGTGACCGACGGCAACTACACCTATGTTGCGGTGGACGATCAGGGCCACCCGACGCCGATCCAGCAGACCTCGACATCTGTCTCGGTGTGATTCACGAACGCTGCCAAAACCCCTGAAATAATTTTCGCGCGAAAAGCGTCTCCGCGCGGCTTTTTATTCTGCCGTGGGGCTAACCGCAGCGCGCGCGTCGTTATTTTTGCGCACCGCTTGCGCCGATGATTGGCTCCGCGCATCGTGCGGCCATGAGCATTTGTCTTTCATTCGGTTGTCGCACGAAGCGCCTACAGGTTTGGCGCGTTGCTCATCTGCGAGTCAGGAGCTGCCTGCCCGGTCATCATTCTGTGCGTGATTGGCGGGTTTTCAATTGGCCCGGGGCGTGCATATGAACCCTATAGAGGATCGCCGGATATGCCGCCTAAGTAACTCAGTTATCGTTCAGAACGGACGAAACTTTTTTCGTCACTTGGCGTTGGTGCGCCAGAAGAGTTGAAGCAATTCGGGTAACGGGTCAAAGACATGTCGGATACCTACATCATCGAAGTCAGTTCCCAGGCGGCCGGCATCGTCGTTCGCGTGAAGAATGGCTTTTGTTTTTTTGCAGCCTCGCATCGGTTCAATGCGCTTGAGG
>JAYVYQ010000154.1:0-3970 GCA_043784125.1 Afipia sp.
ATGGTGCGGACGGCAGCTTTCTCACCGGCACGTTTGCGGATTATCTGCTGCCGACAACAATGGAAGTTCCGGAGCCGCTCATCCTGCACATGGAAACGCCGTCGCCATTCACGCCGCTAGGCGCAAAGGGTGTAGGCGAGGGCAATTGCATGTCCACGCCGGTCTGCATCGCAAATGCTGTCGCTGATGCACTGGGTGCCAATGACATCGTCCTTCCGCTGGTGCCGGCGCGGCTTGCCGAACTTGTGCGCGGCGCTGAACAAGCGCCCCCCGCCGGACGCGCGGCGATTGAGCCAGCGACAACGAAGGAAGGCCGGCGACTTCGCGGCGAAGGAACGGCCTCAATCAAGACCGCGCCGGAGCGCGTTTGGGTCATGTTGCTCGATCCTGAGACCTTGCGCGCAATCATTCCAGGTTGTGCCAGCGTCGAGAAGATTTCCAGTACGCATTTCCGGGCCGACGTTAATATCGGCATCGGCCCTGTGATCGGCCGCTATCGCGCCGACGTGACATTGTCAGACCTTCATCCGCCGCATTCGGTCACACTTGGCGGATCGGCGGTCGGTGCGCTTGGATTCGGTGGCGGCGCAGGACGCATCACGCTGACGCCGGATGGTCATGGTGGCACGATCATGACCTACGATTACGATGCTGCCATCGGTGGTAAAGTTGCAAGCATTGGCGGACGATTGCTCGATGGTGCCACGAAGGTCATTATCGGGCAGTTCTTCGCCGCGCTTGCGCGACATGCGGAGGGCGGCACGGGCGGCTCATCTGCAACATCGTCCTTCTTCAACAAAATTCTGCGTCTATTCGGAGGAGGTCGATGAAGCCGGCTCCGTTCGATTATGTTCGCGCAGAATCTTTGGACGAAGCACTCCACGTGCTGGCGAGCGAAGGTGGCGATGCGCGCATCCTTGCAGGAGGTCAATCGCTGATGGCCATGCTCAACATGCGCTTGGCACGTCCAAAAGTGCTGGTCGATATTATGCGATTGAAAGAGCTGGATCGAATTGATGCCAAGAACGATGCCGTGACGATCGGTGCAGGCGTTCGGCAGGCTGCACTGCTGAATTGGTCAGGCCTCCGTGATGCATTACCACTGGTCGCGAAAGCTCTGCCTTGGACCGGCCACGAGCAAACACGCAGCCGTGGCACGATCTGTGGTTCGCTTGCTCATGCCGATCCGAGCGCAGAAATACCACTGATCCTAATGGCCCTCGGCGGAGAAGTTCATCTCAGAAACGCGAAGAGACGCCGGCGTATGGCCGCAAAGGATTTCTTCACAGGAATGATGGCGACAGCGCGCGCAGACGATGAGTTGATCGAGGCGGTCTCGCTTCCTGCCGCGAACGGCACGCGTTGTGCCTTCCGCGAAGTCGCGCGGCGTCACGGAGATTTCGCCATCGTCGCCTGCGCTGCGGTCGCCACGCCAAACGGCGTGCGCCTGTCTGTGGGGGGCGTCGCCGACGTGCCGACCGCAAGAGAGTTCCCACAACTGAGCGACAGCGGACTAGACGATGCGCTGAATGAATTTGCATACGACCTCGATGCCCGCGACGATGTTCATGCCACGGCTCGCTATCGGCGCGATCTCGTGCGTCTCGTCGGTCGCGATGTGGTACGAGAGGTTCTGCAATGACGCGCTTGAGTGCGGAAAAGCGTCACTCGGTGAAATTCACGTTGAACGGTAAATCCGTTCAGGACGAAGCTAGCCCCCGGTTGCTGCTGACGGATTTCCTGCGCCAGCAGATCGGCGCAACCGGAACGCATGTCGGTTGCGAGCATGGCGTCTGCGGTGCGTGTACGATTATTGTCGATGGTATGCTGACGCGGGCTTGCCTCACGCTTGCCGTGCAGGTCGATGGATCTGACTTGCGCACCGTGGAAGGTCTCGCGCCATCGCATGATGCGCTGGGCATCATACAGACGGCGTTCAAGAAGCATCATGCTTTACAATGTGGATTTTGTACCGCGGGCATTTTGATGTCGCTCGATCATTTTTTGCGTCGCAACTCGTCGCCGAGCGAGGCCGACATCCGCGATATATTAAGCGGTCATCTTTGCCGCTGTACCGGTTACAGCCCGATCGTAAAGGCCGCACTCGAGGCTGCCGCGACGATCAGGGATATGTCAGCTCGCGGGAAGACCAATGCTTGATCTCGGAAGCAGTTTTGTAGCGAGCGTGGCGCGTGACCCAAACGCGCTGGCTATCGTCGATGGCGATTTTCGGCTGACCTATCGTGAATGGTATGAAAAGATTTCATCCGTGGTTCTCTCACTGGATCGCATCGGCCTGAAGCCGGGAGATCATCTCGTTACAGTTCTTCAGAACCGTTGGGAAGCAGCCACTCTTCACTGGGCGTGTCAGCTCGCAGGTATTGTGATCACCCCGATCAACTGGCGCGCGAAGGTTGATGAACTCGATTTTTGCATCGGGAATGCCGAAGCGAATGCTGTGGCTTTTCAGGATGTTTCATTGGAAGCCCTAAACGACTCCAAGCTCGCCGGTGATCTGAAGCGCATCGCTGTCGGGGTTGTTGGTCCACGAGATAGTGTTGATTTCGCCAGTATGATTGTCGGCGATGCGCCTGACGCTGTGCCGCATGTGTCGGCTGATGCCTGGTCTATCATGCTTTATACGTCAGGGACAACATCAAAACCAAAGGGAGTGCCGCGGCGCCATCGTGCGGAGCGCGCCGCAGGCGTTGCTCACGTTGCACAAAATCTTTATGGCCGTGGCGAGCGCACCCTTGGCGTCATGCCGCTATACCACACGATGGGCGTTCGCTCATTGATCGCCATGTCGCTCATCGGCGGCACGTTCGTGTGTTTGCCGCGTTACGACGCGTCGCAAGCCCTGTCGATCATCGAGCGTGAACGCATCACAAATCTTTATCTTGTGCCGACGCTCTATCATGATCTTGTTTATCATGAGTCTTTCGAGAAGACAGATGTGTCGAGTGTCAGGAAGCTTGGTTTCGCCGGCGCTTCCATGACGGACGGATTGTTGAAGAAGCTCGGTGAGGCCTTCAGGCCGGAGCTTTTCGTCAACCATTATGGCAGCTCCGAGATTTATACATTCACGATCGATCAGAGGGCGGTTGCCAAACCCGGCTCTGCGGGAAAAGCCGGCATCAATCAGCACGTGAAGGTCGTGAAGTTGAATGCAGCATCGGCTGCGGATGTAGCGGCACCCAATGAAGAAGGCGAAATCGTCGCACTGCTGGCGAGCGATGAATCCTTTGAAGGTTACTGGCGGCGACCGGAAGCCGATGCGCGGGCTTTACGCGATGGCTGGTATTTTACCGGCGATACGGGTTTCATGGACGACGATGGCGATCTGTTCGTCACGGGCCGGGTCGACGACATGATTATTACCGGCGGGGAGAATGTTTCTCCGGTTGAAATTGAAAGTTGTTTGTCCCTTCATCCGGCCGTATCGGAGGTCGCCGTTGTGGGCCTCGCCGACGAGAAGTGGGGCAAAATCGTCGCTGCATTCGTGAAGCGAAACGCGCCAGTTTCGCAGCAGGATCTTGAGAACTTCTGTCAGACCTCCGGCCTTGCAAACTTCAAGCGACCGCGCCGCTTTGTTTTTGTCGATGCCATTCCGAAATCGCCCGTTGGGAAGCTACTACGCCGGCTGCTCGTCGCCGGAGAGTACGAATCCGAACGAGAGCCCCCATCCAGCGCCGCATGATGATCCAATTTTGCTAGAAGGAAGAAAGCCTATGCCGACGACCTATAATTTCGCCGATCCACGCTTGGCCAAACTCGACGGCTTCACTGTCGAGATCGACGAAGCGCATGAACGCGCCGATATCGTTCTCGGCCGCCCGCCATACAACATCATTGTTATGCCGCAGCGCGACCAGCTCCGGCTGGTCTTTGAAACACTCGACGAAGATTCGCGCGTTCGTATTATCGTCGTTCGCGCTGTCGGCGAACATTTCTCAAGTGGCGGCAACAT
>JAYVYQ010000155.1:0-4315 GCA_043784125.1 Afipia sp.
GTGCGGGCCAGAACCTTGCCCGATGGCATGACCGCGCCCATGTGGAGGGGCTTCTCGATCCATGAGCGGAGAAAACGGACTTCGTCATCGAGACGAAGCGGCTTCTTCAACGCACGCGCGGCGGACTGCGGGGCCATTGCACTTCCAAGGAGCCCCGAAGGCAGGGCGAGGCGTCAAATTTCCGTCATAAAGGGGTACAGGCGCAAGCAAAAACCGTCAAGGATTGGCTTACGGGGTGTTGGCGCGGGTGCCGAAGAAGTCCTTGACCATCTTGAAGAAACTCGCAGCCTCGGGTTGGGTTTCACCCGAAGACAGCTTTTCGAACTCCGCCAGCAATTCTTTTTGCTTCTTGGTCAGGTTTTGAGGCGTTTCGACCACGACCTGGACGTACATGTCGCCCATCTGGCGCGACCGCAGCACCGGCATGCCTTTTCCGGCGATTCTGAAGCGGCGGCTCGATTGCGTGCCGCCGGGGACTTTCACCTTGGTTTTGCTCTTGTCGATGGTCGGCACTTCAAATTCGCCGCCCATCGCCGCCGTCACCATCGACACCGGAACCCGGCAGTGCAAATCCGCGCCGTCGCGCTGGAAAAACTTGTGCGCCGCAAGCGACAGGAAAATATAGAGATCGCCCGGAGGTCCTCCCTGCACCCCGGCTTCGCCTTCACCGGCCAGACGAATGCGCGTGCCGTCCTCAACGCCCTGCGGGATGTTCACTGATAGCGTGCGATCTTTCTGCACGCGGCCCTGTCCCGCACATGACGGGCATGGACTGTCGATCGACTGCCCGCGGCCTTGGCAATTTGGGCATGTGCGCTCGAGCGTGAAGAAGCCTTGCGCCTGACGTACGCGGCCCGCGCCGCCACACGTCGCGCAGGTCTTCGGCTTGGTGCCGGCCTTCGCGCCGGTGCCGGAGCACTGCTCGCAGGTGACGGCGACCGGAATGTTGATCTGCGCGGTCTTGCCGGCGAACGCTTCCTCCAGCGTGATTTCCATATTGTAGCGCAAGTCAGCACCGCGCTCGCGGCCGCCGCGGCCGCCGCGTTGTCCGGCAGCCATGCCGAACAGGTCTTCGAAGATGTCGGAGAACGAAGACGCAAAGCCCGAACCGAAACCTGGGCCACCGCCCATTCCGCCATTGCCCTGCTCGAAGGCTGCGTGACCGAAGCGGTCATAGGCCGCGCGCTTCTGTCCGTCTTTCAGGACTTCGTAGGCCTCGGAGATTTCCTTGAATTTATGCTCGCAGGCAGGATCGCCCGGATTCTTGTCCGGGTGCCATTTCATCGCGAGTTTGCGGAATGACGATTTGAGGCCAGCGTCGTCGACGGTTCGTTCGACTTCCAGCGTCTCGTAGTAACAGGTCTTAGACATTTGCGATCTGGGACATGCGAGCCAAGATTTTTAAAACCTTAAGGGTCAAACAAAACCTCCCCCGCAAGGGGGAGGTTTCGGTGAGAAGCGTTACGCCTGCTTCTTGTTGGTCTTGTCGTCATCGACTTCGGTGAACTCCGCATCGACAACGTCATCCTTGGCGGCGTCTTTCTTCGCATCGGCTTCCGCCTGCTGCGTATACATCGCCTCGCCGAGTTTCATCGACGCCTGAGACAGCGTCATGGCCTTGGCCTTGATCGCCTCGGCGTCGTCGCCCTTCAGCGCTTCCTTCAGGTCCGCCATAGCATCTTCGATCGCCTTGCGCTCAGGCTCGCCGACCTTGTCGCCATGTTCGGCCAATGCCTTCTCGGTGGAATGCACCAGCGCGTCGGCATGGTTCCTGGCGTCGACCGCCTCGCGGCGTTTCTTGTCCTCGGCCGCATTGGCTTCGGCGTCCTTGACCATCTTCTCGATGTCGGCTTCGGACAAACCACCGGATGCCTGGATGCGGATCTGCTGTTCCTTGCTGGTCGCCTTGTCCTTTGCGGAGACGTTGACGATGCCGTTGGCGTCGATGTCGAACGTGACTTCGATCTGCGGCATGCCGCGCGGAGCCGGCGGAATTCCCATCAGATCGAACTGACCCAAAACCTTGTTGTCGGCCGCCATTTCGCGTTCGCCCTGAAACACGCGGATGGTGACAGCGCCCTGGTTGTCCTCGGCGGTCGAGAACACCTGGCCCTTCTTGGTCGGGATCGTGGTGTTGCGCTCGATGATGCGGGTGAACACACCGCCCAGCGTCTCGATGCCGAGCGACAATGGCGTGACGTCGAGCAGCAGCACGTCCTTGACGTCGCCCTGCAACACGCCGGCCTGAATGGCCGCACCGATCGCAACCACTTCGTCCGGGTTGACGCCCTTGTGGGGCTCCTTGCCGAACAGTTGCTTGACGACTTCCTGCACCTTCGGCATGCGCGACATGCCGCCGACCAACACAACCTCGTTGATTTCGGCTGCCGAAAGACCTGCGTCCTTCAGCGCCTTGCGACAAGGCTCGACCGTCTTCTGAACCAGATCGTCAACCAGCGCTTCAAATTTTGCACGCGTCAACTTCATCGTGAGATGCTTCGGACCTGATGCGTCCGCCGTAATGAACGGCAGATTGATTTCGGTCTGCGTCGTGGATGAGAGTTCGATCTTGGCTTTTTCGGCAGCTTCCTTGAGGCGCTGCAGAGCGAGCTTGTCGTTGCGAAGATTGATGCCCTGCTCTTTCTGGAATTCATCGGCCAGATAGCTGACAAGGCGCATGTCGAAATCTTCACCGCCGAGGAACGTGTCGCCGTTGGTGGATTTCACCTCGAACACGCCGTCGCCGATTTCCAAGATTGAAACGTCGAATGTGCCGCCGCCCAGATCGTAAACCGCGATGGTGCCCTGCTTGGTCTTGTCGAGACCGTAGGCCAATGCAGCCGCCGTCGGCTCGTTGATGATGCGCAGCACTTCGAGGCCGGCGATCTTGCCGGCATCCTTGGTGGCCTGACGTTGGGCGTCGTTGAAGTACGCCGGAACGGTGATGACCGCCTGATCGACCTTCTGGCCGAGATGGGCTTCGGCGGTCTCTTTCATCTTCTGCAAGATGAACGCCGAGACCTGCGATGGCGAATAGGTCTGCTTGTCGGCTTCGACCCACGCATCGCCGTTGGAGGCCTTCACGATTTTATAGGGGACGAGCTTCTTGTCTTTTTCCACCGTCGGATCGTCGTAACGGCGGCCGATGAGGCGCTTGACGGCGAAGATGGTGTTTTCCGGATTTGTCACCGCCTGGCGCTTGGCCGGCTGGCCGACGAGGCGTTCGCCATCGTCGGTGAGGGCAACGATGGACGGGGTCGTCCGCATGCCCTCGGCGTTTTCAATTACTTTCGGTGTTTTGCCGTCCATCACGGCGACGCACGAATTCGTGGTGCCGAGATCGATCCCAATGACCTTACCCATGGTCCCTTATTCCTTCTTTTTGCGGCAGGTTGGCTGAGCCCTAACGGCGCACCAATCCAACCCCAACCCCCAGATATCGAAAAATCACGCGCTTACGCAACGCTCCGCCTCATATAGGAGGGGGCAGTTGAGCCGCAAGGACTGTCGGACCGGCCACCGATAAAACATCGGGAATCAAGCCGATTCCGGCGGTCTTTGCGGCGCGTCCCGCAAGCGCATCACGAGCCACGCCACGAAAATCGGTGCGATCAACGCGGGACCGGGGACGTGATATGTGCCGAGTGCCAGCTGTAAGGCCGGAATCCAGAACACAAGCTGGACCACGCGCCGCCCTGCCCGGTCTGACTGTCCGCTAGCCAGCAGGGCGATGGCGGCGAAGGTCAGCGGCACAAGATCGTAGGACAACAGATACGGCGAGGCGCAAACCGTGCAGGCGAAAAACAGCGCCATCGTCATCATGGGATTGGCACCGCGCCGCAATGCCGCCGCCCAGATCAGCGCACAGATGGCGAAGATCGAGAACACCGCCTGCACCGACATTGCGAGCGCATAGCTCGCGTCGACGCCGCGCAAATTCATGAACACGGTCGGGAAAAACGGCGTGGCGATTCTGTCAGGATCGGCCAGCACCATGCCCTGCACCGGCAGGCCCTTCTGGATGAAATCCAGCCATACTTGATGACCGAAGATCGCCGTCGTGATCGCGACCAACGCAATCGCCGTTAAGGCTGCGGCGACAAACACGCGCCAGCGCTGCGAGGCAATCAGGAAGAATGGAAACAGCAGGCCGAGCTGCGGCTTGATGGTCAGCAGTCCGATCAGGAATCCCGCCATCAGCGGCCTGCGGTCCATCAACGCGAATACTGAAATCAGCAGCGCGCCGGTCACAAACGCGCTTTGGCCCGAGATCAGACACATCAGCGCTGCGGGCGAGATCAGGACCGGGATGAGA
>JAYVYQ010000156.1:0-6305 GCA_043784125.1 Afipia sp.
TCTATATTCTGGTGAAACGGCGATCTGCCTCACGCGAAGATTTGGAAACGTGCCTCCAAAAAGTAGATGCCCCGCATACTTGCTCTCACCATTCGACTGACAAAGCAGCAATATGAGCTTTCTTTGTCGCGCAGCCTCAGCGTATGCAGGTTGAGGTAGAAACCCCAGCGCATCACGTTGGCTATCGGCTTGATTGATGATCGCACTCAAATGCGGCTCGATTTCAGGAAAGTTTCTCCTGATGACGAATTGCGGGCTCATTGATAGTCCCCCTCGGGAACTTTTATCCAATCAATTTACGGTCTTGACAATCAGGTGGTCTAAGACTATATTCCTATCCATCCCGTCCCACTTGAGGGGCGTTGTCCGGGACGCTTGATTGCGCGGGGCGGGATGCGGCGCCCGCGCGCGTGAGGAGTGACGCACTCCTTCGCACCCGGGAGGCCCCGGTTCGCCGACCGGCTCCACTACGGGAGCCTGCCTTCGGTGGCTGCACGCGGCGCAGGTGACGAGCGGCGAAATCCGCTCCGATGAACGGCGTATCCGAAAGATCGCCGGATCCTGCGCCCGGAAGAGCGGCACCGGGGACAGAAATCGCCGTTGCGGAGCGTCGAAAGGCGTTACGCGGTGCGGCTTGCGGTGTTCGCAAACATCGCAGCCCCCGCGGCCTTACCAAGTCGCGCCTTCCGGCGCTCCGCTCCCTCTCGATGAGGGATGCGAATACGGTTCGGGGGAAAATTCGGTCTGACGCTCTGCATGGTGCGGAGGCGATGACGGCTGCGCGGAAGGGAAAGATGAGACGATGTTAGATTTTCAATTCCGCTCATCCCCGCGCAAGCGGGGATCCATCGCGGCAAATGAAAAGGCGCAAAAGGATTCTGGGTCCCCGCTTGCGCGGGGACGAGCGGCGAGGGATTGACGATCCGCTCGCAAACCTACACCGACCACGCACAAAAACTCTACGCTGTGCTGACGCGCATGGCGCAGATTCGCAACGTATCTTCAACATGCGGGCTGAAGGATTGCCGCCGCGCGCGGCGCTGCGTCGGCACTGAACGGCGATGCGTCTGGAAATTGCCGGATCAGGCTTTCACGCTGACGCGTGAGGATGTGTCCGAATGGCGCGAACTGGTGCGCACGCGCCAGCAATGCCTTGCTTCAATCAAGGTTGCCGCGATCAAGGGCAGATGATCCGGCAATTGGCTGCAATCGAATTTTGCGACGCAACTTGTGCGCGGCTGGCGCGTTCCTATGTAACGTCGCTTGCGCCTTTTCGGGCGTTTTTGGGGATTTGAGTATGCCGAGTGTGAATATGACCGAGGAGATTATCGAGCCGTCGCCGCGCGCCAAACCGAGTGGCGGCGCGAAGCGTGGTCCAACCATCGATCAGGACGGCAATGAAGTGCATGGCCAATCAAGCACTGGCCAATCAAGCGCGGGCGGCTTTGCCGGGCGCATGAACAGCGGGCCGTTCGGTTCGGGGCTGGATTTCGAGAACATTTCCGGCGCGATCGGCGGCATCTCGTTCGGCGCACTCACGCGCGAGCAGCGATTTGCGCGGCTCGATGCGTTGTCGAAGCTGCTCGATGTCGCCTTCGTGCTGCCGGGCACGAATATCCGCTACGGCATCGACGGGCTTGTGGGCTTGATCCCGGTGTTCGGCGATTTGCTGACGACCGCGATCTCGCTGTGGATCGTGCGCGAGGCGCGCTCGCTCGGCGCACCGAAGCATGTGGTGGCGCGGATGCTCGGCAACGTGGCGCTGGATGGCGTGGTGGGGCTGGTGCCGTTTGTCGGCGATGCGTTCGACGTGTTGTTCCGCGCCAACATCCGCAACATGCGGCTGCTGAAAAAGTGGATGGACAAGCAGCCGAAAGGCGCATGATCCCGAAAAGTGGAAACCGGTTTTCGGATCGGATCATGCGCAAATAAAAGCGGTTTAGCCTGCGGCGGTCTGCTTTTCGTCGTCCGCCGGGGCGACAGGCTCAGGGCGATTGCGCGTCAGCGGGAATTCGGCGGATTCATACAGCGTGCGGATGCCGCTCTGGTCGAAGCGGGCTTCATCAACCTGGAGATAGGCACCGTTCAGCGAGTCGGCCGGAAGCTGCTCGATGGCAAATTGCACGGCCTCGGCTGCGGTCGGGAATCGGCGGTACGCGAAGCCGGCACGTTTCTTCTTGCGGATCGCCGCAGGAAACAACTCAGCTTCGGTATTGTAATTGAACGCAGCCATGGGTTCGGCCTTCTTGATGTTGATTTTGCGGATATGACGGGCGGGCGCGGATCGGAAGTGCCGTCGCGCGGCGTGCGTCATTCATTCCAGAACAGTCCCCAATATAGGCCTTTTTTCGCCAATTGCGACCCGTCATTGGGCGCATGATGAATGGCGCCGAGACGGGGTTTTCATGGCGCAGAAATGCGAAAAAAGCCGCCGCGATGAGGCGGCGGCGTTGATTTTAACCGGCAGGCCCGGATTTACACCCGCAAAGGATCAGAGTTTTCCGAGCAATAACAAGATGATGAGGATGACGAGGATGAGGCCGCCGATGCCCATTCCGCCGTGTCCGAGGCCATAGCCATAGCCGCCGAAACGGCCGCTAAATCCGCCCAGCAAAAAGATGATGAGAATGATGATGAGTATCAGGCCGAGTGACATGAGAATTCTCCCCTAAGCGGCGGGATATCCCGGCCGCACGGGGATAAGTTTCGTCACCGGAGAATGGTTCCCTCACCGGAACTCTTGGACGGCTTGCCCTCGGCCATTCGTTCTTCGGCAATCGGGACGATCCGCATCTCGGTCTTGTAGGGCTCGATCTGCACGGCCGTGTTCGCCGTCAGAAAAAAGTTCTTCACCGGGGCCTGCTCAGGCTCGCCGCTGACGCCGCGCCGAACGGCATATTGCCAGACCCGCATGGAGCCTTTGTCGTTGAGGACTTTTGTCACCCCATCGGCATTCTTGCCGGGCAGCCGGTCGACTTCATCCTTGGTGAGACCGATGACAATCTGGTCTTTCGGCGTGGTCACCTTGAACAGCTTCACCTTATCCACGGCGAGTGCTGGGTGTGATACGATGGCCTCAACGATGAGGCCAGCAAGGCCAAGGCCGAGAACGAACTGACGTGACGTGACGGACATAACGGTATTCCTTCGAGTGATTTGGCGAGTTTTTTGTTTTTGAGGCCGGGGGCCGGAACATAAGCTCCGCTGCGGCAATAGTGTGGCCGCAGGCGCCCGGTCGGTCTGTAAAGTCTTCAAATAGAGACGTTGTTACTTCGGCAGAAGTTTCAGTGCCGCCGAGTTGATGCAGTAGCGCAGGCCGGTGGGGCCGGGGCCGTCCGGGAACACATGGCCGAGATGGCCCTCGCATTTCGAGCACAACACTTCCGTGCGGACCATGCCGTGGGTGCCGTCGCTCTCCTCGTCGATCGCGCTTTCCTTGGCGGGTTGCGTGAATGCAGGCCAGCCGCAGCCGGAATCGAACTTGGCGTCCGACTCGAACAGCGTCTGTCCGCAGCCGGCGCAGACATAAGATCCCGGCTCATGCGAATGATCGTATTCGCCGCTGAAGGGACGTTCCGTCGCCTTCTCGCGCAGCACGGCGTACTGCATCGGCGTCAATTCGCGGCGCCATTCGCTGTCGGATTTTTCGATTTTGCCGGAGCTGGCTTTGGCTTTTGCGTCGGACATGATTGCTCCTTTCGATGATATTAGCACAAAGACAAAATGTGAGAAGCGGCGACCGATTGGCCGCCGCTTGCTCGATCTAAACGCGGCTGAAAACTTAGTTGCTGGCCTTCACGTCGCGAACCAGCGCGGGCTTTTCGCGATAGTTTTCGGCAAACACCTTCTTCAGGTTCTCGACCTTCGGCAGATCGTTGAACACGATATAGGGCTGGTTCGGATGCAGCGTCAGGTAATCCTGATGATAATCCTCCGCCGCGTAGAAACCCTGCATAGGCTCCAGCGTGGTTGCGATCGATTTCGGATAGACCTTCGCGCCATTCAACTGAGCGATGTAGTCCTCAACGGCCTTGCGCTCGGTGGGATCCGACGTGAACACAGTAGAGCGATACTGCGTGCCGCTATCCGGTCCCTGACGGTTGAGCTGCGTCGGATCGTGTACGACCGAGAAATAAATCTGCAGCAGCTTGCCGAAGCTGATCTTCTTTGGATCGTAGGTAATCTCGACGGCTTCGGCGTGGCCCGTCGTGCCGCGTCCAACCGTGTCGTAATTGGCGGTGCGTGCGAGGCCGCCTGAATATCCGGACACCGCCTGCATAACGCCATTGGTATGCTGATAGACGCCTTGCACGCCCCAGAAACAGCCGCCGGCCAGCACCAGCTTTTTCATGCCGTCGGTCGCGGCGACGTCACTCGCAGGAGGCGGAATGATGAAGGCTTCTTCGGCTGCGCGCGAGGGTGCTGCGACAAACCATGACAGCGCCAGGACGCCTGCGACGGTCAATGCGAGGGCGGTTTTACTGAAAGATGATTTAGGCATGACATGTCCTTTGCGGGCATCGAATCGCGTGATCGATGCAACAGATACGCGATGAGGGCGGCGTTGTTACGGGCAAATGCCACACAAATTTGTGAAGCGGCAGAGGGAATAAGGCTGTGTTTTGAACGATTTGGGGTTGCGCCGGAACAGGCGAGAAGGCGCCGCGTTGATCGTCGGGACGGTTGAATTCAGGCTTTTGCTTTCAAGGATTTAAATGATGGCCGATATCGACGTCCGCAAGGGAATGCCCTCGGTCGAATTGTCGAAGGAAGAGTTTCAGAGGCGTTATCGCAGCCGCTTTGAGGACCCCGCGTTCGATCCTCTAGACAAAGAAATTGCCGCCATCATCGACGTGGCATGGGACGGTTATATCAACGGTCGCAAGTCGCCGCGCACCCGCAAGGCTGGAAAAGAATTCGCCGATCAGGACTATGATCTCTCCGTCGATTGGCTCGCCACGCGAGACGCGGTCCAAGCCGCGCAAAAGCGTCACGACGACCCAAAGCAGCCGCCACGCATTCTTCTCATCGACGGCTCGTCGCGCAGTGAACACACATGCCCCGGCGAGATGTCGAAGACCTGGCGGCTTATCAAAATCGCGCAACCGATTTTCGAGGAGCAGGGCCTCGCGGTGGATATTCTCGATCTGTCGCGGCTGACGTCGGAATTCGGCAAAAACATCCATCCGTGCAAGTCATGCGTCTCGACCTCGATGCCGCTGTGTCACTGGCCGTGCAGTTGCTATCCGAATTATTCGCTGGGTCAGACCGACGACTGGATGAACGACATCTATCCGCTCTGGGTCGCCGCGCACGGCATCATGATCGTCACGCCTGTGAACTGGTATCACGCGCCGACCGCGCTCAAGGCGATGATCGATCGTCTGGTCTGCGCAGACGGCGGCAATCCCGATCCGACAACGACGCACGGCAAAAAGCCTGCCGAAGCAAAAGCCATCGAACTAAAGGGTTGGGATTATCCGAAGCACCTTGCGGGTCGGCACTATGGCATCGTCGCGCATGGCGACATCACAGGTGCCGTGACGCTGAGGCGTTCGCTGTCGGATTGGCTGACCGACATGGAATTGATTTCCGCAGGCGGCCGAGGCGAGGCCGATGGCTACATCGGATATGGCGAGCCCTATGCAACCTCGCATCAGGCGCTGGACAAGGACGAGGCGTTTCAGGAGGTCACGCGAAACGTCGCGCGCACGCTGGCGAACGCCGTCGTGCTTCATCGCGCGGGAAAATTTGAAGCGCCGGATGACGGCTTGAAGGATCCCAATCCCAAATAACGTTGTGTTTTTCGTGCGGTGGATAAGTCGGCGGTCCCTCATCCCCGATGAAAGTTCGCCATTGACTTTGCGGGACCGAAAAGAACAAATAAGGAACAATTGGAATCAACGAAAAGCAGGAGAGCGATCATGTTTGAACGCGCAAGCCGGGACGATCTCGAGCGCTACGACCGCGCTGTCGACAGTGCGATTGCCACCTGCGGCGGCGACCTCCGCGGCACGCTGAAGGCGCTGATTATCGCCAATGAATTTCTGGAAGAAGAACTTCGCCGCCAGATCGGTGACACCGAGCCGCAGTCCTTCGTTGCACCGGAACGTTACGTCGCCTGATCGCGGACGATCAGGCGACGGAGGTCCGCTGACTCACTTCTTCATCAGTTCCTTGGCGACGGCCATGTAGGCTGGCAGCGTCACCGGATCGTTGGCAGCGTTGGCGGCCATCGGGTGCGAAGCGTAGCGCACAATCACCATCTCGGCCTTCGGGTCGACGTAAATGTTCTGGCCGTAGAT
>JAYVYQ010000157.1:0-5942 GCA_043784125.1 Afipia sp.
GTGGACCGAGACCGGCGAAGAAGCCGTGCGTCGCTTCAAGAAGGGCGATGAGCTCGAAGCCATCGTGCTGGCAATCGATGTCGAGCGTGAGCGTGTCTCGTTGGGCGTCAAGCAGCTCGAAGGCGATCCGTTCGCTGAGCCGGGCGATGTCAAGAAGGGTGCAGTCGTGACGTGCGAGATTTTGGAAGTGAAGGACACCGGGATCGAAGTTCAGATCACCGGCACCGACTTCACCACCTTCATCAAGCGCTCTGAACTTGCCCGCGATCGCGACGACCAGCGCACCGAACGCTTCGCCGTCGGTGAAAAGGTCGATGCGCGCGTGATCCAGTTCGACAAGAAGGCCCGCAAGGTGCAGGTGTCGATCAAGGCTCTTGAAGTCGCCGAAGAGAAGGAAGCTATCGCCCAATACGGGTCTTCGGATTCGGGTGCGACACTTGGCGACATTCTCGGCAACGCGCTCAAGAAGCGGGACAGCTGATCGCGCAACTGCGTCAGCGCGACTTGCAACATCAAAGAAGGGCTCCGGGCAATCCGGAGCCCTTTTGCATTGGGTGCCATTCGTCCCCTGCGCCGCAGGCCGGGCGCAGCCTTGTTTTCTCCAAATTGAATTGCAATTGATGTAATGATCGCACTTCAAATCAATGCTGTGCCGACAAATCCATTTCCCCGAAGCGGTTCTGTGCGAGGAGATTTCGATGCCTACCGATTCCGATGCGATTGTTGACCGGCGCCGGATGCGCCGGAAGCTGACTTTCTGGCGCGTACTGGCAGCGCTTGGCGTCATCGTCGCGGTGGTCGCCGTCGGTACTCTTGCAACGCCGGCAGGCCGCAGCGCGCTGACGGGCTCGCATGCGATTGCACGGGTCAAGATCGACGGTCTGATCCGCAGCGATGCCGCGCGCGTCGAGGCGTTTGAACGGCTCGAGAAATCGTCGGCTGCTGCCGTCATCGTTCACATCAATTCTCCTGGCGGAACGACTGCCGGGTCCGAACAATTGTTCGACGCCCTCATGCGTCTGAAGGCCAAGAAACCGATAGTCGTCGTGGTCGAGGGATTGGCGGCGTCAGGCGGATACATCGCCGCGCTTGCGTCGGACCAGATCATTGCGCAACAGACCGCTTTGGTTGGATCGATCGGCGTTCTTTTTCAGTACCCGAATTTCACCGATCTGATGAAGACGGTCGGCGTGAAGGTCGAGGAGGTCAAATCCTCGCCGCTTAAAGCCGCTCCGAATGGATTCGAGCCGACCAGCCCCGAAGCACGTGCGGCGCTCGATGCGCTGGTGAAGGATTCCTACGCCTGGTTCCGTGGCTTGGTGAAAGATCGCCGTAAAATGGACGATGCGACGCTGCAGACTGTGGCGGATGGACGCGTTTTCACCGGCCGTCAGGCGGTCGGCCTGAAGCTGATCGATCAACTCGGGGATGAAAAAACCGCCGTCGCGTGGCTGGTTTCGGAAAAAAAGATCGACAAAGAATTGCCGGTGAAGGATTTCAAGCTAACGCCGCGCTTTGGCGACATGACCTTTCTGCGCGCCACGGCTACGGTCGCGCTCGATACATTCGGTCTCGGCTCATTCGCGCGTCAGATGGAGCAGTCCGGCGTCGTGCAGGCTGTCGATCGTTTCGGCCTCGACGGTATGCTCGCACTTTGGCAACCGGCGTCGGGCAACTGAATGCCTGAATCGTGTTTCAGCCGTTTTGCGCCGCACTGCGGTTGAAAGGCCAAGACCGATTTCGGGTCTTTGTCACGTGATTTAGCGGCCACTTGTTTTCAATTAGCGGCTTGACAGTTCAAGGCTTTTTCAAGGAAATGGTTTTGCGTCTCGCTACGGATCCAATACTTCAATGATCAAATCCGAACTTGTTCAGCGCATCGCCGAGCACAACCCGCATCTCTATCAGCGCGATGTGGAAAATATTGTGAATGCGATTCTCGATGAAATCGTCGCAGCACTCGCGCGCGGCGATCGTGTCGAGTTGCGCGGTTTTGGCGCGTTCTCGGTCAAGCATCGCCCTGCGCGCGCCGGACGCAATCCGCGCACTGGCGCACATGTTCCGGTCGAGCAGAAGAGTGTGCCGTTTTTCAAGACCGGCAAGGAAATGCGCGAACGCCTCAATCGCGATTCGGACGGCGACGCCGCCGCGACCTGATCCGCCCCTTCGCTGCCCCGACGTCGCGAGGACAAACGATGCTCCGTAAAATTCTCAACGTGCTGGTGGTCTTGCCGCTTGCGATTATCTTCATCGTGTTTGCGGTGGCCAACCGGCACCCTGTTATGCTGTCGTTCGATCCGTTCGATTCCACCGATGCGGCACTGGGTGTATCGCTTCCGCTGTTCGTTGTGATTATTGCTTTCACGATGCTGGGTGTGCTTGTCGGCGGAATCGCAACCTGGTTCGGTCAATGGCGTTGGCGCCGCGCCGCCCGCCTCAATGAGACGGAAGCACGGAATGCGCGGGCGCAACTCGCGGACCTTCGCGGTCGTTCGCAAACGACCGGACCATTCGGCGAAGCGCACGTTCCAGCCTCTCGGCGCGATAGCGGCTTGCCCGCCGTTCAAAGCCCCCAATATGGGGCAATCGTGCGAGACAAGTCCGGCGCGACGTTGTAGAACGCGCCCTCAATCCGAATTTCCGGACGGCCAGCCCCTTGGGCTCAACCTGTTTTTGGCAATGTCGCTTGCGGTGAAAATTTGCGGACTGTCCACGCGTGAGACCCTTGAGGCCGCGCTTCAGGCAGGTGCCGACATGGTGGGCTTCGTGTTCTTCGAGGCTTCGCCCCGTCACGTCAGCCTCGGTACGGCCCACGAGCTGGGACAAATCGCAAAGGGCCGCGCGCTCAAGGTCGCGCTGACGGTCGATGCGGACGACGCGACATTGTCGAACATTGTCGAAACATTGCAGCCGGACATCCTTCAATTGCATGGCAGCGAAAGCATCTCACGCGTCCGCGACATCAAGCGGACATTCGGCGTCCCCGTCATGAAGGTGGTCGCAGTTGCGGTAGCCAGCGATCTCGATGTGCTTCCTGGTTTTGCAACGGTTACCGATCGCATTTTGTTCGATGCGCGCGCGCCAAAGGATGCGACCCGCCCCGGCGGACTAGGCGTGCCATTCGACTGGAATCTTCTGACGAATCTCGATGTGAAAATTCCCTTCATGGTCTCGGGCGGCCTGACGGCTGCGAATGTCGCGGAAGCGATCCGCATCACCCACGCAGGCGGCGTCGATGTGTCGTCAGGCGTGGAGAGTGCGCCGGGCGTGAAGGATGTCGAGATGATCCGCGCCTTCATTCGCGCCGCGCGCGATGCCGATGGCGCTCAGCCAAATCAGAAAGTTGCAAGCCGCGCATGAGTGTCTCGCTTCCCAATTCGTTTCGCAGCGGCCCCGACGAGCGCGGGCACTTCGGTATTTTCGGCGGGCGTTTCGTTGCCGAGACGCTGATGCCGCTGATCCTCGATCTGGAAAAAGCCTATACGGCCGCGAAGGCCGACCCGTCGTTCCAGAAGGAAATGAACGGCTATCTCAAGGACTACGTCGGTCGTCCGTCGCCATTGTATTTCGCGGAGCGGCTCACAGAACATCTCGGCGGCGCGAAAATCTATTTCAAACGCGAGGAGCTGAATCACACCGGTTCGCACAAGGTCAACAACGTGCTCGGCCAGATTATGGTGGCGCGGCGCATGGGCAAGAAGCGCATCATCGCCGAGACCGGCGCCGGTCAGCATGGCGTTGCGACCGCAACACTGTGCGCGCGGTTCGGCCTCGAATGCATCGTCTATATGGGCGCGGTCGACGTCGAGCGGCAGCAGCCGAATGTGATCCGCATGGAGATGCTCGGCGCGAAGGTTGTGCCGGTGCAGTCCGGTTCGCGCACGTTGAAGGATGCGATGAACGACGCGCTGCGTGACTGGGTCACGAATGTCGCCAATACGTTCTATTGCATCGGCACCGTTGCCGGTCCGCATCCCTATCCGATGATGGTGCGCGATTTCCAGTCGATCATCGGCACCGAGACGCGCGTGCAGATGCAGGAAGCAGAAGGCCGTCTGCCGGACTCGCTGATCGCCTGCATCGGCGGCGGCTCAAACGCGATGGGATTGTTTCACCCGTTCCTCGACGATCCCGGCATCGAGATTTTCGGTGTCGAGGCGGCGGGCCACGGTCTGACCAATTTGCACGCTGCTTCTATCGCTGGTGGACGCCCCGGCGTGCTGCACGGCAATCGCACCTATTTGCTGATGGATGATGACGGCCAGATTCAGGACGCGCATTCGATCTCGGCGGGTCTCGATTATCCCGGAATCGGGCCGGAGCATTCATGGCTGCATGAGACCGGCCGCGTCACATATCTCTCGGCAACGGACGACGAGGCGCTGGCGGCGTTTCAACTGCTGTCACGTCTCGAAGGAATCATTCCCGCGCTGGAGCCGGCGCACGCCATCGCCAGAGTAATGGACCTCGCGCCGAAGCGGCCGAAGGATCATCTGATGGTGGTTAATCTGTCGGGCCGCGGCGACAAGGACGTGCCGCAGGTCGGCGACATTCTCAAAGGTAAGAAGAAGTGACGACCCGCATCGACACGCGATTTGCTGAATTGAAGAAAGAAGGCCGCGCGGCTTTCGTGACGTTTCTGATGTGCGGCGATCCCGACATGGCGACATCGCTCGCGATAATCAAGGCGTTGCCGAAGGCTGGCGCGGACATCATCGAGATCGGCATGCCGTTCACCGATCCGATGGCGGATGGTCCCGCAATTCAGGCGGCCGGCTTGCGTGCGCTCAAGGCGGGCATGACGCTGAAGAAAACCCTTCAGGTTGTGCGCGATTTCCGCAAGGACGAAGCCGCAACCCCGATCGTGCTGATGGGTTATTACAACCCGATCTACATCTACGGCGTCGATAAATTTCTTGCCGATGCGAAATCCGCCGGTGTCGATGGTCTCATTATTGTGGACCTCCCGCCGGAGGAGGATACCGAGCTGTGTATTCCGGCCATGAAGGCGGGTCTGAATTTCATTCGTCTTGCGACGCCAACCACCGACGACAAGCGCTTGCCTGCCGTGCTCGCGAACACGTCGGGGTTTGTCTATTACGTCTCGATCACCGGCATCACCGGCAGCGCCAGCGCAGCGACGTCGGATGTCGCCTCGGCGGTCGCCCGCATCAAGCGTCACACAAAATTGCCGGTGTGTGTCGGCTTCGGCATCCGGACGCCGGTTGCTGCACGCGACATCGCGCAGGCGGCGAATGGCGCGGTGGTCGGCTCAGCGCTGATCGAGGTGTTGCGCGAAACGCTGGATGCGAACGGCAACGCAACGGCCAAGACCGTGCCAGCCGTCGCAGATTTTGTTTCGTCATTGGCGCAAGGCGTGCGCGGCGCGAAACAGGCCGCCGAATAGGCCTATATTCAAGCGATTTATTGCGAATCCGCAGGGTTGCCGGGGTCCGTCCGGGCGTCCATATATCCAGCTCAGCAAGACGGAGCCCGTTATGAACTGGTTGACCAACGTCGTCCGGCCGAAAATCCGAAATATTCTCAAGCGCGAGACGCCGGAGAATTTGTGGATCAAATGTCCGGATTCCGGCCAGCTCGTTTTCTACAAGGATGTCGAGCAGAACCAGTTCGTCATTCCCGGCTCAAATTATCACATGCGCATGGGCGCGGTGGCGCGGCTGAAATCGATCTTCGATAACGAGACCTGGCTCGATGTGGCGCTTCCTGAAGTGACCGCCGATCCGCTGAAATTCCGCGATGAGCGAAAATATGCCGACCGCATCAAGGATGCGCGCGCCAAGACCAGTCTCCATGACGCGGTGAAAGTCGGGTACGGCAAGCTCGAAGGCAATGGCGTCGTCGTTGCCGTGCAGGATTTCGATTTCATGGGCGGATCGCTCGGCATGGCGGCCGGCGAGGCAGTCGTCACTGGTCTTGAA